>CAMOJW010000001.1 GCA_946617225.1 uncultured Lachnospiraceae bacterium
ACCCGACGCAGCCGGGGACCACGGATCCGACAGACCCGGACCAGCCCGGGACCACCGATCCGACAGACCCGACGCAGCCGGGGACCACGGATCCGACAGACCCGGACCAGCCCGGGACCACGGATCCGACAGACCCCGATCAGCCCGGGACCACCGATCCGGAAGATCCGGACGAGCCCGGACCCATCGAGAGCGTCCGGGACATGATCCACTTCATCGGAGATGCGGCGGCGCTGCACTCCAGCGACGCGATCCTGATCGAGAGCAACGGCCGGTTCGGCCTGATCGACACGTCCAATCCCTCGGCCAGCAAGCTGGGATCGAACGATGACAAGAAGATGAACGGCAAGACGGTCGCCGCCTACCTGAAGCAGATCGGCGTGCTGCATCTGGATTTTGTCATGGGAACGCACTCCCACTCCGACCACATCGGCGGTATCCCGGACCTGGTCAAGGCGCTGAACGCGGAGGGCAAGTCCTATATCGATGAGACGACGGTCTACATCTTCAAGGACTACGTGCCGATCACCACTGAAGAGCAGAAGAAGTGGTACAACGGCAAGCACTATGCGCAGGCGCAGAAAGCCATGGCAGGCAAGGGAGCGACCTTCCTGCATGTCAATGAGCCGTCGGAGGAGGCGCTGGAGAGCCTCGGCGCATCCTATGCGACGGATGAGCGGTCGGATCTGGCGGACAGGATCACCTTCGATTTCGGAGATTTTGTGATCCGGCTCTTCAACGTGCACACACCCACGGAAGACAACGCGTACAACAAGCTCACCAACGAGAACCAGAACAGCATCGTCACGCTGGTCACCAAGGCCGCGACGGAGACGGATCCCGAGCGGAAGGTCCTGCTGATGGCGGACATGGAATCCTCCGATCACCTGGAGCAGGATATGACGGCCCTGATCGCACAGGAGTTCGGCTCCGTGGATATCATGAAGGCCGGGCATCACGGGTATTACAACGCCGGCAGCAAGGAGGCGCTGGAGAACGTCAGTCCTTCCGTCTACGTGGTCAGCAAGACACTGAAAACGGACAACTCCCTCCCCAGCTACTATTATCTGACAGAGCAGGGAACGGCCATCTATTTCCAGAACAGGCAGAAGACGGCGCTCGTCGCGGATCTGACCGGCGGCGAGATCCGGATGCTTACGTATAACGCAGCCAAAGAGCTGGCCGCGGATGCCGTACAGCACACCCAGGGCGGCGGATGGTACACCTGGTATGCCGACAAGATCACGGCGGATCTCGTCACATTCTATGTCAAGAGTGATGAGACTTTTGCCACCGGATGGAACAAGATCGGCACCAAATGGTACTATTTTGATGAGGGCGGCATCCTTCAGAGGGGCTGGCAGGACATCGACGGCATCCGCTACTATCTGGATGCTTCCACCGGCGCTATGAAGACCGGCTGGCAGACCATCGCCGGGAGCAGATACTATTTCACCGGAAGCGGCGAGATGCTGACCGGCTGGCAGAAGATCACCAAAACAGTGACCAAAACTGTCAAAAAGAAAAAAGTCACCACCAAGGTCACGAACTGGTACTGCTTCGCAGAGGACGGCCACATGCTCAAGGGCTGGCAGGTCCGCGGGGACAGCTGGAGCTACCTGAAGAGCGACGGTACAGCCGTCACCGGCAAACAGACGATCAGCAAGAAAGTGTATTACTTCACCTCGGCCGGCGTCATGCGCCGCGGCTACATCAAGGTCGGCAAGAAGACCTATTTTGCCGGCGAGAGCGGTGTCGTAGGCAGAGGATGGAAGACCTGGGACGGCGTCAAGGTCTACTGTAAGTCAGACGGGACCATCACCACAGGCCGCGCCAAGATCGGTACCAAGTACTATTTCTTCAACGGAAGCGGTGTGCTGCGTACCAACACGTGGGTCAAGATCGGCAAGAACTACTACTATGCCGGCGAGGACGGCAGCCAGGTCTCCGGCTGGAAGCAGCTGGATGACAAATGGTATTATCTCAAGGCCGGCGTCCGCGTCATCGGCAAACAGACCATCGGCGGCAAGATCTATTATTTCAACGGCAGCGGCGTGATGCGCACCGGCACCTTTACCATCGGCAAAGTCGAGTACATGGTGGGAGAGGACGGAGCGGTCTCCTCCGGCTGGAAAGAGATCCTCGTCCGCGTAGAGAGAGCAGTGGAGACTGCCGCGGACTCGTCCGCCTCGGGAGATACCTCCGCTGAAGGATCCGGAGCCGCGGAACAGGTCATGGAGACCGTTGAGGAGCTCATCCGCATCTATGTGAAGGCCGACGGCGCCATCGCCAAGGGCTGCACCAAAGTCGGCAGGAAGCTGTATACGTTCGATTCCATCGGCAAGCTCACAGAGGGATGGCTCAAGTACGGCGGAAAATGGTATTACGCAGACGCCGCAGGCGTCGCGCAGACCGGCTGGATCAGCATCGACGGCAAGATCTACTATTTCAACAGCAGCGGCGTCATGCTCACCGGCAAGCAGAAGATCGGCAAAGTGACCTACACCTTCAGTTCCGGCGGAGCACTGGTCAAGGGCAAGGCTCCCAGTGTCAAAGCCACCTTCCCTGTACCTATCGAGGAGGAGACGGAAGAGACCGGGACACAGACGGAAGGATCGGGATCGGGTATCTGAGCCGCACAGTACATTAAAAACAAAACAGAGGTGCAGAAGCGAGAGCTCTGCACCTCCTTTTTTTGCGGCAGTTGTAAGGATAATGATCTGGTATAGAAGCGGAACTCACTGAGTGGCGGGATCGATCCGGAAGCAGTGGAAGGCGGTGACAGCGCCGGAAGCATCTCTGCATCGGCAGTACACCTCTCCGTCGCACATGCGGGGGACGATCACGTGATCGATGACCGTGGAGTGAGGGAAATAGACCTCTTCGGAAGGTTCCTCTGCCTGCTCCTCCGTCTCTGCGGAATTTCTGAGCAGCAGATAGATCCCGTCCCCCTGGCGGATCCGGAAAGTGACCAGACCGCCGCCCACCTGCGTGAGCATGCTCTGCTTGCTGCCCAGACGGATCTCTCTGCCAGGGGCCAGTTTTTTGCTGGACAGATCGTTGTAAGCCTGTGTCCGCGTGTTGAAGAGCTGATAGTCACCCAGAGAGACCGGAGCAGTACCGGCATTGTACAGGGTGATCCAGTCGCGGCCGTCCTTGGAGGACACCTCGGAGATGACCAGGGAAGGCCCGTCAAAGGGGCGAACAGACGCCTGTATGAGCAGGGGCCCTTCTGTCCTCTTCATGAGGATGCCCAGATCGAGCTGAAGGCCGTCCTCCGAAAGAGCAGGATCCCCCTGTGACACGGCCTGGCCGTTGACGATCCAGTGGTCCCAGACCTTGCCCGGAGAAGGGGAGGCAGTGATGATGACGTCACAGTCCGTGTAATAACGTCCCGCAGCTGTGCTCACGGCACTGCTGTCAGTTCCGCCCGTAAGGCTGCGAACGCCCCACTGCAGCGTGACGCCCTGCGGGGCCTCTATCCGGTAGGACCTCAGTTCCCCGTCCTCCTCCGGGAGCAGGAAACGCAGTTCGGAGCGGAAGTTTTCTTCCCTATGCACTATCATCTCCCGCCGGGTGAGGACGTTCCCCTCCAGCTCTGACAGGCCGTCCTGATCCGTCATCTCCAGGATCTCCAGCTGATCTTTATAGGAACTGTATATCTCATCGTAGATCTCTGTGAGGTGCTCTGTCCGGAAACCGGTATCCAGCAGATCGCAGACGATCGTCAGGAAGAGACGGCGATACTGATCGCTCTGCATGAGAGACGCAAAAACACTGTTCTCGGTCTCCATGAGCCGGGGCAGAAGTTCCCTGTTGAACATGCTGACCTCGGAAGGCACCTGAAAGATGTGGTCCGCGTCATACAGAAGGAAACGGATCTTTCCGTCAGCATAAGGAGAATCATTCTCCGGACCGGTACTGAAGCGCCAGGCTCCTGTATTTCTCTGCGGCCAGTCCCGGTTGTCGGCCAGGATCTGGATGGCGTAATAAAACAGGAGATCCCTGACATCCACGGCTTCTTCCAGGGATATCCGATTCTGTTCCTGCCGCAGATCGGCCAGGACCAGATCGATCACGCCCATATCCGTCAGGACGCTGGTCTCGGATCCCTTGTACTTCTCTATGACTGCACCTGCCGGCAGGAAGAATCTCCTTTTCAGCCACCCGTCCGTGTAGTTGGGCTGCAGATCGGCCAGGGAATGGAGCTCATCGTTCAAAAGGACCAGCGATCGCTCGTCGGGAGCCGCGCCGTCGAAACCGCACTCCAGCGCGATGCGGGTGAAGAAAGCGGTCTGGATATCCCGGAAGGCCTGGTTCATGGACCGCAGGCGGAGTTTTCTGTACTCGGTGACGTCAGACAGAGCGTTCTCCCCGGCGGCATGGAACAAAGTGAGAGGAGAGAAACGGACCTCCTCCTCTTCCGGATCCTCCTCCACTGCGGGGATGATCCCGGTATTCCCTTCCTCCCAGGCCTGTTCGAAAGCCCGGTCCGCCGTCAGGACCAGGGAGACAGGGGCACGCTGCCTGGAAGCATCCCCGGACACGGACAGTCCTGCCGGCTGCTGCAGGATCAGCTCCCCCTCCGGGGAGAACAGAGAGAGGTGGACCGCACGGATCCAGTCATCCCCCTCCTGGGACCAGTTGCCGATCCCGGCGGGGTCCGGTGCGGTCTCGTCGTCCTCCCTGGCAGCAACGGCTTCATCATGACAGCGACCATCCGCCAGGATACCTGTGTCGTAATCATAGAGGGCTTCATCGGGAGCCGTGATGGCAACGGTATACAGATCCTGCATCACAGTATAGATGTCATGATCCCTGGTGATGAGGTAGTAATGGGTCTGTACGGGACTGCTTTCGCCTTTCCATTGAACACAGGCCTTGACGGTCACCATCGTGACCGGCTGCGTGCCGGGGGTCAGGTGGATGGGGGCAAAATAGCGCTCCACATCGGCATCCTCTGACAGTCCCTGATAGCCGCCGCTCCCTTCCCTGACGGGATCCGAGCCGTCCAGGGTGTAGAAGATCCGGGCGTCCTCGGGGAGATCACTGTGCATCTGCAGGGACAGATCCACGGAGGAATCACAGACACCGTCCGGTTCGCTGAAGGTGATCGCCTCCCCGTCCAGGTGGGAGAGAACGGCCGTCAGCGTGCCGTAGTCCTGCTGCCAATAATAAAGCACAGCCCTGTACAGGAGTCCTCCGAACAGGGCTATGAGAAAAGGCGTCAGGATGATCTTGAAGATCCTCTGACGATTCAGTTTTTTGCGAGCCAGCTCATTCATCTTGCAGTTCCCGGTAACAAATCCGCGGTCATCCTATGGCGTCTCCGCTCTCGGAGATCCAGTTGACGCTCTCCACGCCTTCCACGCTGTTGACGGCCTCGGCCAGACGGAGCGTGAGATCCTTGCGGGCGCGGACCTCGATGATCAGCTCTGTGTGATCGTCTGCCCGGCTCGCGCTGCGGATGCGGCTGGAGTGGACAAAAGGCTTCATCCGGCGTGTGAGATCGGTGTTGTCGATGGGCGTGTGACCGCCGCGGACCACCACCAGATATTTGTTGCGTCCCGCCGGGACGATGCTGCCCAGCATCAGGACGATGCCGATGCAGAGCGTGGTGATCAGCGCCAGCTGGTTGTTCTGAGAACCGACGCAGAGTCCCTCCGCGATGGCCCAGAAGATGAAGATGGTGTCGCGGCTGTCCTTCACGGCCGTGCGGAAACGCACGATGGACAGCGCGCCGACCATGCCCAGGGAGATGACGATGTTGCTGCTGATCATCAGCATGATCACCACCGCGATGAGGAGGATCACCACCAGGGACTGGTTGAAGCGGCGGTTGTAGGTGATGCCGCGGTAGGTGACCCAGTAGGTCAGATAGATCATCAGTCCGATCACCAGGCCGGAGGCCAGGGTGAACAGCAGGTCGCGGACGCCGAAGTTGGCGCTGTTGGTGTAGAAGTATTCAAAGATCTGTTCTTTGGTCATGACGTTCCTCACAGGATGAACTCATAGAGAGCGGGACGGCTGAGCATATACTTGCTGGCGGCGGTCTGGGTCAGGTGGTACGGCTGGAGAGCGCGTGAGATGAAACGCGGCAGCCGGCCGCTGAACTTGACCTCCAGAATGACGCGGTCGTTCAGATAGACCTCGGGATAACAGCTGTAATCGGATCTCTCCCGGAAGATGTCATGGTCCGATTCCGAACAGCGGATGTGACTGTCCAGGGTGAGCCGCACGTCCCCGTAGGGGTAGACGAAAGCGAGCCTGTCATACTCCACCATCGTCACCGGACGGTAGCAGCCCAGGGTCATGGCGGTGTAGAAGCGGACGGCTTTTCTGCAGGAGCCGGAAGCCTCATGCAGGGCTGCCTTGTCCCCGTGGCCCATGTAGCGGGTCAGCGCGCTGTAGTCGCAGTTCATGAGCCTGGTCGCGGCCTGATAGGAGACCGGGAGACCCAGTTTTCTCTGCAGGGAGCCTTTCTTCTCTTTCATCTCGAGCCGGCAGGGACTGCGGCCGGGCGCGTAGGTCCGGAGGCGGATCTTGCGCCGCACGGGGTCGCCGTCCAGCTTGGTGATGAAATCCCGGTCCTCCAGCGTGTCAAAATAGAGGCTCCGCACGGGGTAAGGTCCTTCTGAACAGTGCACATCCCGCGCGAGCACCGTGTCCAGGCGCCGCGCGAGAAGGATGGCTTCCTCAGCGGAGAGGATGTATTTGTTTTCTGTGCGAATGATATCCAGGTTCACGGGTATGTTTCCGATCTCCGGGAGCTGCCGCGAACGGTGATCCCGGCCAGTCCTTGATCAGAGCTTCCTGAAATAGTCGTCGATGCCGTTGGCCATGCCCTGGACCATCTTGGTCTGATAGGCGGCTGTGGCCATCTTCTTGTCCTCGGCCGCATTGGTCATGTAGCCGAGCTCGATGAGGGTGGTGGGGACCTTGGACCAGTTGTTGCCGGTCATGGTGTCGGTCTCCCAGACATATTCCTTCCTGCAGCCGGTGGCCTTGACGTAGCTGTCCAGGACGCAGGAGGAGAGAAGCTTGGACTTGTTGTACATGCTCTTGATGTACGGATTGTTCTTCGTGATGCAGATGGTCATGGCGCCGTTGGCACTGCTGCTGGAGCTCCCGTTGGCGTGGACGCGGATGAAGACGTCAGCTTTCTTCTCATTGGCCACTTCCGCCCGTTCGATGCAGCTGTGGGCGGTGGTCGAGTCGGTCCGGGTCAGGTAGACCTCGTAGCCGCGCTTCTCGAGCTCTGTCTTGAGCTTGAAGCAGACAGTGAGCATCAGTTCATATTCATACAGTTTCGTGGCGACGCCGCGCGTTCCGATGGCATCCGCCGCTTTCATGGTCTTGGAGCCGGGGCCCAGCGGAACGGATCCTCCGGGCATCTTGGCGGAGTGGCCGGGATCGATGACGATGACTTTCTTCTTGACGGCAGGCTTGGCAGCCTCTGCTTCCGCCGCGGCGGCAGCAGCCTCTTCGGCGGGCTCCACCATGACGCCGGCCTCGGAGAAAACATACTCCTTGTCGTCGATGGTCTGCGCGCCTGTTACCATGACGCCGTCGGTGCCGAAGTAATACTTCTGGCCGTTCAGCGTGTACCAGCCGGTCTTTTTGGAGCCGCTGGTGCCCAGGTAATACTTCTTCCCGTCCTGCGTGAACCAGCCTGTCTGCATGGCCCCGCTCTCAGTGAGGTAATACTCCTTCTCTTTGACGGTGATCCATCCGGTCAGCATCTGGCCGCCCTTGGGATCCAGATAGTACCATTTATTCTTGACCTTCACCCAGCCGGTCTTCATGGCACAGCTGGAAGCATCCATGTAATACCACTTGCCGCTTCTCTTCTGCCAGCCCTTCAGGGCGTAGCCCTTCTTATTGAACAGATACCATTTGCCGGAGACCTTGAGCCACCGGTTCTTGACGGCCTTGCCGTTCTTATAATAGAGCTTGTGGCCCTTGGAATCCTTCCGCCAGCCCTTCTTGACGGCAGCGGCTTCAGCCTGCACGGCGCCCAGCTCTCCGGCCAGTTCGGAGAGGGCACAGTCCTGTGTCCGCACCCCTGCGGCAGCAAATCCGGCTTCCAGCGCGGCACCGGCCACGGGGCCGAGCCCCGTCACTGTCAGCAGAAGGCTGCAGGTCAGGACGGTCAACAGCTTTCGTAACGATTTCTTCACAAAATTGGAATGTCTGTTCATATCGCTCCTCACTGCGAGGACACCTGCGAGAGAACGTGCGGAGCACGCGATGACGCGGATATTGAGCCCTCTTCGAATCCTCCCCCGGGGCCGGAAATGCCCCGTAACTGAAATCATAGTAACACAAAAAGATGCCTGTGAGAAGAGAAATGTTACAAAAAGTTTAACAAAATTACAAAAATATAAGAGGTCAAAAGAGGGGGACGTTTACTTTTTTCGGAAAATAAGCTACTGTAAAGAGAACTCAAGAGGTCTCACAGAAGTGTTTTTTCAGAAAGGAGCTGCTGATGTCCTCCGTCATCCTGATCGGCATGCCCGCCTCGGGCAAGAGCACCGCGGGTGTCATCCTGGCCAAAGTCCTCGGACTGGACTATATCGACACAGACCTGCTAATCCAGCGCCGGGCCGGCAGGAGGCTGTCCGAGATCATCGGGGAGCAGGGGGTAGACGGTTTTCTGGCCCTGGAAGAGGAGGTGTGTTGCGGGATCACACCGGACGCAGGGTCCCCGGGCGCCGTGATAGCGACGGGAGGCAGCGCTGTTTACAGCGAAAAGGCCATGAAGCACCTGTCCGCGGAGGGCAGGATCGTCTACCTGCAGGTGGACTATCCGCTGCTGCAGCGGCGGCTCAGGGACATCCACCAGCGGGGGGTAGTCCTGCGCGCCTCCCAGACGCTGCGGGAACTCTACGACGAGCGGACGGAGCTGTATGAAAGATACGCCGACGTGATCATCCGTGAGACGGAGGGCGGGACTGCCGAGGATACCGTGGACATGATCTGCGGGGCACTGGGATATCCTGAGTTTTGTTGACAGGTCTGCGTATATTGAAGGATAATAAAAGATAATACTTAAAGGCGCACAGCAGGTGCGACCCGCGAAGAGGAGCCCACAGGTGGCAGATCACACGACCGATGAACAACAAGTGAATAAAAAGAACAGACGGCATCCCGGCCTGAGACACTGGCAGGGCATCGCTCTGATCCTGGTCCTCTATGACATGGTGGCGGTGAACCTGGCTTATTTTCTTGCGCTCTGGTTCCGTTTTGACTGTCAGTTTTCGAGGATCGGCCGGAGATTCCTGGATGCCTGGTTCGCCTTCGTTCCTTTCTATACAGTCTTCTGCCTGGCGGCCTTCTGGGCCCTGCGGATGTACAACAGGATGTGGCGCTATGCCAGTTACGCGGAGCTGGTGGGGGTGATCCGGTCCTCCGTCCTGACGGCGGTCTTCCACACCGCCGCCATCACGCTGCTGTTTCGCCGCATGCCCATTTCCTACTATATCATGGGTCCCCTGATCCAGTTCGTACTGGTGCTGGGAGTCCGGTTCTCCTACCGTTTTCTCATTCTGATGAGGGAGAGACGGAAGAGAGAGGACGTGAGCCGCGTCATGCTGATCGGCGCCGGCAGCGCCGGACGGCTGATCCTGCAGGACCTGCAGCACGCCACGGAAGTGAAGGACAAGGTCGTCTGCATCATCGACGACGAGCCCAACAAATGGGGCCGCGTCATGGACGGTGTCCCCATCGTGGGCGGCCGGGATTCCATCCTGGAAAATGTACAGAAATACCGGATCCGCAAGATCTTTATGGCCATCCCGAGCGCAACGGCCCAGCAGCGGCGGGACATCCTGAATATCTGCAAGGAGACGGACTGTGAGCTGAAGGTTCTGCCGGGGCTCTACCAGCTGGTGACCGGAGAGGTCACGGCCAGCCGGATGAAGAATGTCTCCGTAGAGGATCTCCTCGGGAGAGAACCCATCAACACCGATATGAAGGAAGTCTTTGAGTTCCTCAACGGCAAGAGGGTCCTCGTCACGGGCGGCGGCGGCTCCATCGGCAGCGAGCTCTGCCGTCAGATCGCAGCGCACGGACCGGAGCAGCTCATCATCTTTGATGTCTATGAGAACAGCGCCTACGATATCCAGAACGAGCTCAGAGATAAATACCCTTCCCTGAACCTGGAGATGCAGATCGGTTCCGTCCGGGACAGCCGGCGGCTGTACCAGCTCTTTTCCGAATTCAGGCCGCAGATCGTCTACCACGCCGCGGCGCACAAGCACGTCCCGCTGATGGAGGACAGCCCCTGCGAGGCCATCAAGAACAATGCCATCGGCACCTATAAGACCGCCTATGCGGCTATGATCCACGGGTGCGAGCGGTTTGTCCTGATCTCGACGGACAAGGCCGTGAATCCCACCAATGTCATGGGCGCCAGCAAGCGCCTGTGCGAGATGATCATCCAGAGCTTCGACGCCAAGATCAAGGCGGGCCATCCGGAAGAACTGCCGCAGCTCTTCACCCACACCGGCACGGAGAATGCGGACAAGGACGGGAGCGGGCAGGTCTTTGAGAATATCTGCACGGAATTCGTGGCTGTCCGTTTTGGCAATGTGCTGGGGAGCAACGGCTCCGTGGTGCCGCTCTTCAAGAAGATGATCGAGAACGGCGGGCCCGTCAAAGTGACGCATCCCGACATCATCCGGTACTTCATGACGATCCCGGAGGCGGTGAGCCTGGTGCTGCTGGCGGGGACGTATGCGAAGGGCGGCGAGATCTTCGTGCTCGACATGGGCAGTCCCGTGAAGATCGACACGCTGGCCAGGAACCTGATCCGCCTGTCCGGTTTCAAGCCGGACGTGGACATCAAGATCGAATACACCGGGCTGCGCCCCGGCGAGAAGCTCTATGAGGAGAAGCTGATGGCGGAGGAGGGCCTGCAGAGGACCGAGAACGCACTGATCCATATCGGGAAACCGGTCGCTTTTGACGTGGACAGGTTCCTGGAACAGCTGAAGGAGCTGATGCTGGCCGCTTATAACAACCGCAGGGATATCCGGGACAGGATCGCGGAGGTGGTCACCACTTACCACCCGGCGGACAATGGGCAGTGAGAACAGACAGAACGAAGAGGACAAAAGATGGATTTTACACAGGATCCGCGCTTCAGAGGGATAGAACGGTTTGAAAAGAGGGTCTGGCTGAGCAGCCCCACGATGCACGGCGAGGAACAGAAGTGGGTCGACGAGGCGATCCGGACCAACTGGGTCTCCACAGTCGGCGCTAATATCAATGAACTGGAACGGCAGATCGCGGACTACGTGGGCTGTCGGCATGCCGTTGCGCTCTCCGCCGGGACGGCAGCGCTCCATCTGGCGGTAAAACTGGCTGGAGAGAACCTCTACGGACAGGCGAGACCGGACCACGGTACCCTGGAGGGGAGGAAAGTCTTCTGCTCCGACTGTACGTTTGACGCCTCTGTCAATCCCGTGGCCTATGAGGACGGGGAGGCCGTTTTTATTGATACGGAATACGACACCTGGAATATGGACCCCGCGGCGCTGGAGCAGGCATTCCGGCTGTATCCGGAGGTCCGCCTGGTGGTCCTGGCCCATCTGTACGGTACGCCCGGCAGGATGGAGGAACTCAAGGAGATCTGTGAGAAGCACGGCGCACTGATCATCGAGGACGCGGCGGAATCTCTCGGAGCGCAGTACCTGCTGCACGGCAAGTGGGTGGAGACCGGCACGCTGGGCGATTACAACGCCATCAGCTTCAATGGCAACAAGATCATCACCGGCTCCTCCGGCGGCATGTTCCTGACTGACTCCCGGGAGGATGCGGACAAAGTCCGGAAATGGTCCACCCAGAGCCGGGAGGCTGCGCCCTGGTACCAGCACGAGGAGATCGGGTACAATTACCGGATGAGCAATATCATAGCCGGTGTCGTGCGCGGGCAGATCCCCTACCTGCAGGAACACATCGACCAGAAGAGAGCCATCTGGGAGCGATATGAGAAGGGCCTCAGCGATCTGCCCGTGAGGATGAACCCCTGGGACAGAGAGAAGAGCCGCCCCAATTTCTGGCTGTCCTGCATGACCATCGATCCGGAGGCGCTCGCGCCGTGCGAGAGAGGGGAGCAGACGGAACTCTGGCAGACCGAACCGGGCAAGAGCAGTCCGGGAGAGATCCTGGCAGCCCTGGCGGCGTTCAACGCCGAGGGCCGGCCCATCTGGAAACCGATGCACCTGCAGCCGATCTACAGATCGAATCCCTTCGTGACGGCGGACGGGAACGGCAGAGGCCGCACCAACGCCTACATCGCCGGCAGCGGCATCGACGTGGGCGCGGATATCTTCCGCAGGGGCCTGTGCCTGCCCAGCGACAACAAGATGACACCGGAGCAGCAGGACAGAGTGATCGAGATCATCCACCGCTGCTTTGACTGATAAGGAGGTCCCGCATGTATGCCAGACTGATCAAAAGGCCTCTGGGCTTTCTGCTGTCCGCGGCGGCGCTGATCGTGCTCTCGCCGGTCCTCCTGGTGCTGACCCTGCTCGGCGCCTTCAAGATGAAGGGGAATCCCTTTTTCACGCAGGATCGTCCCGGCTATCATGAAAAGATCTTCAAACTGATCAAATACAGGACGATGAGCAACGAAAAGGATAGGAACGGGAAACTGCTGCCGGATGAGAAGCGCCTCAACGGTTACGGCCGGTTTCTTCGATCCACGTCCCTGGATGAATTGCCGGAACTGGTGAACATCGTCAAGGGCGACATGGCTATCATCGGTCCCAGACCGCTGATCCCCGAATACCTTCCCTATTATACGGACGAGGAGAGGCACCGCCACGATGTCCGGCCGGGCCTTACCGGCCTCGCGCAGGTGAGCGGCCGGAGTTTTCTCTCATGGGAGGAGATCTTCGGGCTGGATCTGGAGTATGTCCGCAATATCTCCTTCCTGAATGACGTGAAGATCATCGGCAGGACGCTGGCCAAGGTCGTCGGCAGGAAAGACGTCGCCGATCTCACGACAGCGCACGTCGGCAAGGACGGGAGAAAATACATCGTGGTCGACGGTCATGAGTATGCTCTTCATCAGCCGCTCAACGTGGAAAGGGCACCGAAATGAGACTGCCGGAGATAGGGAGTGATTTCTGGATCGATCCCGGGGAGGATCTTACGCCGTCGGGCGGGATCTCGCTGGAACAGTATCGCCTCGGAGGGTCGGACACAGTCCTGCTCTCCACGGGGAGATCCGCCATCGCGCTGGTCCTGGAGGAAAGGGACCGGCCTGCCGCGGGACGGAGCAGGAAAGCGCTTGTTCCGCCTTACACCTGTGAATCAGTGCTGCAGCCTTTTCTGGAGAGGGGCTATGAGCTGCAGGCCTATCCCGTATCGGAGGAGCTGCAGACAACACCGGCAGAACTGGAAGAAGCGATCGGAAAGGCGAGACCGGATGTCGTGCTGGTGCACGGCTATTTCGGTTTTGACTCCCTGAAAGGATGCGGGACGGTGATCCGGAGCCATGCCGGTGAAGGGATCACATTTGTGGAAGATGTCACGCAGACACTGTTCAGCGGGCACGTGCGTCTGCCGGCGGATCATTATGTGGGAAGTCTGCGCAAATGGGCGGGGATGCCTGACGGCGGGTTTGCCGTACGCCGGACAGGCTTTTTTTCGTACAGGCCCGAAGTGTGCGATGAGACGCTCAGCAGGATGAAACTGGCCGCCTGTTATGCCAAATATGAATATCTGTATCACGGCAGAGGGGACAAACAGGCCTTCCTGGATATGTACGCCGCCGCCGAGGAACATCTGGACGCGGCGGATCGCTGTTACAGGATCAGTCCGGCCTCCGAGGCCATCCTGGCCAGGCTCGACGCGAAAAGGCTGTCGGACCGGAGGAGGGAGAATTACAGGGTCCTGTTCGAAGAGCTAAAGGATGTGCCCGGTCTGCATTCCGTCACCGGGGAGCCGGATCCGGATACGGTGCCTCTGTATTTCCCGATGTACGTGGAGGACAGAAGGGCTCTGCAGCTGAAACTCCGGGAGGAGAGGATCTATGCGCCGGTCATCTGGCCGAGGCCGGAGCATCTGCCTGCGATCTGCAGGGAAGCGGATGATCTTTATGAACATATCCTCTGCATCCCGATCGATCAGAGATATGACGCGCAGGACATGGAAAGAGTGATCGGAGTCATCAAAAAGGGATCGTAAAATGGAGATCAGAAAGATCGACAGTGTCCTCTGCCATGAGTACAGGGAGACCATCAGCAGGTATATCTACAAAAGCGTTGTCAACAGCCGCTTTATGGACTCCTATACGGAGGAGGATGCCCGCGCCAAATGCGGGGAACTGGAACATTATCTGGAGCAGGACAAGGCGGTAGTGTACGGCGCTTTTGACGGGGATCAGATGGCCGGGTTTATCTGGGCATATGATTATCCCTTCAGAGAGGACAGGAACCGCCTGTATATCAGCATCATCTACCTGGATCCCTCCTTCAGGGGGCAGCACATCGGGCAGCAGCTGATCGCCGCCGTGCGGACATATGCCGCCGACAACGGCTACCGTGCCCTGTTTCTGCACACGGAGGGGCATAATACGGGTGCGCAGGCCTTTTATGCAGCCATGGGCTTTGCCGTGGAACGGCTGCAGCTGGTGGAGGAGATAGACAAGTGACCGACCTGAGAGACAGAAAACTCCTTGTTCTGGGCGCGGGAGAAGCACAGCTCCAGATCATCCGGGCGTCCAAAGAACTGGGGATCTGTACCATCGTGTGCGACATGCGCCCGGAGATGGAAGGAGCCAGGATCGCGGACAGATACTACCGCGTCAATTACATGGACAGAGAGGCCATCTTGGAGGTGGCCCGCAGGGAGGAGGTGGACGGCGTGATCTCCAACTCCGAGCCGGCCATGATCAATGTCGCCTGGCTGTCGGAGCAGATGGGGCTCCCCGGAAACAGCGAGCGGTCCGTACAGATCCTTCTGTCCAAGGATGCTTTCCGGTCTCTGCAGGAGGAGGCCGGTGTTTTTGCGCCTTCTCACCGGGTAGTGTCCGACGAGCAGGAGCTGTTTGAGGCGGTACATGAGATAGGACTGCCGCTGGTGATCAAACCGGTCCTGAGCTCCGGAACAAGGGGCACGACGGTCATCGAAACGGAGGACAGGGACAGGATCCTCTGGGCTTACAGGGAGTGTACGGAATTCTCCAGGGACGGAAGAGCTTCCGTGGAGCAGTATGTGCAGATGGATTCTCTGGTGGCCTATGACGCGGAGCTGTTCGTCTGCGGAGAGGAGATCCTGTGGGACGGCCTCTACGCATCCTACCGGTATGCCGATGCGCCGATGCTTCCGGTGATGGAATCTCTTCCGCTGGACATCTCTCCCGAAAGACAGGAAGCCATCAAGACCAGTATCGGAACGATGATCCGCGCTGCGGGGATCCGTTTGGGCGAATACAATGCGGAGACCTACTTTACCCGGGAGGGGGAAGTTTTTGTCATCGAGATCAATCCCCGGCAGGGAGGGAATCATATCCCGGATCTCGTCTGTGAACACGCCGGCATCGATCTCACCAAACTGCTCTGCGCCACGGCGGTCGGTGATCTGCAGTATTTCCGGGAAGCGAGCGCGCAGCGCGGGAAACGGGCTTTCGTGACCATGTATGTGGTCTTCTCCCTGACAGAGGGGACCTACCGGGGACTGTCGATCGATGAGGAGATCAGGCCCTATGTCCGGTGGGTGCAGGAGCTTGCGGCAGTCGGAGAACACATCCACAAAAAGGAAAATGCGGGAGATTCTCTGGCTTTTGTCCGGATGTCCTTTGATTCCGCAGAGCAGCAGAAGGCTTTCATGAGCAGGATAGACACGCTGATCCGGCCCGTGGTCGGCTGACCCGCTGTCGCAGGGGTCTCGGAGAGATAGCTATGTTGACGACGTATACACTGGAACAGTCAGAGAAATGGGATGCCGCCGTGCGCTCCTTCCGGGAGTACGACGTGTATTGGCTGAGCGGCTATGTCCGGGCTTTTCAGATCCACGGGGACGGGGATCCGAGGCTCTTCTTCTACGAAGGGGAAGAGACGCGGGGGATCAACGTGGTCATGGTCCGGGACGTGGCGGACGATCCCCGCTTCACGGGGAGGATCCCCCGGGGACAGTACTTCGATATCGCAACGCCTTACGGTTACGGCGGATGGATCATAGAAGGGACGGGAACGGAGGAGCTCTTCCGGGAATACAGCCGCTGGATGGAACAGAACGGCATCATCTCGGAATTCGTGCGGTTCCATCCGATGCTGGAGAATCACGCCGCGTGTACCGGGCACTATGAAGTCATCCGCCTCGGGGAAGTCGTCCACATGGACCTCTCCTCCCCGGAGGAGATCTGGCAGAACATCACCAGCAAGAACCGGAACGTGATCCGCAAGGCGGCCAAAAACGGCGTCACGATCTACAACGGCAGGTTTCCGCAGATCTTCGGCACTTTCCGGGAGATCTACGACGCCACCATGGACAAAGACCATGCCGACGCTTATTATTATTTCGGCCGGGAGTTCTATGACTCCATCCTGGCGGATCTGCCCCGGAATGCCCAGGTGTTCTGGGCAGAGAAGGACGGGAAGGTCATCGCGGCCTCCATCATTCTCTTCGCAAACGGCAGGATGAACTATCATCTCTCCGGAAGCGTCCGGGAATACAGTTCGCTGGCACCCACCAATCTGCTGCTGTACCATGCGGCACTGTGGGGAAATGCCAACGGTTACAGAAGTTTCTATCTCGGCGGCGGCGTCGGGTCCGGCGAGGACGGGCTGTTCAAGTTCAAGAGAGCCTTTTACAAGGGGGACCTCCACCGTTTCCACATCGGGAAAAAGGTCTACGATCAGGAGAAGTATGATGAATTGCTGGCCTTGAGGGGGCCGCTCGACACGGGATTCTTCCCGAAATACAGGGGATGAATGCGGCAGTGACCGGCCCAGGCTTGCAGGAGCAGGAAGGTGTATATGAGTGAATTGATCACATTGACGGATGAGCAGCTGAAGGCGCTCCAGAAGAAGAGCCTCGAGATCACGCAGTATATCGTGGATTTCTGCAAGGCACACGATCTCCGGGTGTATGTGTTCGCCGGGGCCAGCCTCGGCGCCGTCAGGCACAAGGGGTTCATCCCGTGGGACGACGATATCGACCTGTGCATGCCTGCACCCGATTTTGCCAGGCTGCTGGAGATCTGGGACAAGGAGGCCGACACGGATCACTACTCCCTCTGCCTCATCCGCAAGGGCTACAACGACCATCATCTGTCGACTTCGATCCGGGACAATTACACGACCTTCATCACGGAGGCGTCCGTGGACACGGACACCAACCAGGGCGTAGCGATAGACTTCGGTCCGCTGCATGCCGCCGCCCGGACCAAAGTGGGGCGGGCGGTCCAGCTGGCCTGCGCCTGCGGCCGGTCCCTGTTCAAGGCGGGGAGGCTGCCCAACCGGCAGAGCCGCAAGGTCTACATCGCCTCCAAGATCCTGCTGGGGATCTTCCGGGGCGATACCATCCGGTATTATATCTGGAGCACGCTGGAGAAGATCGCCACCATACCCGACCGGTATTATGAGGAGGCCAGATACGTCAAAGAGTTCTCCATGTTCCCGTTCATCACCTGGCTGTACCCGCGGGAGTGGTTCGACAAGGCTGTCTGGGTCCCCTTTGAGGACACCGAGCTCCCGCTGCCGGTGGGCGTGAAGGAGTATCTGACCAAACGGTACGGGAACTACATGGAACTGCCGCCGGAGAAGGACCGCCACCCGGAGCACCGGATCGTCTTCATGGATCTGGATACTCCGTACAAAGAGTACAGAGGGAAGAAATACTACGTCGGTAAGGACTGAACCGGAAGGGCGGAGGCCCGGAACGGAGAACAGGAGCACAGACAGGGAATATGGGTGAACAGGTGAAGGAAGAACAGAGGATCGATATCGTGATCCCCTGGGTGGATCCCGGGGATCCTGTCTGGAGAGCGGACAAGGCGCGCTACAGCGGCAAGATCGCCATGGGCGAAGACGACCGGGAGATCCGGTACAGGGACTGGGACAACCTGCAGTACGTGTTCAGGAGCATTGAAAAGTTTGCCCCCTGGGTGCGCACCGTCCATTTCATCACCTGCGGCCATCTCCCGCCGTGGCTCGATACCGAGTGCCCTAAGCTGCATATAGTGCGGCATACGGATTACATACCCGGGGAATATCTTCCGACATTCAGTTCCCATGTCATCGAGCTGAACATGAACCGCATCGAGGGCCTCAGCGAACAGTTCATCTATCTCAACGACGACATCTTCCTGATCCGCCCCACGCGGCCGGAGGATTTCTTCAGGAACGGACTCCCCTGCGACGTCAATATCCCGAATCTGATCGTCCCTGTCCTGTCCAATTTCTCCCCGATCGTCTTCAACTGTGTCGGGTATATCAATAAGCATTTCCTCAAAAGGACCGGTATGAAGCGTGCTCCGGGCATGTATTTCAACCCGCGTTACGGGCTGTCCGGACTGCTCAGGGCTTGTCTTTTTGCTCCGTGGGCCAATTATACGGGTTTTTACAACCATCATCTGGCCGTCTCCTACCTGCGGTCGACGCTGGACGAGGTGTGGGCAGCTGAGCCTGAGATCCTGGAGCAGACCTGTTCGCACCGCTTCCGGGACAATACGGATGTCAACCAGTATATCTTCCGCTTCTGGCAGCTTGCCTCCGGAAGGTTCGTGCCCGGGACCCTCCACGGGAAGTATTTCAAGATCTCCGCTGACAACCGGAGGATCCTGGAGTACATCAGGGGGAGGAAAGGCCGGATGATCTGTATCAACGACGATGAGTTCGAGGGCGATTTTGAGGCGGTGAAGAAAGAGATCAACGGGGCTCTGGAGCAGCTTCTGCCTGACAGATGTTCTTTCGAGAAGTGACTATGAAAATCTCTGTCATTACTTTTCACAACACAGCGAATTATGGCGCCACACTGCAGTGTGCGGCGCTTTCCGGCTGTCTGGCGCGGATGGGTCATGACGTGTCTGTGATCGACTATATGCCGGGCTATGTGCGGGACAAAAGAAGCGCCTTCAGGGAATTGAGAAAGGTCGGTGCTGCAGGGAGAAAAGCCAGGGCACTGGTCAAGGGACTGGCGTATCTGCAGTTCTTCCGTGACATTCAGAAGAAGAACGAGCGATATGACAGATTTATTGCCGCCCATCTTCAGACGACCCGCACTTATCGCACGGAAGCAGAGCTGCGCGAAGATCCGCCGCAAAGTGACCTCTATATCTGCGGGAGTGACCAGATCTGGAACCCGGCTCTGACAGGCGGCTCCTTTGACGAGGCATTCTTCCTGCGTTTCGCGCAGGGAGAGAGAGCTGCGTACGGAGTGAGCACGGGGGAGCTCCGGATCGAAGAGCGCGCGGCAGAACTGAACAGGCTGACGGAGGGATTCAAAGCTGTTTCCGCGCGGGAGAAGGCTACAGCTGACAGACTGGCGGCGATACTGGGCAGGCCTGTCCCGGCAGTTTTGGACTGTACGCTCCTTCTTGACAGGAAGGACTATTACGAGATGGAGGAGCAGACGGAGAGTGTCAGGGAGCCGTTTCTGCTTCTGTACAATATCCAGAATTCCGACATCAGTGTATCCATCGCCCGGACTGTCGCGGAGCAGAGAGGGCTCTCCATCGTGGATATCTCCCCCAACCCTTTCAGGAAGATCAAGGGGACCCGCAAGATGACGGATATCGGGCCGGGAGAGTTCCTGGATCTCTTTCACCGCGCCTCTTATGTCGTCACGAATTCTTTCCATGGGACGGCTTTTTCCGTCATCTATGAGAAACCCTTCATCGTTGTCCCCCACAGCACGCGGGCAGCGCGGATCCTCAATCTGGCGGATACCCTGGGGCTCCGGGACCGGATCGCGCTGGAGAGCGGTTACAGGGACCCCGGGCCGGTGGACTATGAGGCGGTCGGGAACAGGCTGAGGACACTGCGGAGAGCCAGCATGGATTATCTGCGCGGGATCCTGGGAGAGCCGGAGAGTGTTTCCGATCCCGATGAGCAGACCTCCGGAGAGGAGAGAGGGAACGCATCCGGAGAGGCACACGGAGGGAGACACGGGGAGATCCCGCAGCTCACACGGCAGAGGGTCCTCTGCTGCGGCTGCGGCGCCTGTGCCGATATCTGCCCTCACGGGGCGATCGGAATGAGAGAAGATGAAGAGGGATTCCTCTATCCGTTCATCGACAGTGAACTGTGCGTAGGCTGCCGCATGTGCGAAAGAGTATGCTCCTTTAAGAAAGATCTTGCGGAGGCGCTGGGCTTCGGCCCGGAGGCGGACTGAATCGGACCCTTGACAGGAAGGACGGCATCATGTCGGAGAGAACCGTATATGCTGTAAAACTGAAAGATCAGGAGCAGCTGATGAGCAGTTCCTCGGGAGGAGCCTTCACGGCTCTGAGCGACGTGTTCCTGGAGGAAGGGAATGCCGTCGTCTGCGCGGTGTATGATTACATCAGCCACCGGGTCCTGTTCCGGATCGTCGATTCCC
Source organism: uncultured Lachnospiraceae bacterium (assembly GCA_946617225.1). GTDB lineage: Bacteria > Bacillota > Clostridia > Lachnospirales > Lachnospiraceae > CAG-791. The sequence goes on from CAMOJW010000001.1 coordinate 20,557, forward strand.
GGGAGCAGAGGGACCTTGCCAGAGGATCCAAGTATCTGCAGGCCGAAATGGGGTCCGTCTACAGGGACAGTGTATCCTGGCTGGCCGGGCATCCGGAAGGCAAGCTCCTGTTCTTCGGTCTGGGATGTCAGGCGGCAGCTTTTCAGCGCTATATGGAGACCGCCCGCTGCGGGGACAGGGTCGTCACGGCGGATATCATCTGTCACGGTGCACCGAGTCCGCGCGTTTGGAGGGACTATGTACAGACAGTTGCCCCGGAAGGAGGTCTGACCGGCGTCAATTTCCGGGACAAAAAGACCGGCTGGGCGCACTCTGTGGGAACGGCGGTCGTCAACGGAGAGGAGATCTCCATTCAGGATTACCGCAGGCTGTATTCCTCCCGGAATACGATCCGCCCCAGCTGTTTCAGCTGTCCCTATACAAAGATGGACAGAGGGACGGATCTGACGATAGGAGATTTCTGGCACATCGAGAAGTCTATGCCCGATTTCAATGATCCGAAGGGAGTCTCCCTGGTCATCCTGCACACCGACAGGGGCAGAGAACTGTTTCAAAAAGCATCCGGGGCACTGGAATACCGGCTCAGCAACGAACGGGAGTGCTGGCAGCTCAATCTGGAAAAGCCCACCGCATGGCCGGGCTCCAGGGACCGGTTCTGGAAGGATTACAGGGACAGAGGCCCGGCATATGCCATTGCCGGGTACAGCAGGAAGAAGACGATGCCGGCAAGAATCATGGAAGGAATATCCAGAGTCCTTGGCTCGTGATGCCGGACGGATGGAACAGAGGGAATGAGCAGAGAAACAAAACTGGTAAAAAACACATTCATACTGGGGATAGGCACTTTCCTGCCCAAACTGGCGGCGTTTGTGACCCTCCCGATCCTGACGGCCTGCCTCAGCAAGGAGCAGTTCGGGACCTACGATCTGATCACGGTCCTGGTCAGTTTCCTGCTTCCGGTCGCCACGATGCAGATCCATACGGCGGCTTTCCGCTTCCTGATCGACCACAAACATGATAAGGAACTGGCAAGCGTCTATTTCACCAATCTGATCGCATTCGTCGTCCCGGTCTCGCTGACAGTCCTCGCGATCACGTTCTTTTTCCTTCCGGTCCCGGATCTCTCCCTGAGGCTCTGGATCTGCGGGTATCTGTTTTTCGACACCATAGTCGCGGAAGTCCTGCAGATCACGAGAGGGCTCGGACGCAACATGGACTATTCGATCAGCGCGATCATCAGCGCGCTGGTCAAACTGATCCTGACTTTTGTGCTGGTCCAGCTTCTGAAACATGAGCTGCGCGGAGCAGTCATCGCGCTTGCCTGTTCGCCGGTGCTGTCCCTCATCTATCTGATCTTTAAGATCCGCATCTATGAGCTTCTGGACTTCTCTCTGCTCAGCTGGGACGTGCTGAAGGAGATGCTGGCTTATTCCTGGCCCATGGTCCCCAACAATATGTCCGGCTGGGTCATGAGGATGTCGGACAGGCTGGTCGTCATCGCGTTCATGGGTCTGCCTGCCAACGCCGTCTATTCGGTGGCCAACAAGATCCCCAACATGCTGACGCTGGCGCAGACCGCCTTCTCCATGGCCTGGCAGGAAAATGCAAGTATCGCCTCCCGGGATGTCGACGCGGGCAAGTACTATACGAAGATGTTCTCGGTGATGCTCAATTTCTACGCAGGGTGCCTGGGCCTGATCATAGCCTGCACACCGATCCTGTTCAGGCTGCTGATCAGGGGCGATTACGCGGAAGCGTATCCGCAGATGCCTCTGCTGTTCCTGGCCGTGTTCTTCTCCTGCATGTGCAATTTTCAGGGAGGGATCTATATCGCCCATAAGGCGACCAGGAGCGTTGGCATCACCACGGTCCTTGCCGCCGCATGCAATCTCATCGTGGACCTGTCGCTGATCAGGCACATAGGCCTGTATGCCGCCTCCGGCTCCACGCTGGTCAGTTATGTCGTATTATTCATATATCGGATGATCGGTGCCCGCAGGCTGGTCGATATCCGGTATGATTTTAAAGGACTGGCGGTCGCACTGGGAGTGATCCTCGTGGAGGCTTTCCTGTGCTTACTGAACAGGCCGGTCCTGAATATCGTCAATATCTGCTTTGGATGCCTGTCCTTCTATTTCCTGAACAGACAGATCTCTGCGTCCATGTTCAAACTGGTGAAGAGGAAACTGCGGAGAAGAGGCTGAGATGCGATCGAACAGAATGACTCCGGAGGAATACAAGGGCATCATCAAAGAACTGCTGGGCGAGTTCCACACATTCTGTGTTGAGAACGGACTCAGATATTTTGCGGCGTTCGGGACCCTGATCGGAGCGGTCAGGCATAACGGGTTCATACCGTGGGACGACGATATAGATGTCTGCATGCCCCGGGACGACTATGAGAAACTGCTTTCCATGACCGGGAAGGGGGACCTCCCTTTCTACACTCTGTCTGCGGAGGGACCGGGATATTATTACAATTCCTTTGCCCGGTTCTGCAGCAGAAAGGGATATCTGCGGCTGAACGGCGTGATCGATATGGATGATCTGGGGCCTTTTATCGACATCTTTCCTCTGGACGCGGTCCCGGAGGACAGGGAGGAGAGACTGCGGCACTACAGAGAAGTGGAAGAGCTCGGCATCATGCTGAGATACTCTCTTCCCGCGCGGTATTATCGCAGCCTCCCTATGAAAAAAAGGATCAAAATGAGCGCCAATCTGCCCAGGAGATGGAAGGCGCTCCGGGTGGGGACAGAGACTCTGAAAGCCAGACGGGAAGAACAGCTCCTTCGGTATCGGGATACGGACACAGAGCTTCTTTCCTCTACATTTGACCTGCTGTCAGATGCCCTGCTGGTCAGGAAAGAGGAGGCCGCGCACATCGAACTGCATCCGTTCGAGGATATCGAGGTATATATCCCCTCCGCCTATGATCCGATCCTGCGGCGCTATTACGGCGACTATATGGAACTGCCGCCGGAGGAGGAACGGGTATCCCGGCATCACTTCACACCCTATTGGAGAGAGGAAGCATGATCCAGACAGCTGACAACAGTATATACGGACGGTTCAAAAGAGCATTGCCCATAGCCGCGGCCGTCCTTCTGGGCTATCAGATCCTCTGCTCGATGTTTTCGGGGATCATCGGGAACGATCCCTATTATCGGATCGGGCAGGTCACGGGAGCGGCTCTTATGATCTCCGCGTGCGTGATCCTGGCGATCGATCCCGACGCCAGAAAAGAAGCCCGCGCCGTCTGGTCGGGATACCGGAGCTATGAAGGCATCTTCGTGGTCGGGATACTGGTGTGGTTCCTTCTGACCTGCACGCTCAGGCAGGTGCTCAGCGGTGATCCTTATTTCAAATGGAATGAGCGGACGATCTACATCACCTTCGTGGTGTCCCTGATCGCTTTCCCGCTGCCCTTTCTGTGGGACATCAGCAGATCCAGAAAGGTGATTGACCGCATCCTGCACCCGGCAGCCGTCATTTACACGGTCTTTTCGGCCTGGTGCGTCTGGAATTATTATCACAAAAACTATGTGGTCTTTCCCACCGGCAATGCCCTGGGGATGAGATCGCCCGTCTCCATGGAGATGGGGATCAACCGGAATACGACCGGAGCCTATGCCTGCGTGATGCTGGCGATCTGTCTGTACCTGTTCTTCACGGTGGAGTCTGCCCTGAGGTACGCCTATATCCCGGCCATTCTGGTGCAGCTCTGTGTGAGCATCCTCGCCAATTCCCGGACGACCACCTTTACGACATTTTTTATGGTCGTGGTCGTGATATTCATGTGCGTGTGGAACCGGCTCGCACGGAAGGGAACAGCTGTAAGGGCGTCTGTCAGCGGCCTGACGGCGCTGGCAGGGGGAGGGGGATTCTTCCTCCTCAGAAGAGCTGTATTCTATACGCTCGATCTGGCCATCCATTATTCGGAGGATGCCAGATCCTTTGAAAGGAACATGTCCAGCCTCAGCGGAAGAGTGCGGGTATGGATAGGCGCTGTCAGGACGATGTTCTCCAGTCCGGGCAGGTTCCTTCTGGGTGTCACACCGGGCAAAGCAGCGGACACCATGTATCAGGTGGGACAGTTCTCCAAGAGAATGCTGCACGCCCACAACGTGATCCTGCAGATGGGCGTCGCCTTCGGTGTCCCCTTCATGCTGCTGTTCATCGCCTTCCTGCTGTGCCTCGCCCGCAGGAGCCTGCGGCTGATGTTTGCGGAGAACGGGACCGGCGTCAGGAACGTGTGGATCGTGCCGCTGACGCTACTGGCCATCGTGTCGACGGATATGATGGAAGCTTTTTCTGCACTGCGGTATTACTACTATATCACGCCTGTTTTTTACCTGTTCTGCGGATACGTGGTGGCTCTGGACAAGGCAGGACGCAGAGAACAGAGCAAGGCAGACGTATAGAGCAGAGCAAGACGGGCACATAGAGCGAAGAGAGGAAGCGGGGAGAGGACCGGCTGGAGCGGCATAAAGAGGAGATCCGGGGTGAGCAGAGGCAGAGAGCATAACAGAACATCGCTCTTAACGGGGATCCGGGGGAGTCTGTCTGAAAACAGCCCGCGGAGGGGTTTTTATCTCCTTTTCACCGTGCTCTTCTGTCTGGTCACACCGCTGGTGTTTCTCCCGTTCATCCTCTCCGGGAAGTCCCTGATCTGGGAAGGGGACGGCTGGAGCCAGCACTTCAAGGCGCTGGTCTATTACGGGGAGTATCTCAGAGAGATCCTCAAGACCCTGGTGAAGTCTCATAAACTGCTGATCCCCGAGTGGGATCTCTGTCTGGGAGAAGGCGGGGACATCGTCAACACCCTGCACTATTATGTGATCGGGGACCCCATTGCGGCATTCTCCGTTTTCGTTCCGACCCGGTTCATGCACCTGTTCTATTCCGTCTCCTGTGTGTTCCGGATCTATCTGGCGGGTCTGGCTCTCTCCGCACTGTGTTTTTACACGGGAATTAAAAACAGGTGCGGCATACTGGCAGGCGCGTTCTCCTACATGTTCTGTTCGTGGACCGTCTTTACCGTGTCGCGGCACCCGTATTTTCTCAACCCTATGATCTGGTTCCCGCTGATGATCCTGGGTATGGAGAAGGTGATCCGCAGAGAGCGGCCGTATCTTTTTGCCCTCACGGTGATGGGTTCCGCTCTGAGCAACTTCTACTTCTTCTATGTTATCGTGCTGCTGGCTGTCGTGTATGCGGCGATCCGGCTGCTGTTCCTGTACAAAAAGGATATCAGGGGAACAGCCTGCGCGCTCCTGCGCCTTGCGGTCCCTGCGGTGACGGGCGTCATACTGGCGGGCGTCATCCTCCTGCCGATCCTCATGACCTTCCTGCAGGACTCCAGGAGATCCATCCAGATCCCGTGGAGCCTGTTCTATCCCCTGGCGTATTACAGCAGCCTGCCCGCTATGCTGCTCACCCGAGAGAATCTGTACTGGCTGTGTCTCGGTCTGTCCGCGCCGGTCATCCTGTCGGTCTGTCTCCTTTATGTCCGGAGAGGGAGTGCTTTTCTGAGAACGCTGCTCGTCGTCTGCCTGGTCATGAGCCTCCTGCCCGCAATGGGCAGGATCATGAACGGAATGTCCTATGCTACGAACCGGTGGAGTTGGGTCATCGCTCTGCTGGGAGCCTATGTCCTGGCTGAAGAATGGGACTCTTTGATTCGGATGAGCGCGGAACAGTGGAGACGGACAGCGGGCTGTCTCGCGGTCCTGTTCGTTCTGTGCCTGCTGCCGGAGACCTCGAGAACTGTCGAAACGGCTGCCGCCGTCTGCCTGCTGTTCATAGCAGTGATCGTTCTCAGAGGAGCCGCAGGGACCGCACACAGAGTGCAGACGGCCCAGATCCTGCTGGCCCTTCTGGTAGTTGTGAATGCCGTTTTCATGGAATACTGGAGCTACAGCGAGAGCTCCCCGACCTACCTGTCCAACCGGGACGCCGCCATGATGCTCCATAAAAATGAGGCTTCCCTGGTGCGCAGACTGTCTGACGATCCGTATCCCAGATATACGGGGCGCTCACTGACCACCAATGCGAATATGCTGGAGCAGGTCTCCTCCACCCAGTACTACTGGTCCAACAGCAATCCCTATGTCTCCGCCTACAGGGAGGAGATGATGACCAGCGGATCGATGCAGCAGAAGTTCGAGGGCTATGATGACAGGACAGCGCTGATCGCATTATCGGCGGTGGACCTGTATGTGAGCGGGTTCCCGGCGGGGGAGTTCCTGCCTTACGGTTTTACCAAGATACAGGAGGACAATCTCCTCTATACGGAGCAGCAGGCGGCGCTGGACAAGCTGAAGAAAGAGCTGGGCGTGCAGGAGCTGACGGAAGAGCAGGAGGGCAAAATCAAACAGGCCCTGACCAGGACTTTCCACGTATATGAGAACCAGTATGCTCTGCCGCCAGCCTATTGTTATGACGCCTATATTCCCCGGGAGAGATGGGAAGCCCTGGATGCGGTACAGAAACAGCAAGTGCAGCTGGAGGCGGTGTATCTGGAACAGGAGCCGGGCCCGATGGAGGAATACAGCGGGACGGTCGGAGATCTCAGTGTGCCGTATGAGATCAGCGCTTCCGGGCAGGAGATCACGGTGACAGACGGGAGGATCGTGACGACGGCGCCCGATCAGAAGGTCACCATAGTCCTGGAAGGCAGGGAGAACGCGGAGACGTATATAGCCCTGGAAGGGCTGGATTTCAGAGAGACGCTCCCCATAGATCTCTACTCGGAAGACACCGGCGTGGATCCGCGGCAGCTCTACAATCGGACGAACTGGGACCTCTTATCGCCGGAAAGAAAAGCGGAACTGAGGAAAGAGAGACTGTACCATACGCCCGTGGGATCTGTGTCCCTGCAGTTCTCCAAAGAAGGAGGGGCAGAGAGGTCGATCACCTACCTGACACCTTATGACAGTTTCACGTCAGGGAAGCATGATTACATCGTCAACATGGGCTATCAGGAAGAGCCTGTCTCATCGGTAACGGTCACGTTCCCGGAGAGGGGCGTCTATACAGTGAGCTCTGTGAAGGTCTACTGTGTCCCGATGGACGATTATCCGGAGCAGGTCACAGCCCTGAAGGAGAGCAGTCCGGAGGACCTGCAGATTGGGACAGATACAGTGTCAGGGGAGATCACCAGGGACAGACCGGGGCTCCTGTGCGTGGCCATCCCGTACTCCGCGGGCTGGAAGGCCTGTGTGGACGATATGCAGACAGACGTACTGCTCGCGAACGGGCATTATCTGGGCGTCCCTGTGCCGGAGGGGACCCACAGGATCACGCTGCATTACGACAGACCTTACAAGACGGCAGGACTGCTCCTGTCCGCGGCGGGGCTGGCCATGCTGGCGGTTTTGATCTTGTTTACAGAGAGAAAGATCCGGAACCAGACGAAGCGAGTTTCAGAGAGTGGATGAGGAGAAACGCATGGACAATACTGTGAATATGCTGATCTGCATACTTGCCCTTCTTGTCGGTATTCTGATCGGTCAGCGGTACAAAAGATGGAAAGAGGACAGGGAACGGAGAGATCAGGAAGAAGAGAGCAAAAAGAAGAAAAAATGAAAGAACGTCCCGGGCGCACAGACAGAGAGGTGCGCCCGGGACGTTCTTTTCAGGTCAGCTATGCTTTTTAAGCAGCGCATGAAGATCACAGACAGCCAATACTATACCCAGGAAGAACATGGGCGTAAAGTTCATCAGGTACCGGGATTTGAATTCCCACAGGCAGAAAAACAGGAAGAGACCGAAAGCACATTCAGCGATCAGGAACTGTTCGTCGACACACCTCTTCCGAACGCTCAGGATCGCAGAGAACAGAAAGCCCAGCCAGAAGAGCAGGGGATAGGCTGCGAGAATGCGCATCAGTTTGTGGTAATGGACCCCGTCTGCGTGAACGATCTTCCCGATACCTTTCGTCGCATCAAAACAGTGATTCATGTGCTGCTGCTGGTAAAACCGGCCCTCCGCAAGATTCTTGCACATCTTCTCATACAAGAAACCCGCGAAACCGCCTTCTTCCGCGTTTTTCTTCCGGACAGCCCTGATGTAGGCTTCAGTTTCCGCTTTTTTCCGTTCCTCTATGGTCTTAAAACTCAGAGAGTAGTCCAGAGACTCCTGCCTGTACCCCCCGTGGCCTTCCGCAGCCATCATGATCCAGTGCATGGAGGGCAATTCGTAGCGCTCCCTCATGGTCTGGTCGAGCCAGGGACAGTCCGCAGCAAACCTGCCCCAGACAGAGGTGATCAGAAGGATGGTCAGGCCCAATGCGGCTATATCCGCGATACGGCTTTTTAACGTACAGGCCTGCTCCGAACTCCTGAGAAACAGATAGATGAAAACAGCTACGACGAGGACCAGAACACTGCCCTTCAGCAGGGTGGCCAGGGCAAGGGTCACGCCGGTGAGGCAGCGATACAGGATCCTTTTGGCGGTGCTGTCATCAGCGAGATCTCCCTTTGCAAGAAAGAGAAAAGAGAGGGAGACGTAAGGGATGGAGAGCGTATCCGAATAAACTCTGTAGGTGCTCAGGTAGTAGGGGAGGAATACTGCGGACAGGCACAGGCACAGAAGTCCTGCAGCTTTTCCCCGCAGAAGCCGCGCTGTGTGAGCGATCGCTGCCGCACTGACAGTCAGGGACAGGCAATTCAGGATGATCAGAAAATACCATCCTGCAGGGGAGTAGAGATCGATCCTGAGCAGGTCAGCACCCAGTTTCATGTAGGGGACCAGGTATGCGACCAGGAACAGGGACTTGGGGTAGATCAGAAAATACTCATTGTTGGAGGTGTGCGTGCTCCATGCGCAGCAGCTAAACTCGTTGATCTCCTTGGAGATCGCCCCGTTCTCCACTATTTCAGCGACAGAAAAATAGACAGTTCCCGCATCGGTGTAGGGCCTGGCAAGCAGCAGCCTTCCCGCGAGCAGGAGCAGCCCGAACATACAGAAGAGCACGAGAAAAAAGATGGTCCGATACCGCGATTCCGACCATCTTTCAATGCGCGGAGCAAACAGGAGGAAACAGATCATGATCAGTACGGCCCCGATCGCTGCGGCAGTTAGGCCAAAACGAAAATGCAGCAGATATTTCCGGATGCCGGGCGCCAGAAACAGAATGAAGAGGATCCAGCAGACGAAGAATAAGCGAACGAGGGGGATCCTCCAGTCAGTCTTTTTAACATCCATTGCTTTCATGCTCTGTCCTCGTGAAGCGCCGGCACCCTGTCCCGCTCTCCGCCTTTTCCTTCATCTTCCCAGGTCGTCTCACTGATGATATACCGGGGACGGTGTTTTGTCTCCAGGTAGGTCTTGCCTACGTATGTCCCTATGATGCCGAGACTGACAAGCTGTAATCCGCCCATGAAGAGAACGATACAGACCGTGGAAGCCCAGCCGGCGACCGAATGCCCGGTGAGAGCAGTGACGATCGCCCACAGGATCCCTATCATGCCCAGTACGCTGGCAACAGAACCCAGGCCGGTGATGATCGTGATCGGTCTTGTCGAGAGGCTCGTGATGCCGTCAAAAGCCAGGGAGAGCATCTTGCCCAGGGGGTAATGGCTCGTGCCCGAGATACGCTCTTTTCTCTTATACGCGACGATGCTGCTCTGATATCCGATGAGGGGGAAGATGCCGCGGAGGTAGAGGTTGACTTCTCCGAAGTCCGCGAGATGCCGGAGGACCCTGCTGCTCGCCAGCCTGTAATCCGCGTGATTGAAGACCACTTCCACACCCATCCGGTCCAGCAACCGGTAGTATGCTTCCGCGGTCGTTCGCTTGAAGAAAGTATCCGTCTCTCTGTCTGAGCGCACGCCGTAGACGATATCCGATCCGTTTCGATAGGCCCGGACCATCTCGCTCATGACATGGATATCGTCCTGGCCGTCACAATCTATGGAGATCGCAGCGTCCGCCTCGTCCAGGGACTGCATCAGACCGGCGAGGACCGCGTTCTGATGCCCTCTGTTACGGCTCTGTCGGATGCCGATATAGTGGGGATCCTGCGTGCTGAGGGAGGAGATGATCTCCCAGGTACTGTCTTTGGATCCGTCATCTACGAACAGGATCCTGCTGTTCTGAGCGATCAGCCCCTCGCGGATCATGGACTCCAGTTCGTCAAGGAACAGCGGGGCGGTGACAGGCAGGACTTCCTGCTCGTTATAGCAGGGGATCACTATCCAAAGTACGGGCGTTGTTTTAAGTGCAGACACCAGTATTCCTTTCTTCTGTCAGATCTCAGGGGTCAGGTCTCAGGAACACCTTGAAGGGCAGGAACAGAAATAGAAAAAAACCTGTCACAGGGCAGGTTTTTTACAGAGTTCGAGATAAAGGAGACTGAACATGACCATTGTGATACCATTCTGTAAACTGTCATTCTTAAACTGCAAGAATGTATTAAACAATGTGATGAAAAACCAGTATTCAGTCTATACCCGTATCGGTCCGGTGTCAATGTTGGCTTAGACAAGAGATCAGACAAGAGAGAGGATAAATCTTGTCACTATTTCGACTACTTCGTTCTGATAAAACACGTCCTCCCCGTGGCCGGCGCCTTCGATGCGGTACAGCTGCGCGGGCACGCCGCAGCGGGTGAGGGCATCGTGCAGGATCTCGCTGTGGGAGATGTCCACCTTGACATCAGCGGTCCCGTGGAGGATCAGGTGCGGCGGAGCGGCGGAGGTGACGCAGTCGGGGACGATGCGGGCATACTTCCGTTCCCGCTCCTCGCCGGGGAAGGCGGCCATGCGCTGGTAATAGGCGCCGTGTTTGACCGGATTGCTCTTCATATCCGCGTAATCCCGCTCAAAGACCACCGGTCCGTACAGGTCGATCACACCGCTCACAGCGCTCGACTGATCCGGGTGATCTCCCTCTTCATACTCTTCGTATCCGGGACCGGACAGAAGGCCCGCGAACACTGCCAGAGCGCCGCCTGCCGATTCGCCCATGATGAAAACACGGTCCGGGTCGATGCAGTAGCGGTCCCTTTTGGCTCGCAGATACCGGATCGCCGCCTTCACATCGATGAGACAGGCGGGGAAAGGGGCCTCGTTCACGGTCCTGTACTCCACACTGGCCACCGTGAAGCCCCTCAGGGCGTAGGGCATCAGCTGCGGGAGCCAGATGTCCCGGTCCATGACCTGGAAATTGCCGCCGCATAGCCAGATCAGAAGGGGCTGCGGAGCATGTCCCTCCCGGTGTTTGGGCACCAGGAGGGACATCTTAAGCGGCCGTTCGCTCTCGCCGAACCAGCTGTATTCGTTCTTATAGGTGATACCGGAGATCAAGGCAATGCATTCCTGTGCCGTCTGCAGCTTCAGGTCCTGGATCATGGGAAGTCCTTTCTGTTCAGGGGTTCTGGGATGCCCCGGCGTCAGATCCGGAGTCGTCCTGCTTCTCGGTAGTCGTCTCCACAGGCGGTTCCTTCTCTGTCTGCTCCTCCGTCGTGGTCTCAGGGGTCTCCCCCTGTCCGCTCTCCGCGGCGGGGGCGGGATCCGGATCCTCAGCGGGGGCGGAAGGTGTACCAGCAGGCTCTTCCGGCGCGGCGGGCTGAGAGGCGGGCTGAGAGGCGGGCTGCGCAGCGGGCTGGGAGACGGGCTCAGAGCCGTCGCCTGTTCCGGGCTCCGTGCCGGGGTCCGTTCCGGGATCTGCCACGGGCTCCGTGCCGGCGGGATCCTCTTCCGGCTGTGCAGCATTTCCCTCGGGGTCAGTCTCTACGATCCCCATCAGGACACCGGCGGCAGAAAACTCGTAGGTGACATCGTCGATGGTGTACAGACCGGTCACCATATGTCCGTCGTTCGCGTCGAAGTAATATTTCTTTTTGGAGATAGTGCGGAAACCCGTGACCATGGCGCACGTCCTGGGATCCATATAATACTTCTCTCCCTTGACAGTGATCCAGCCTGTGCGGGTCACGCCGTTCTTGTCGGTATAGTACCAGCTGCCATCCGCGGCCTGTCCCCAGCCGTTCCTGACCAGGACACCGGTCTCCGCGTTGAAGAAATAGTTCTTCCTGTTGATGGTCCTCTTGCCGGTCAGCATGGTGCAGTTGGACTTGGAGAAGAAATAGCGCTTGCCGCCGAGGGTCTGCCAGCCTGCTTTCAGGGCCCCCTTGCTGTCCGCGTAGAGTTTATAACCGGCTTTAGTCGTGATCCAGCCTTTCTGCATCACACCGGTATCCTGGTGGAAGAAGTATTGTCTTTTGTTGATCTTCTGGCGGCCGTAGAGCATCTTGTACTTGGAATTGAAATAGTACCTTCTGCCGCAGACCGTCTGCCAGCCCTTCTGCTTCCTGCCGGATTTGTAATAGTATCTGGTATTCCCGCTCGTCCCGATCTGCACGATACCGGTGAATTTCTTCGGGACCTGGGAGGACTTTTCGTAGGCGATGTAGTCCAGGACGCCGTTTTTGAGGAAAAAGCCCCGTCCCGCGCCGATCATGGCCGCTCCCTCGGGCTGCATCAGGCCGTTGGGGTAGAAATAATAGATCTTGCTGCTGATGACCCTCCAGCCGGTGACCAGGACACCGTCCTTGCCTGCGTAGAAAGTGCGGGTGGTGATGACAGGAGCAGCGGGGACTTCGGCGGGTACTTCCGACCCGTCAGAGGCGGAAGCAGGGGTTGAGACCGCCTGTTCCTCTGCATCAGCGGGTATGACGGTGTCCGGAGATGCAGGATCGGTCGCTGTGCTGTCGGCGGGCGCTGCAGAGGTCGCCGGCGCTTCTGCTGCAGCTTCCGTCTCGACCGGCGTGATCGTTCCTTCGGTGCTCAGCCCGATACCCGGCAGGTCCTCGATGATCCAGCCGGTGCGGGCGGCGCCTGTATCCGCGGCAAAATAGTAGTTCTTGCCGCCCACCGCCTGCAGGCCGTGCTGCATGACACCGGTCTCCGCGTCGAAGAGGTATTTCTTTTTATCGATGGTCTGCAGGCCGGTCCTCGCCGTGCCCTTGTCATAGTAGTAGGTGTCCCCTGCGATCGTGGTAAAGCCTGAGAAGAAGGGAAGGACCGCCTCCGTACTGTCAAAAGTGATGTCTGTCAGGACGCCGTCGTCATCAAAGACGCCGTGAGCGCCGGCGACTTCCAGCTCGCCGCCGGTCTGCCTGTGTCCGTCCGGATGGAAGTAGTAGACCTTGCCGGAGAGTTCCTTCCAGCCGGTGACGAGTTTCCCGTCCGAAGCGGCATAGTAGCGCTCTCCGCCCACCGTCAGCCAGCCTGTCCGGAGCCGGCCGTCCGCGGCGTCGAAATAGTAGAGACCGCCGTCGATCTCCGCGATGGTGCCCTTGACCATGCGGCCGTTCTCGTCGTAGTAATACGTCCGGCCGTTCTCCTCGTGCCAGCCCGGGTCCCCGAGAAGGACGGCGCCGTCGGGAAGCATACAGGGAGTCACGAACTGGGGCATGCCCTTCGCAAAGGAAACGGTCCTGGTATGCCGGCTGCCGTCCGCCATTTCGTAGGCGAGCTCTCTGGTCACCAGGTTCTTCTGAGCGGTCATATCGATCTGATCGCCGCGAATGGTAAAGATGATGGCCCCGTTTCCGTTATGCGTCACATAGTTGGTCCCCGTGGTCAGGAAGGCATCTTTGGTCCTGACGGAGCCGCCGGCTGTGCTGAATGCCCACTGAGCCCTCACAGCCTTGTAGTAGGACTCCTTATTGCTGGTGTTGTAGCTGTGGTGGTTGGTCTTGACGATATCGGCCTGCAGGTCGACGCCTGCCTTGCGCATCTCGTCCTCCACCTCGATGTGGATGTCGCCGGCGGTCAGATATCGGACGTCTCCCATGGTCACGCGCGTCACCAGGGAGGTGTTGTTGATGTACTGGACCGCATTGCCGCCGGAGGGCTTGCGGGTCGTGTTCTGCCACAGGACCTCGCAGTGCGCACTGCCCACATCAAAAGAGGAACCCTTTTTGAGTATGACGCAGGGGATCTCTTTGGAACGGATGACGTTTCTGATCTCCGTATAGGAATGTTTCTCCCAGCTGCTGCCGTAGCCGTGGACGTTCTTGGTGAGGTCGCGGTACCAGGCCCTCTTTCTGTACTTTTTGGCCGTATACTTCAGCATGTGGGAGGAATCGGGCAGATAGACCGTACCGACCGTAAAGTAGGGATCCTTCATGATGGTGGTCATGAGGAAATAGTGGTCGTTGTGGTAATGGGACAGGTACAGGTCCAGGTGATCGATCCCGTGCGCCTTCAGGTACAGGATGACGGAGGACTCTCCGATCTGCTTTTCCTTGTCGGTGTAAGCGGTGTCCATCAGCAGATAATGACCGTCCGATTCCAGGAGGACCGCGTCGCCTACCATCCTGGCCGGACCGTAGTCAAGGACCGTGATGGTGCCGTCCGATTCACCCTCTCCGTCCGCTGCAGCGGCTGTCACAGGACAGAGCAGGAGCGCACAGAGCAGTGCGAACAGCACCAAAAAAGGCCTGACATGACTATACAGGCCGGTGACGGGGATGGTTCTGTGGGACAGCGGGTCGCGGGATGCGGACATGACGAGAGTGCTCTCTTTCTGTTTCAGTTTCCGGGTCGGTTTTCAGGTATATTTCCGGGTCAGATCCCGGTTCTGTTTCGGGCCCTGTTTCTGTGCACCCGTTGACGATGGTGCCGGATAACAGGTCCCCTCCTGTACAAAGGTACGCTTCGAAATGGGTCCATGTCAATAGAATTGTTCCATGATATTTTTCTCCCAGCAAGGTATAATGAAGAGAGATCCGGGACGGGAGGAGGACGAAATGGAACTGTTCACACTGGAAGGAAAAACGGCCCTGGTGACCGGCTGCGCGGGCGGCATCGGACGGGGGATCGTGCGGGGACTGGCGGCTGCAGGAGCGGACATCATAGGGGTGGACCTGAGATCCCTGGAGGAGACGCGGGAAGACGTGGAGGCGCTAGGGAGGCGGTTCCGGGCTTTTCACACGGACCTGTCGGACAAGGAGGCCATCACCGCCATGTGGGAGGAGGCGCTGGCCGCTTACGGCGGGATCGACATCCTGGTCAACGACGCCGGCATGCAGTACAGGGAAAACGCCTGTGATCTGCCGCTGGACATGTTCGACAGGGTGCTGTCTGTGAATCTGCGCTGTGCTTATCAGCTGAGCCAGCTGGCTGCCCGCCATTACATCGCGGAGGGCAAGAAGGGCAAGATCATCAACATGGCTTCCCTGTTCTCCACATTCGGCGGTCTGAACGTCAGCGCCTATACATGCAGCAAGCACGGTGTGGTGGGGCTCACGAGGGCTTTCTCCAACGAACTGGCACAGTACGGGATCTGCGTCAATGCTCTCGCGCCGGGTTACATCGCCACGGAGATGACCCGGTCCATCTGGTCGGATCCGGAGAAGAGGCGTCCCATGGACGAGCGTCTGCCCATCGGGAGGTGGGGGACACCCGAGGATTTTGCCGGGCCGGCTGTATTCCTGGCCTCGGCCGCGTCGGATTACATCACCGGCGTGGTGCTGCCGGTGGACGGGGGGTACACCTGCCGCTGAGGCAGGTGTTGTCAGGAGGGGGCCTGCGACAGGAAATATACGAGTTGAGGCCTACATCCCTTCCGGCGATGTAGGCCTCCGTTTTTTGCTCGCCTGCTCTGGGCCTATCGTCTTTTCAACAATGTAGGCCCCAACCCTTCAATCACCTGCCCAGGCCTACCGGCTTTTCAACATCATAGGCCCGGATCCTGATAAAACAAACGCAGGCCTACTCATCTCAAGTTGAAATAGGCCTACAGCTGCCCGGGATGATTGTCAACAAGACATTTATTCTTAAACTAAAAAGCATGAAATATAGCGAAATATTAGATAGGCTGTCGCATTATACAGTTGTATGCATAAACAGTTCCGAGGGGTCTTCCGCAGCGCCGGTACTCGGCGAGGTATTGTCGAGCCGTAGTACCGTTGCAGCGAGGACTAAGCGAAAGCGGGCCCCTCGGAACTGTTTATGTATGAAAAAAGTATAATGCGACAGCCCCATAGCTCATATCATGCTTACAGGATGTGCTTTTTACCTCAGTCCCATCACCAATATCACAAGTATCAGTACAGGGAGTATAAACTGGAAATAAGGCCGGAGGGCCGGTGACAGCTGCGCGCCTCTGCCCGTGTTGGTCTCGTCGATGTAATTGTCCCAGCCCCAGCCCAGGCGCGTCGTGCAGAAGAGCACGTAGATCAGCGCACCGCCGGGCAGGAGGATATTGGAGACGATGAAGTCTTCGCTGTCCAGAATGTCGCGTCCCCCGATCAGATGCAGGTCGGAGAGCACGTTATAACCCAGCAGGCAGGGCATGGAAGCGATCAGCAGGAAGATGCAGAGCAGGATGGCTGCCTGTCTGCGGGTCCAGTCGAAGCACTCCATGGAGGTGGAGAGGATCATCTCGAACACGGCGATGACAGTGGAGAAACTGGCAAAGGTCATGAAGAGGAAAAACAGGGTCCCCCACAGACGTCCGCCGGGCATATCCACGAAGATGTTCGGCAGGGTGATGAAGATCAGCGGCGGGCCCGCGGTGGGCTCGATCCCGAAGGAGAAGCAGGCCGGGAAGATGATCAGGCCGGACATCAGCGCCACGAAGGTGTCGAGGCCGCAGATGCTGAGAGCTTCGCTGCCCAGGGTCTGCTCTTTGGACATGTAGCTGCCGAAGATCTCCATGGAGCCGATGCCCAGGCTCAGCGTGAAGAAGGCCTGGTTCATGGCGGCGACGATCACTTTGTCGAGGCCCTGTTCCAGCGCGCGGCCGAAATCGGGCAGCAGGTAGAACTTGACGCCTTCCATGGCGCCCGGGAGAGTCAGGGAACGGACGGCCAGGACGACGATCAGGAGCAGAAGCCCCGTCATCATGACTTTGGTGACGCGCTCGATGCCTGCCTGCAGACCGAAGCTGCATACGAGAAAACCGGCAATAACGGTGACAGCCATCCACACGGCCATCTCCGCGGGGTTGCCCAGCATGGTGGTGAAAACGCCGGCGACTTCATCGCCCGCGGCGACGCCGTCAAAAGTGCCGGTGAGGAACTTGACGAAATAGCCCAGCATCCAGCCGGAGACGGTGGTGTAGTACATCATCAGGAGCGTGCAGCCCAGCAGGCAGAGCCAGCCGTGCAGGTGCCACTTCTGCCCCGGACGTTCCAGTTTCTTGTAGGATCCGACCGAGCCCATGCGGCTGGCGCGGCCGATGGCCAGTTCCATGGTGAGGACGGGTGCGCCCATGATGACCAGGAAGAGCAGGTAGAACAGGACAAAAACACCGCCTCCGCCCTGCCCGGTGACATAAGGGAATTTCCAGACATTGCCGATACCGATGGCACAGCCTGCGCTGACCAGCAGGAAGCCGAGCCGGGATCCGAATCTTTCGCGTTCCAAAATAGAGACCTCCGTACAGATTGAAATATGATACAATACCATAGAGTATGTAGAGCAACGTACCTAGAATACCACAGTTTCAGACAAATTGGGAGTAAAAAACACCCGCATCATCCAGTGACCGTTCAGTGAACCGAGGAGAACCCCATGACTATGATCGTGACCGGCGGAGCCGGTTTTATCGGAGCGAATTTCATCTACTATATGCGTGAGAATCATCCGCAGGAGCGGGTGGTGTGCGTGGACAAGCTGACCTATGCGGGCAATCTGTCCACCCTGCGGCCGATCCTGGAGGACCCGGCCGCGTCGGAGACGTTCCGCTTCCTGAGAGCCGACATCTGTGACCGGGCAGCCATGCAGGCGCTCTTTGAAGAAGAGAAGCCGGACTGTGTGGTGAATTTTGCCGCGGAATCCCATGTGGACAGGTCCATCGAGGATCCGGAGATCTTCCTGAAGACCAATATCCTGGGGACTGCCGTGCTGATGGACATGTGCAGGCAGTACGGGAACATCCGGTTCCACCAGGTCTCCACGGACGAAGTCTACGGCGACCTGCCCCTGGACCGGCCGGACCTGTTCTTTACCGAGGAGACGCCCATCCACACATCCAGTCCCTACAGCACCTCCAAGGCCTCGGCGGACCTGCTGGTCATGGCCTATTACCGCACCTACGGCCTCCCCGTGACCATCAGCCGCTGCTCCAACAACTACGGGCCTTACCAGTTCCCGGAGAAGCTGATCCCGCTGATGATCGCCAACGCGCTGGAGAACAAGCCTCTTCCTGTCTACGGAGAGGGGATCAATGTGCGTGACTGGCTGTACGTCGGGGACCACTGCCGGGCCATCGATCTCGTGCTGCGCGGCGGCAGGATCGGCGAGGTCTACAATATCGGCGGCCATAACGAGATGCGCAATATCGACATCGTCAGGCTAATCTGCAGGGAACTGGGCAAACCGGAGAGCCTCATCACCTACGTGACGGACCGCAAGGGCCACGACCAGCGCTACGCCATCGACCCTGCCAAGATCCACAGGGAACTGGGCTGGCTGCCGGAGACCCGTTTTGCCGACGGTATCGTCAGGACCATCCGCTGGTATCTGGACAACCGGAGCTGGTGGGAGGAGATCGTGTCCGGCGAGTACCGGGAGTATTATCGCAGGCATTACGGAGAATGAGCAGCGGAAGCCGGCCATGCGCCGGCGGTAAGAAGAGTACATGAGGACCAGGTCAGACCATCTGCAGCGGCTGCGGGAAGGCGAGCAGCTGAACACGGCGGAGCTGTGCAGGATGATCGCCGCGCTGAGCATGCCGGCGATCATGGCGCAGATCTCCACCATACTGATGCAGTATATCGATGCCTCCATGGTAGGGAGACTGGGCGCGGAGGGGAGTGCCTCCATCGGCCTGGTCTCTTCCACCACCTGGCTCTTTGGCGGGATCGCCATGGCGGCCGGCATGGGTTTCTCCGTGCAGTGCGCACAGAGGATCGGTGCCGGCGATGAAGAGGATGCCAGAAATCTGATGCGTCAGGGCATGCGACTGACGCTTTTTTGTTCTGCGGGAATGGCCCTGCTGGGCGTTCTCTGCGCCGGAGGCCTGCCGGGGTGGCTCGGGGGAGACCCCGCCATCCGGAGGGACGCGGGAAGGTATTTTCTGATCTTTGCTCTTTTCTTCCCGGTGGAGCGCATGAATTTCCTGGGCGGGAGCTTTCTGCAGGCCAGCGGCAACATGCTGCTGCCGGGGCTCCTGCACGTGCTGATGTGCGTCCTGGACGTGGTCTTCAATGCGTTTCTGATCTTTCCCGGTTTCCAGCTGGGCCCCCTGTTCCTGCCCGGAGCGGGACTGGGCGTGGCCGGTGCAGCCCTGGGGACAGGGCTCGCAAGACTCTGCAGCATGGTGCTCATGCTGCGGCACCTGTATTTCCGCAGCCCTGTCCTCCATCTGCGGGAGGGAGAGCGGATGCACTTCCGCAGGGACCAGATCCGGAAAGCACTGCGGATCGCCCTTCCCGTTGCAGCGGAGAACGTGGTGATGAACACCGCCCAGATCGCCTCCACGCGGATCGTCGCTCCGCTGGGGACCGTGGCGGTGGCCGCCAATTCTCTTTCCATAACGGCGGAAAGCCTCTGCTACATGCCCGGTTACGGCATAGCCTCAGCCGCCACGGCGGTGATCGGACAATGTGTGGGCATGGGCAGGGTCAGGACGACCCGCCGCGTCGGGCGTCTCATCACACTGCTGGGTATGGGCGTCATGACGCTGGCCGGTATCCTCCTGTATCTCGGCGCACCGTGGATGATCGGGATCCTGAGCCCGGACCCGGCGGTCGTGGCCCTGGGGACACGGGTGCTGCGGATCGAGGCTTTTGCGGAGCCGCTGTTCGGCGCGTCCATCGTTGCGAACGGTGTCCTCCGCGGCGGCGGGGACACACTGGTCCCTGCCTGCATCTGTCTCGGGACCATGTGGCTGGTGCGCATCCCTCTTGCGCTCCTCCTGTCTCCCCGCATGGGCCTGGCCGGTATCTGGCTGGCCATGTGCATCGAGCTCTGCCTGCGCGGCCTGCTCTTCCTCCTGCGCCAGGCGCAGGGGGTCTACATCCGCCCTGCCGGCGGGAGAGAGCGATAGACCATCCCCCGATATGGTGGTATACTGTTAAAAAATCAGCACCCCGGGGAAGGACATGTGCATAACTCGGAAAGCTGGCTTTCCGAGTTATGTGCAGGTCCTTGCCCGGGGCGGACAAGGTGCGAAGCACCTCTGTCCGGCCACAGTCCCGGAACGCGGAGCGGTCTGGGACATGGGGGTGCTGATTTACCGGTATCCCGGGGCGGACAAGGTGCGAAGCACCTCTGTCCGGCCACAGTCCCGGAACGCGGAGCGGTCTGGGACATGGGGGTGCTGATTTACCGGTATCCCGGGGCGGACAAGGTGCGAAGCACCTCTGTCCGGCCACAGTCCCAGAACGCGGTGCCGGTAAGTCATTACATAACAAGAAAACTGCCGGATGTAATGACGAATGAAAGTCCCGGAGAGCATGAAAGTAACTACAGAACAAGTTTTTGGTCTGCTGTAATGACGAATGAAAGTGCCGGAGTGCCCGAAAGTCATTACAGAACAAGATTTTTGCCGGCTGTGATGAAAAATGACCGCACGGCAACGCAAGAGAGTCATTACAGATTGCGATAACTGCCGGATGTAGTGAAATTGAAGGCTCAGCGATGCCAGTAAGTCATCACAAAACAAAGAATCAGCCTGCTGTGATGAAAAATTACGGCCTGTCGACATCAGAGCGGCACTACGACAGAAGAAATCAGGCAGACGTAGTGAAAAAAGGAAAGAGACAGGGCTAAAATCACCCACCGCATGCAGAGGAGAGAAGTATGATGATCCGAAACCATAAAGTGGAGAACAAGAAAATGAAACACAGAGCACTGGCAGCAGCACTGGCCATGCTGGTGGCGGCGGCTGCGGTCCTTCCGGTCAGCATCCCCGCGGAGGCGGCCATGTACAGGCCGGTGGATACGCCCACGCTGCGGTCGCCCGTACAGCTGCGGGACTACCTGCAGACCTGCCTGTCGGAAGGTGTCCGGGACTGCGAATTCCTCTACACCGGTGACCGCCGGGACCTGGAGGGGCAGTACCTCACCCGGATGACCAATGCACTGTATTGCTATATCCGGACGGAACAGACCGAGGACGGAGGCGGTGAGGACGATGCCCGCGTCCTGTGCGAGGTGGAGATGGTGCCCCACATGGGGGAGGCGATCCTGGAAGCCTGGAGGAGCGGTGATCTGTCCGCCCTGTCCGACGAGGAACTGGAGGTCCTGGAACAGGCCCTGGGTATCGTGGATTACCTCCGCATGGAGGAGGGTCTTGCCCCCTTATATGACGACGACGAGGGCAGCGACCCCGGCGAGGAAGAGACAGAAACGGACGCAGACGGAGAAGACGCAGAAGGAGAGGACGCAGAAGGAGAGGACGCAGAAGGAGAGGACGCAGAAGGAGAGGACGCAGACGGAGAGGACGCAGAGGACGCAGAGACAGCTGCGGAGGCAGCCGCCGAAACAGACATCAGTCTCCGGGAGCAGCTGACGGCCATGGCCGTACAGGCGGCAGCTGCGCCTTATGAGGAGACGGGCATCGCCGTCGAGCTCCGGATCCACGACTGGCTCTGCGAGACGGTCGAATATGTAAAGGATGTGCCGTCATTCAGTGATGCCGCGGATGCTCCCCCGGAACTGTCCGCTGTCGGAGCACTCAGGGACGGACGCGCCAACTGCCAGGGCTATGCGGATGCCTTTTATCTCCTGGCGAGCCTGGCCGGTTATGAGGTGAGCTTTCAGTCGGCGGACGACCGCAGTACCGGTACGGGGCATGTGTTCAATACGATCCGCCTGGGAGATGCCTGGTATGCCGTGGATGTGACCGGTGACGACAACTCCATGAAGGTAGGCGATCAGATCCTTTCGGACTATCACCTCTTCAATGCGGGCATGGATATCGCAGGCGAGGAATTCTCCTGGCCGGAAGAACTGACTATCCATCCCCTGAAGAACAAGAGCGACCACCTCTATTACTATTACTGGGATGCCGACACCGGTACAGATGGTTATGAGCGCTGTTTTGACAGTGCCGCCGGGATCGCGGAAGCAGCCGTCAGCCGGTTCCGCGACGGAGAGGAAGGGACAGGTTATTTCCTTCTGCGCGGCCATGAGGACAAAACGTCCGAACTGGACGCAGCCCTCTCGAAGGCGCTGAAAGGGGACAAGGAGACCAGAAAATACAGGTATACGACGGTCCTGCGGGGCGGGAACACGTTTTATCGCGTGGTGATAGAATAGCCCACACTGCTTGAAACAGGAGGAGAACAGTCTATGAAGAGAACCGGATCAGGAAAAACGGTAAAGCGGTCCGCCGCGATGTTCCTTGCTCTGATTCTTGCGCTGACGGTCCTGACCGGCTGCCGCGGCGGAGAGCCGGGCGGTCCAGGCCAGGGCAGCGGAGGCCAGGGCGGTACAGAGAGCGGTACAGGTAACGGTACGGAGAACGGCACGGAGACAGCGGCTGAGCTGGGTGCTGTATGGAACAGCAGGGAGGTCGCCGGCGCGGACATGCTGGAGGGATCCTCCGCGGGCGTCATGGGCATCTGCGTCCATGACGGCAGTTACTATGTCTTTGTGACCGATTTCGACAGAGCCGACGCCACCATGGTCTACCGGGTAGGCACGGACGGCACCGTGCAGGAGGAGATCCCCCTGGAGCTTCCCAAGGACAGCTATCCGGGGTTTTTCTGCATGGACAGCGAGGGCAGTTTCTATTATTCCGTATCAGAATGGACGGATCTGGATAATGCCGAGACCTTACTGGTCAAAGCGGACGCCACCGGCGCACAGCTGTGGACAGTACCTGTCAATGAGGATCCCTCTCAGTATTTCAGCGTCTTCGGAGGAGCTGTCCTGGAGGGGACGGGGCTTGCCGTCCGCACCGATGCGGGGCTGGAGATCTTCAGCACCGAGGACGGTTCCCGCATCCGGACAGTGGACGTGGGTTCCGACGCGGCGGGCATGGTATGTCAGCTGGAAGACGGCACGATGCTGCTCTCCGGCTGGGACGAGGTCGGAAGCCTCACCGTCAGGGCCGTGGATCCGGCGACCGCTGAGATCCGGGACTATGCGATGCCCGCGGGCATGGACCGCCTGATGACTGCCGAGACCCTGGAAGCGGGCCCCGACGGGACCGTTCTGTTCCCCGGGGATGGCGCCCTGTACTGTGCTGATCCCGCAAGCGGGACCATCCACAGGTTCCTGGATTTCCTTGCCTCGGATCTGGATACCACGCAGATCTCTACGCTCGGCGTGATGTCCCCGGATCAGCTTCTCTGCGCGGCCTATACCAGTGAGGGCATGCAGGAACTGCTCCTGATGGACAGGGCCGATCCCGACGCCCTGGCGGAAAAAACGGTCATCACCCTGGGCTGCGCCTACATGGAGGATTCCGTGCGCAGGCAGATCATCGCTTTCAACCGTTCCAGCGACAAGTACCGGATCGAGGTAAGGGACTACTCCGCGGCGATCGGGGAGGACGACAACTACATCGAGACGATGAACAACGAGATCATCACCGGCAATGTGCCCGACATCCTGCTGGTCGGCTTCGGTCTCCCTATGGACAGCTACATCGCCAAGGGCATCTTTGAGCCGCTGGACAGCTATCTCGAGAAGGACAGCTCTTACCGCGCAGAGGATTATCTGACCAATGTCCTGGATATCGGCAGAGTGAACGGCAGCCTGTATCTGCTGACACCGTCCTTCTATGTCAATGCCCTGGCGGGCAAGAGATCCGTCCTGGGCGACGTACACGGCATCTCCGTGGAGGAGATCCGCCAGTATATGAAACAGTACGACATCTCCGCGGATACTGTTTTCGGTGCCGGCGTGACCCAGGGAGAGTTCCTCCCCGCCGCTCTGAATGCCAATATCGGTGATTATGTGGACAAGGACACAGGCAAGGCCAATTTCCAGTCGCAGGGATTCATCGACCTGCTGGAGCTCACGACGGAACTGCCGGTCGAGAGTGATTTCATGGACGATGAGGATGACGGAGAAGCGGAGACGATGATCCGGGACGGCAGGGCGCTCCTGACCGAGGCGTGGCTCTACAACTTCCGCACTTTCTCTGAAATGGAACAGGCTACCGTGGGTGAACCTGTCGCCTACGTGGGCTATCCTTCTGAACAGAAGGCCGGTCCCTCCATCGAGAACAACCTGCAGCTCGCCATGAGCGCGTCGTCCGAAAATAAGGAGGCGGCCTGGGAGTTCCTGCGGTCCTTCCTGCAGGAGGACTATCAGGACCGCGTGGAGTTCGGATTCCCGGTATACAGAAGATCGCTCGACAAGCTGGCCGCAGCCGCGCAGGAGAGACCGTATTACACCGATGAGAACGGCGATAAGCAGTACTATGACGACACCTACTATGTGAACGGGCAGGAGATCATCGTCAAGCCCTTCACGCCGGAGCAGACGCAGGAGATCGTGGATTTCCTGAGCAGCCTCACCAACCGGTCGGAGCTGGATGCCAACATCCTCAATATCGTGACCGAGGAGACGGGGGCATTCTTCAACGGCCAGAAGAGCGCCAAAGATGTCGCCGATACGATCCAGAGCCGCGTACAGATCTACCTCAACGAGAGCCGGTGACAGAAATGGACTATGAACTGACCCGCAAGGACCGCCGTGTCATCTACGACGGAAAGATCCTCACCCTGTATGAGGATCTGATGCAGCTTCCCGGTGGACGGGAGGAAAGGTGGGATTTTGTCCACCATAAACACGGCGGAGGAGCATGCACGGTACCCGTCCTGGAGGACGGGAGGATCCTGCTGGTGAAACAGTACCGGCCCATGGTGGACCGGGAGACGCTGGAACTGCCCGCGGGAGCCAGGGAGGATCCCTCGGAGGACGGCAGCATCACCGCGGCCAGGGAACTGCGGGAGGAGACCGGCCGCAGCGCCGGGGTCATGACTTTTCTGGCCAGGATCGACAGCATGCCTGCCTGGTGTGACGAGACCACGGATATCTATCTGGCGGAGGAACTCTCCGAACCGGAGGAACAGCTCCTGGATGATGCCGAGGAGATCCGGACCCTGGCTTTCACACTGGAGGAGCTCCTCCTCCGCATCTTCCGGGGCGAGATCAGGGACGGCAAGACCGTCGCCGGGATCCTGGCCTATGCCGCGCTCCGGCGCGGAATCCACCATCAACTATGTCATCACCGACGTGGAGAAGAAACGTAAATTCGTGTGCGTCGACCCTAACGATATCCCCGATGTTGCGGTCGTCGATCCCGATATGATGTCCTCCATGCCCAAGGGCCTCACCGCATCCACCGGTATGGACGCCCCCGCCTACCGCAAGGCGGCCATCGACGCCGTTCAGCAGCTCTCCGTGGACGTGGGCATCCCCACCAAGCTGGAGAAACTGAAAGAAGAGGATCTTCCTTTCCTCTGCGAATCCGCCGCTGCCGACGCCTGCGCCCCCGGCAACCCGAGACCTGCCACTCTGGAACAGTTCGAGGCCATGTTCAGGAAGCTGATGTGAGCAGCTGCAGCTATAGAAACGTCCTCTCTGAAAAAGGGAGCCGCATTTGAAAAAATGCGGCACCCTTTATTCCTACACCACTTGCGCGGACTGTGCTATACTAAAGCATGAGGCTTTTGTTTACAGGCTGAGAGAGACAGTGCGAACTGTTTTCAGGGAGGATCTGAAGATGGCAGACAACAGCAGACCCCGCGGCAGAGAGAAGAACGTGACAGGCCAGGGCGCCGGCGTTCACCGGCGCGGAGAGGGACTGGGGACAGGTCCGGTCGGAAGCGGCAGCGGAGGCGGTGCGTCCTCGGGGCGCGGCCAGGGCGGAGGCCAGAGAAGCGGCGGCACCAGAGGAGGCCTGCCTCTGATCGTGCTCCTTCTGGTGGCTCTTCTGGGCGGCGGCGGAGGACTTTCGAGCCTTCTGGGCGGCGGCGGAACGGGCAGCGGTTCGGGGAGCGGCTATTCCCAGGGGAGCAGCCAGCCCGCCTCACAGACGACCCAGAACTGGGGCGTTCAGGAGGGATATGCCCCGAGCAGCGGCGACAGCAACTTCAACTACTATCAGAGCCTGTTCGGCGGCAACGGCAGTCTGTCCACGGGCTGGACGGACGGGACCAGCACCCAGACCGGAGCGCAGACCGCTCTGGACACCTCCGTGGCTACCGGCTCCCGTGAGAAATACACGCAGATCAAAGGAAACGGACAGGATCAGGTGACGCTCATGGTCTACATGTGCGGCACGGACCTGGAATCCCGCAGCGGCATGGCCACCTCGGACATGCAGGAGATGGCGACGGCCGATTTCGGCGACAACATCAATATCCTGATCTATACCGGCGGCTGCGCGGGATGGAAGATCAGAGGGATCAGCACCAGCGTGAACCAGATCTACCAGCTCCAGAACGGGAACCTGCATCTTCTGGTCAAGGACACCGGGGCCAAAAACAAGGCCATGACGGACCCCTCGAACCTGTCCTATTTCATCCAGTACTGTGCCAAGAACTATCCGGCTGACCGCTATGAACTGATCCTCTGGGATCACGGCGGCGGCAGTGTCAGCGGCTATGGCTATGACGAGAAGTACAAGAGCAGCGGGGCTATGTCCCTGTCGGGCATCAACACGGCCCTTAAGAACGGCGGCGTGAAGTTCGATTTCATCGGTTTTGACGCGTGTCTCATGGCGACCATGGAGAACGCGCTGATGCTGGACAAGTACGCCGATTATCTCATCGCCTCCGAGGAGACTGAACCCGGCGTCGGCTGGTATTATACGGACTGGCTCACCGCCCTGGGCAAGAATACGTCCATGCCCACCGTGGAGATCGGCCAGAAGATCGTGGACGGTTTTGTCAGTACCTGCGCGAGAAAATGCCAGGGCCAGAAGACGACCCTCTCTGTGGTGGACCTGGCGGAACTGGCCTGTACGGCCAAACCGCACTTCAAGGCTTTCTCCACCTCCGTGTCACAGCTGATCACGGACAAGCAGTACAAACAGGTCGCCAATGCCAGAAACCAGACCAGAGAATTCGCCGCTACCACGCGCATCGACCAGGTCGACCTGGTGCATCTGGCGGAGAACATGGGCACGGATGAGGGCAAAGCGCTGGCACAGGCCATCCGCGGAGCGGTCAAATACAACCGCACCTCCTCCAACATGACCAATGCCTACGGTCTGTCCATCTACTTCCCGCTGCGCAACCGGGCGTACGTGGACAAGGCCAGCCAGACCTACAGCGATATCGGCATCGACGATTCCTATTCCAAGTGCATCCGTCAGTTCGCCAGCCTGCAGGTGTCCGGCCAGGCCGTGACGGGCGGCGACAGTGTTGCCAGCCCCTACAGTTCCCTGTTCGGGAATTATGCCGATTACATGACCGGCTACGGTTCCTCCGGCGCAGGCAACAGTTCCTACGGCAGCGGCTCCGGGGGCAGCGGCGCGGGCAGTGCCTACGGCAGCTACAGTTCCGGCGACGAGCTCATCGCTCAGCTCCTTGGGAGCTTCCTGGGCGGCGACTACAGTTCGCTGGGCGGCCTGAGCGGCGGCAGCAGCTTCCTCTCCGACAGGGCTCTCAGCGACGAGGACATGGTGTCCTACCTGGCGGACAACTATTTTGACGGCAGCCAGCTGTACTGGACCGAAGAGAACGGCCAGTACAAGATCAAGATCACGCCCGAACAGTGGTCGCTGGTCCACGGACTGGACATGAACCTGTTCTACGACGACGGCGAGGGATATGTGGATCTGGGCCTGGACAATGTCTATGATTTTGACGAGGAGGGGAACCTCATCGCAGATACCGGGGAGACCTGGGTCTCCATCAACGGACAGCCGGTGGCCTACTATCACCTGGACACGGTGGACGACGGCGAGTACTACGTCATCACCGGACGTGTTCCGGCGCTCCTGAACGGCGAGTACGTGAACCTGATCCTGCAGTTCTCCAGCGACGATCCCAAGGGGTCCATCGTCGGTGCGGTCTACGACTACAAGGAAGGCGAGACCGAGACGGTGGCCAAGAGCCTGACAGAGCTGGTGCCCGGGGACAAGCTGGACTTCCTGTGCGATTTCTACAGCTATGACGGGCAGTATCAGGATTCCTACATGCTGGGCGAACAGCAGACAGTCACCGACAACATGGTCATCAGCGACACCATCCTCGGCGAGGGCAAGTCCCGCGTCACTTACAAGTTCACTGACATCTACGAGCAGAGCTACTGGAGCGAGGCGCTCGAGTTCTAAGCGGAACCGGATCTCAGCCCGTACAATTTCACAGCCGTATAGAGAACGACCGCATCCCGGAACGTGCGCGGATCATAGCCGCACCGTCTGTGGATGCGGTTCAGTTTGTACTGGAGGGTGTTTTTGTGCATGAATAGCGCCTGTGCAGCTGCCTGCAGGGACATCCCGCAGTCATAGTAGACAGCGAGGATCCGCAGGTCCTCCTCATCCAGTGCGGAGAGAGCTTTCTGCAGATAGAGGTCCCTGTCTGAAGCCGGCACGGAGGCCAGCAGGACCTCCAGATCCAGATCATCGTAACAGACGACGCTGCTGTCTATACCGTCGGGAGAGACCGCACCGCCGGAGGAGATGGCTGCAATGCGCGCCGTCTGCCGGGAGTGGCTCTGCTGCTGGAGTTTCTCCGCGGCGCCGATCCCGATCCTGAGATACCTCCGGTGACGTTCAGCGAATGCTGTCAGGAGGGAGACCGAACCGTCGATCACGTGCGCCGGGGCTGTCAGGACATATTCCTCCGGGAAGCGGTTGAGGTACAGGCACTTACCGATACGCTCGAAGACCTGCAGCAGATCCTGCTCCAAAGCGGAGAGGCCGGAGAAACCGACAGCCCCGGACCCCGGACCCTGCGATGCCTGACCGGCCATGTCCGGTTCAGCGGCCGCGTCAGGCGCGGTCAGGACCGGCAGGAAAACGACCGTTCTCCAGTCCCCTCTGGCGGAGGGGATGCCCCTGGAGGCGAGGACCTCCTGCAGGACGGCGGGGTGGACCGTCTCCTCCCGCAGGATGGTCCGCAGTACGTACTGGACCTGGGCCTTGCCGGTGAGTTCGTGCAGATTCAGCTCCTGTTCCCGCAGGAGCAGGATCGTGATGCGCTGCGCCATCTCCGCGTAGCGCTGCACCTCCTCCGGGTCACCGGTGATGCCGATCACGGCCACGATCTCCCCGTTGTACAGGATGGGCATGTTGATGCCCCGGCGGTCGCCGGATTCCTGATCGTCCTTCTCGATGATGACAGTTCTGCCCTGCCGGACGGCCTCGAAACCGCCCCGGTGGTAGTCATCCACCCGGGAGGGATCCGTGCTCGCGCAGATGCGGCCGCGCAGATCGATGTAATTGATATCATGCGCACAGACAGATTTCAGGGTATCCACGATCTGTCTTGCCAGCTGCAGATGAATGGGTGCAGGCATGGAAGATTCCTTTCTGTGAAGCAGCGGAGCATGGGAGACCACCCTCGGGGAATTCTGCGCCGGTGATGATCCTAAGCATGCTCTCTCTCCAGCCGCAGCAGCCACTCCTTCCTGTCTGCACCGCCGGCGTAGCCGGTCAGCTTCCCGCCGGCCCCCAGGACGCGGTGGCAGGGGACGATCAGGGAGATGGGGTTGTGCGCCACGGCGTTACCCACCGCCCGGGCGGAAGTCCGGGCACCGCCGCGCTGCGCCGAAAGGTCCCGCGCCAGTTCCCCATAGGTCACGGTCTTCCCGTAGGGGATCTTCAGAAGGAGTTCCCAGACCGCCCGGCTGAATTCAGAAGCCTCCGGGGGAAAAGCGACAGCGGGCATAAAGTCCGGCACCTCTCCTCGGAAATAGAGCGTCAGCCAGCGATCCGCGTCTTTGAAGACAGGGAGGAGCTCTTCTGTTGGCCGTTCACCCAGTGTGGTCCCAAAATATTTCTGTCCGTCGAACCAGAGGCCGGTGATGGCCTCTCCGTCGCCGGCCAGCGTAATGCCTCCCAGGGGAGAGTGGAAATGGTGTGAGCAGCTCATTGTCTGTCCTCCTTTTTCTCTATATCGTCTAAGGAAGCGTCAAAAGAAGCTTCCGCCAGGGGAACCCCCGACAGATACTGCTGTAATTCCTGAAGGGTGTCTTCATAATCGGCGTGATAGAGCTCCGGGACGCCGCGCAGGATGCGGCCTGTACCGAAATGCCTGTGGGCCAGGATCTCGCTGCGCAGGGCGGCAGCCCGCTCCGCCGCTCTGCGGCGTCGTTCTTCCCGTGCTTCCTGCACATCCTTCCGGAATTCCTGCCGGGCTTCCTGCACATCCTTTTGGAGCTCCAGACGGGCATCCCGCAGTTCCGCTCTTGCCAGAGCCGCCTGCACGCGGCTCTCATCCAGGCGCTGCTTGTCCCGGAGGCTCCGCTCGCCCAGGACCTGGCTCATGGAATCGCTGACTGTCCGCATGGAGAGGCGGAGTTCCTCCAGCTCCTTCAGCTTCTTATTGAGGCCCATGACCGAGAGGACGGTGACGATGGTGTCCGCCAGCCAGCCCGCATAGCAGAAGGCCAGGATCCACCATCCGATCCGGGGCGGGATCAGGCGGGCGGAGAGGTCGGAGACGATGGGATGGATGACCCGCATCATCAGCACGGTGCCGAGGCCCCAGATCAGGCTGAAGCGCAGGCAGATGAAGCCGCCCAGGTTGAAGGGCTCCGTGCGGTAATCCCACCAGCGCGCGTGGAAGAGCTTGAGCAGGAGCCAGCCGGCCAGGAGTTCAATGCTCGAGGCCAGCAGCATGCCGCCCAGAAAGAGGACGAGGACGCCGGCATGGCCCATGGCTTCAATGTCTGCCAGCGCGGACATGGTGCAGATCGCCAGCATGCCGAACCCGTATACCGGGCAGACGGGACCGCAGAGGAAGCCGCGGTTGAGGATCCTGCCTTTGACCACGGCGTGGTAGATGACCTCCACGCACCAGCCTATAAAGGAATAAATGAGAAAATACCAGAAAATTTCGTAGGGTGTGAGCAGGGATGTCATAGTTTCTCCAGTGATTTGTAGCCGCCTTCGATGAAGGTCATCAGGACCCGCTGGGTG
>CAMOJW010000002.1 GCA_946617225.1 uncultured Lachnospiraceae bacterium
AGGGGAGACGGACACGAGACAGACGTTTCAGGAGATGAGCTCTGTCCTGCGTCTTTTTGTCCATGAGATGACGGGGATCCACGTCCATGAATTCACGCTGACGGAGATCAGGAAGGTGGGGATCCCGCGGCTGACGCAGCTGGTCAGCAGCTACTATACGCCGGAATTTGCCCTGCGTTCCAAGGCGGATGCCCGCAAAGCCCTGCAAAAGACCAGGGACGTGATCCTGACCTGGCAATGATCCGGTCCGAAAACGGACAGATAACGGAGTCCCTATGACACTGAAAAACCCCATTATCCTGATGGCGGGGACACTGGTCCTGCTGGCTGCGGCCGCAGCAGCCGCCATCCTGCGGAGACGCAGCGGCAGCACATACCGCGGGGGCATCCTGGCTGCCGGCACGGAGGCGGTGCGCCGCCTGCCGGAATACATCCGCCGCAGAAATCTCTACCGCGTGCTGTCGGCCCTGCTGGCGCTGAGCCTGGCCGGCGCGGCTGTCTGCACGCTGCTCCTCATCGCCCGGCCCTACAAGACCGAGACGGTGACCAGCGGCGTGAAGAAAAGAGACATCTTCCTGTGCCTGGACGTCTCCTACTCCATCTATGAACTGAATTACGAGCTGGTGGACAGCCTGGAGGAAGTGGTGGCCGGTCTGGAGGGCGACCGCTTCGGGATCTCCATTTTCAACACGTCCACGGTGCTTTTCGTTCCGATGACGGATGATTATGATTTTGTCATCTCCAGACTGGAGATCCTGAAGGAGTATTTCCGCCTGCAGGAGGAGTACATGAAGACCTTCGGGGACTACCAATATCTGTATGAGATCCCCGACGAGGACATGGAGCGCTACTATGAACTGGAGCAGCTCCTGAACGACACGGAGGCGGGAACGCTCATCAACAACCACATGCGGGGCAGTTCCCTCATCGGCGAGGGTCTGGCTTCCTGCCTGTACAGTTTTCCGGGTCTGGACGACGACATGGACCGCACGCGCTGCATCATCATGTCCACGGACAACAGCCAGCAGGCGCTCACCAAGCCCCTTGTGGAACTGAAAGAGGCGGCGCAGATCTGCGCCAAAAACGACGTCACCGTCTACGGCGTATTCCCGGAGCAGCAGATGTTCGATTCCACCGACGACGGCGCGGATTATGAGAGCAGCATGAAGGAATTCAAGCGCGCCGTGGAGTCCACCGACGGGATCTTCTATCTGGCGGGCAAGACCACCTCCGTCAGCGATATCGTGGCCGGGATCCAGCGCAGGGAAGCGCTGGCCGTGGCCGAAGTGACCGTCACCAAGGAGACGGACCAGCCCGCAGTGCCCTACTTCGCGCTGCTGGTCTGTCTGGGCATCGCGGGGATCACGGGCGTGATCCTGAAACGCTGAGACCACCGATGGGTGCCGGAACTAGTTCAGCACTGTGAGCCCATTGGCGCAGCCTGCATGCGCAGGCTGTCACCACGCGGTGAACCACCGCAATGGAGGCATATATGCACTATGAACCGCTCCTTCCCCCGGTCTTTCTGTGGGGAATGGCCCTGATCAGTATGGCCGTTCTGGGCCTGCTGGCCGTGCGGCGCGGAGCCGACCCGTTTGAGAAGATCGTCGGTGTCCTGCGGACAGCGGCCCTGGCAGGTCTGATCCTGGTGATCGGTCTGCGGCCCATGACAGAGCGCAGCAGCATGGACGTGGAGACCAAGAATCTTGACGTCCTCTTCGTGGTGGACGATACGCTCAGTATGTGGGCCAGGGATTACAACGGCAAGGACACCCGTATGAGCGGCGTCCGCAAGGACTGCGCCTATATCATGGAGCAGCTGCACGGCGCCAATTTCGGGCTCATCCGATATGAGAACACGGCCAGGATCCTGGCGCCTTTTACCCAGGACAGGGACAACGTGCTCGACGCGCTGTCCACCATCGAGATGCCCGACAGCTATTATGCCAGGGGAACGGCCCTGGATGTGCCCTACAGCGCCATGGAGGAGCTGCTCATCTCGTCGTCCAAAAAAGAGGACCGCCAGGCCATTCTGTTCTTTTTCTCCGACGGCGAAGTGACCGAAGACGATGCCGTCTTCTCCTACAGGGAACTGGCCCAGTATGTGGACGACGGCGCCATCCTGGGCTACGGAACGGAGCAGGGCGGACGCATGCGGGACAATTACGGGACCGAGGTCTATGACTATGAGAAGCATGAGGCCGCCGTCTCCCGCATCGACGAGATGAACCTGAAACTCATGGCGGATGATCTGGGCATCTCCTATATCCACATGGAGCGGCCGGAGAATATCAAGTATCTGACCGACAGCATCCTGGCTGGCTCCTCTGCGGCCCGGGGCAGCAAGCGTTCGGTCATCTATGAGGACACCTACTATTACTATGCCTGGCCGGTCCTGATCGTTCTGGCGCTGGAACTGATCCTGCTGATGCGCAGGGGGAGGGTCCTGTGAAGCCCGGGCGCGGTGGATCTGCCGGCAAGGCGCAGGCCGGCGGCTCCGGGAGAGATCCTATGAATGTGCACGAACAAAACAGACGCTCGCTCGTCCGGATCTTTATGGCGGCCGGAGCGACAGTGCTGACCCTGACGGCGATCTTCCTGGCTGCCAGGATCCTGGTCAACACCGCTTTTGCCCGGGAGCTGGAGAACGGCACACCGTCGCCGGCAGCGGAGGAGGCCCTCACCATCATCAACTTCCCCGAGCCGTATGTCCCCCTGTACAATGCGGGCAACGCCTACTATAAGCTCGAGGATTACGACATGGCCATCGACCGCTACCAGCGGGCTCTGGAGCATCATCCCAAGGACGGCAAGGAGTGCCCCATCCGCGTCAACCTGGCGCTCGCCATGGTCCATAAGATCGATTTTGACCACCTGGATTCCGAGAAAAAGATCGACAAAGCCATCCAGCAGCTCCGCAGTGCCCGCCTGGTGCTGACGGAGGAGGGATGCGCCGCTCCGGAGGGCCCCGACGGGCATGATCCCGAAGCCCAGAAACTGCGGGAGGAGATCGACGAACTCATCAAGCAGCTGGAGCAGATGAAGCAGAATCAGGACAGCGACGGCGACGAGGACGAACAGCAACAGCAGCAACAGCAGCAGGATCAGCAGCAGAGCGACCGCAGCAAGAGCAACCGTGAACGGGAGATCGAACGCAGGCTCAAGGAGCAGAAACAGCAATCCATGCAGGAGCAGCAGGACGCCCAGACAGAGAAGGAGCGCCGCGAGGGAGGCCAGGGTTCCGACGGGTACGAGTACGGGGACAAGAACTGGTAAGAGCTGCTGACGCAGCTCTGCCTTCAGGGAGGTCGGCGAAGGAGGCTGGTGAACGTTATATCTGCCGTGAAATAAAGGAGATATCGCGGAGGGAACAACGATAACAGAAATCATCCGTCGTGATGACGGTCAGAGGACAGGATATCTCAAGCGGGGCCTACAGCCCTCTTGTGCTGATAGGCCTCAAGGCAGGAAACAAGATGCTGGGCCTAGGGCCTTTTCGTGATGGTAGGCCTCGAGGTGGGAAATCACTTGCGGGGCCTATGGCTTTCTCGTGAGGATAGGCCTCAGCGCGGGGAAAGGCCTTGCAGGCCTATGGGCAAATAGGCCCCAAATAGTAAACGGCGGCTTCAGGCCTATTTGAGGTTGAAATGAATAGGCCTGCGTTCAGATCATCAGGTTCGGGGCCTACATCGTTAAGGAGGCAATAGGCCCAGGGCAGGAGATAGAAGGTTGGGGCCTACATTGTTGAAAAGACAGTAGGCCCGGAGCCGACGATCAAAGGGTCAAGGCCTACATCGACGGAAGTGATGTAGGCCTGACGTCATCTATTCCTGCCTCGGGCCTATCCGGAACGGGCAGGACGATAAAACCATTTCAGCAAGGTAAGAGACCGCACAGAAAACAGGGATGGCGCAGATGCGCCATCCCTGTTTTTTCCGAAAACCACCGCGGAAACAACGGTACGCCTCTGCGCGCTGTGACAAAGCAGGTATCATGCCCTAATTATATAGTCAAAAAGACTAAAAAGTTGTTGACAAGCGCGAAGCCGTGCTATATTCTAAATATAGTCAAAGTGACTATAACAAAGGAAGCATAAAAAATGAAGCATAACATGAGGATGCGTAACGAAGCATAGCAAGGAAAGGAGGTACACAATGGGCGGAGGATATTGGAGAAGGAGAGATTTTGAGGAGTATTCCTTCCGTGTGGGAAGGAGAGTCACGGCAGACGGGCGTGTGGACACCTCCGGTATGAGGGGCGCACAGGATATGTACAGAGCGCGGGGGCTGGATCCGGCTCTGGATCCCTACGGCGTGATGAGGGAATGCTGCGACAGTGCGGAGCATCCGGCGACGAGGCCGGTCATTTTGGCATTGGATGTGACGGGATCCATGGGAGGAGCGCTGCTGCGGACAGCATCGGCCCTGAACGTGATCATGACGGACGTCCTGGACAAGTACAAGGATGTGGAATTCATGGTCATGGGGATCGGCGACCTGGTGTATGACCGGGCACCGATCCAGATCTCCCAGTTCGAGTCGGACATCCGGGTGGCGGAGCATCTGGACAGGATCTGGTTCGAGCGGGGCGGCGGAGGAAATGCCTGCGAGTCCTACACGGCCGCCTGGTATATGGGACTGCATCACACGAAGCTGGACTGCTGGAAGCGCGGACAGAAAGGCGTGATCATCACGCTGGGAGACGAGCCGCTGAATCCGTACCTGCCGGGAGGGAGGCTGCGGGATCTCACCGGTGATCCGCTGCAGGAGGATGTGGATACTGTCAGGCTGTACACGGAGGCGACGGAGAAATTTGACATCTATCACATCGCCATCGATGACAGGGAGGACTGCTACTCCAGGTATCGGGACAGGATCGCGAACAGCTTCGGGCAGCTTCTGGGACCGCAGCTGCGGGTGGCGACACTGGACAGACTGCCGGCGGAGATCGTACGCTGCCTGCAGGAGAGCGGCGGGGCCAGGGCACGCGACAGGGAGGACCAGGCGGCAACGGTCGGATGACCTGCGCCTGACCGAAGGGAGCACAAGAGACGCACAGAACAGGGAGGACCAGGGAGAGCAGAGGAGGAAGGACATGCAGCAGATCAAGGTGATCATAGGAGCATCCTACGGTGACGAAGGGAAAGGCCTGGCGACAGATCATTTTGCGGAGCAGGCCGCCCCCTCCTGCATCACTGTACTGACCAACGGCGGGCCGCAGCGGGGCCACACGGTGGAGGGGACAGACGGCCGGAGGCATGTCTTCAAGCACTTCGGGTCGGGGACCCTGCGTGGGGCGGAGAGTTATTTCGGACCGATGTACATGGTCAATCCCATGCAGTTCGTGAAGGAGTACCGGGAACTGGAAGATCTGGACAGGGCGCCCCGGGCCTCTGTCCATCCCGGCTGCCGGTTCACGACGCCCTACGATGTCCTGCTGAACCAGATGCAGCAGGCGCGGACGGGCAGGCACAACAGCTGCGGTTTTGGGATCTGGGAGACGGTGCTGCGCTATCAGAGAGGAGAAGGGATCCGTTTCGGGGATTTCCTGGCGATGGACCTGCAGGACAGAGAAGCGTATCTGCGCGGGCTGCGGGACAGCTACTTTGATTCCAGGCGTCGGGAGCTGGGGATCGGAGAGGAGGAATTGTGGGAGGTCTGGTACGAGGGAGGCCTTCTGCGGCATTATCTGGAGGACTGCGAGGAGATGCGGCTCCTCTGCCCGGTGCGGGAAGCGGGGTATCTGCGGGGATTCGGGACGGTGCTCCTGGAGAATGCGCAGGGACTGCTCCTGGACGGAAGGAGGAACGGAGAGGAAGACTATACGACGCCCTCCGTCACGGGCGTTGGGAGCGGACTGGGGCTGATCGAGGGGACTTTTGCCGGAGCGGAGGTGGAAGTCTGCTATGTGACGCGCTCGTATCTGACCCGCCACGGAGACGGACCATTGGAGGGGACGGAACTCCGTACCCGCCACGAGTACGAGCCGTTGGAGGGGACAGAACTCCTGAAGAGGCACGGAGACGGGCCGCTGGAGGGGGTGGCTCCCGCGCTCCCCGGCGTCCGGGAGGACCGCACAAATCCCGCAAACCGTTTTCAGGGAAGGCTTCGATATGGTATCATGAAAGACACGGGAGTGCTGGCGGACCGGGTCGAGAGAGACTACGCGCTCTGCCGCAGGCCCGCGAGCAGAAACGTGTACAGGCCGTCGGTGATGGTCACCCATCTGAATGAGTACAGGGGGATCGACACGGACATGCTGAAGGATCGGTTCGGCACTGTCTATCTGTCGGATGGCCGCACCAGCAGGGATATCGAGAGAGCATGACGATGGAGAGCACACAGATGCAGGGGAGACCCGGTCCGGATCCGGAGAGAACGGAAATGCGCGAAGAGGCGGAGGACAGGGCGGATCTGCGCGAAACGGCCGCTGAGCAGCCGGATACACAGAAAACGGAGGAGAGACAGTTCCTGGAGAACTACGACCCCTCCGTTTTCGAGCGTCCTTCCGTGACAGTGGATATCCTGATCTTCACCGTGCAGAAGAGAAAACTGAAACTCCTGCTCGTGCGCCGCGCGGCGATGCCCTACCGCGGACGATGGGCGATCCCCGGCGGGTTCCTGCGGATGGACGAGTCGGCGGAAGAGGCCGCCGCGCGCAGGATCCGCGAGGAGGCCGGCGTGGAGAACGTCCACCTGGAACAGCTGTATACTTTCTCCGCTGTGGACAGGGATCCGCGCACCCGCGTGATCTCCGTGGCCTATCTGGCTGCAGTACCCGCAGGCAGACTGCAGTTCGGGGCAGGTGAGGAGGCCGAAGAGGCGGCTCTTTACACCGTGTCCGGAACGAGCACAGGCGGCTTGATCCTCACAGCGGAGGACGGGACGGTCCTGCTGCCAGGGGAGCTGGCTTTTGACCACGGGGAGATCGTGCGGACAGCGGTGCAGCGGATGCGCGGCAAGCTGGATTATACGGACCTGGCGTTTGGATTCCTGGAGGATCCGCAGAGCTTTACGCTGGC
The DNA here is from genome assembly GCA_946617225.1 of uncultured Lachnospiraceae bacterium. GTDB lineage: Bacteria > Bacillota > Clostridia > Lachnospirales > Lachnospiraceae > CAG-791. Next base: position 7,022 of record CAMOJW010000002.1, read on the forward strand.
GGAGCTCCGGTACGTCCATGAGGCGATCCTGGACAGAAAACTGGACGTGGGCAATTTCCGTCGGTGGATCAAACGGGAATATGAGGCGGCCGGCAGGATCCGCGAGACCGGGTATGAACAGGGGGCCGTCGGCAGACCGGCCATGCAGTACAGGGCCTGCCTGGGGGAGCGAGACTGAAGATCCGGGCTGAGAAGGCTTGGATGGATCCGGGATGAGAAGGCTTGGATGGAGCCAGACAGAGGTTGGGAATGATCGATCTGACGATCCGCACGGAGCAGGATCTGGAGAGGGCTGTGGAGACAGCCGGCATCCTGCCCCTCTTTAAAAATACTGTCCACGGCTGGTCCGTGGAGGAACATGCCGCCCCGGAGACCTGGTTCACGGACCGGGAGGGCATCTGGGAGTGGAAGGGCCCGGCGATCCGGGGGACAGGCTGCGCCTACGGGAAGTTTCTGGGCGGAAAGGCCGTTTTCATCAGCCGGGAGTGGTTTCCGGATTTTGCCAACTGGAGGCGGGACGGGTACGATTTTGACGCCCGGTTCGAGGACGAACTGGCGTCTTACCAGGACAAGTATCTGTTCGAACTGGTGGATGAGAGGGCACCGGTCCTGTCCAAAGACCTCAAGAGGGCCGGCGGCTACGGCAAGGACGGCCGGAAAGGGTTTGACACCTGCATGAACCGGCTGCAGGCGCAGGGATATGTGCTGATCAGCGATTTTGTCTACGCGCGGGACCGGTACGGGCAGCCCTATGGCTGGGGCGTCGCCCAGTACTCCACACCGGAGAAGTTCATGGGCACGGCTTTTACGGACAAGGTGTACGCGCGCACGCCGGAGCAGTCCTACGCCCGGATCCTGGAGCACGTGACGCGTCTGTTTCCGGACTGCGGCAGGCAGACGGTCGAGCGGTATCTCCTGCGCGGCGCCGACAAGCCCGGCACCTCCGGGGCGGTGCAGAACTGGCTTGTCCCCTCCAATCCGAAGTATTATGATGTCATCAAAGCCTTCGAACAGGAGGAGGTCATCTTCTGGAAACAGGGGAACGACCGCATGAAGCCCGGCGATATAGTGTATCTGTACCTCGGTGCGCCCTATTCGGCCATTCTCTACCGGTGTGAGATCCTGGAGGTGGACATTCCGTACAGCGGACCGCAGAAAAGCGTGAACATCCGCAGGATGATCCGGATCCGGCGACTCAGGGTATATCCGAAGGACCGCTGGACCCTGCAGGAGATGAAGAAATACGACGTAGTCTCCGTGCGCTGTGCCAGGAGCTGTCCGGCGGGGCTGGCGCACGATCTGGAAGCTGAAATGAGTTAAGGAGGGAAGCCATGAAAGTTCTGCTGATCAACGGGAGCCCGCACGCAGGCGGATGTACGGCGCGCGCGCTCGAAGAGATGGTCCGGACATTCCATGAAGAAGGCGTGGAAACGGAGGTCCTGCACATCGGAAACAAGGCCGTCAGGGGCTGTGTCGCCTGCAATCGCTGCAATGAGCTGGGGCATTGTGTCTATGGCGATATCGTCGTGGAGGCGGGAGAGAAGCTGGCCGAGGCGGACGGTCTGGTCATCGGCTCGCCGGTCTACTACGGCAGCGCCAACGGGACGCTGATCGCCTTCCTGGACAGACTCTTCTACAGCAATCAGAAGTCCCTGCGCATGAAGGTCGGCGCAGCCGTGGTGTCCGCAAGGCGCGGAGGCAATACGGCCACTTTTGACGAACTGAATAAATACTTTACTATCTCCCAGATGCCGGTGGCCTCCTCACAGTACTGGAACCAGGTCCACGGTTTCACCGCCGCCGATGTGGAGAAGGACCTCGAAGGGCTGCAGACCATGCGCGTCCTGGCCCGCAACATGTCCTTCCTCATGAAGAGCATCGCGCTGGGGAAGGAGCAGCTGGGTCTGCCCGAAACAGAAGCCAGGGAGTCCACCAGTTTCCCGGACGGTCTGTGATACCTGTGGCAGGACAGCGGATAACGGGGGAACGTCCCGCGTAAAAAAAGAGGAGCGGCAGGTCAGTGCCGCTCCTCGGTATTTGTGTACAGCTCGCAGAATCGGGCGTAGAATGACGGTTCCATCCCAGCCCTGGTCAGATGGGAGATGTCACCGATCCGGAGAGCCCGGAAGATGGCGATCCCTTTTTCCCTCTCTTCCGTGACCACTTCCGTCACCGAGGAGGGGGCCATGCACAGGGCGTGGAGCGGGATGAAAGGGGATACCCCCCACAGGTGGGCCAGCAGCACGGAGGTGATGCCGAAATGGCAGAAGAGGGCGATCGTTTCCGCATTCGGCCGCTCCGCATGGTAGATGCCGGTGCCTGCCGCATCGTTCCGCACATATCCGTGTGCCGCCAGAAAAGCATCGAACTGCTGCACCACATACGTGTGATCCTGCAGGAAATCCGTGTGCCGCACCACCGCGCTGTCCTTCCAGGCGGCGCGATCGTAATATTCGCTGCGGCTCAGCATCCAGGACGGATACAGGTCCCAGGCCACCCGTTCACGCGGGCTGCCGTCCTCCCTGTAGTAAGGGCGGAAGGAACCGATCAGTTCGGGAATACCTGTCTCCGGTGCCACAAGGGCGGAATCGATCCTGGTCGGGAACTCCTGCAGCCAGTCGAGAGTCTGCGCATCCATCCCGAGCTTCCGGAGGGTGTAGGAGGCGGTCTCCTGCGCGCGGCCCAACGGCGAAACATAGGCGCGGTCGATGTGCAGGGAGGGTGACAGGTCCGCGAGGGCAGCGGCCTCCAGCTTCCCCCTGGCAGTAAGGCTGTCATGGACATAGTCCGGCTCGCCGTGGCGGATGAACAGCAGACGCATACAGGTCCTCCTTCCGGGATCAGGCAGTTTGAGTCACTTCTATACTATAACACAAGGAGAAAAGAACATGGCAATCACAAAAGGCATCCTCGGACAGAAAGAACTCCTCGTCACGGAGGAAGTGACGGCCGCCCGCATGGGCAGCGGCCTGCTGGAAGTACTGGCGACCCCGGCGATGATCGCGCTGGCGGAGGGCACGGCGATGGAGAGCGTGCAGCCGCTGCTGGAGGATGGACAGGGAACTGTCGGCACCAGGCTTGATATCAAACACATGGCGGCCACGCCGGTGGGCATGACGGTCCGCTGCGAGACCGAATTGGTCGAGGTCGACCGCCGCAGGCTCGTTTTCTCGGTCAAAGTCTACGACGAGAAGGAGCAGGTGGGCGAGGGCATCCATGAGCGCTTCATCATCGACAGCGCGCGATTCCTGCAGAAGGCGCAGGGGAAGCTGGCGAGGTAAGAACGGCCGGGGTCAGCCGGTCATTCCCTCACAGCATCGGAACGGCCGGAGCAGTCCTCACAGTGTCAGGACAGCGGGCGGTTCGTGCTTTTCCGGGACTGTTTCCTCGGTATAGGTGCCCAGGTACCTGTACAGGGGGCAGGTCGCTTCCAGACGGCGCAGGATCTCCGCGACTGCCGGATCCGAGGCGGAGGCGGCGAGATCGATGTAGAACCGGAATTCGAAGTCCCGCCCGGGGACCGGCGCGCTCTCGATCTTGAGCATGTCGATGCCGGCCTGGGCAAATTCGTTCAGGACAGCGGCGAGTGCGCCCGGGTGGTGCTCCACGGAGAGGACGACGGAGAGACGGTCCGCACCGGAGAGGCACTCCGGCTCCGCCGCGATGCAGATGAAACGGGTGTAGTTGTGGTCGGTGTCGGCGATGTCTTTTTTCAGGGTCCTGAGGCCGTATAGAGCAGCGCACTCCGGGGAGGAGATGGCGGCGACCTGCGGATCGCCTGCCTGCGCAACGGTGCGGGCGGCTACGGCGGTGTTCAGGCAGGGGACCAGGCGCACTTTGTCGCCGAGGCTATGCAGGAATTCCGCGCACTGCCCGAGAGCCTGCTCATGGGAATAGATCGTGGTGATGCCGTTCAGCGATGCTCCGGGAACGGCCAGCAGCCGGTGCGAGATCCGCAGGGTGGTGCTGCGGACGATGCTGACCTGCTCCTCACCGATCACACGGTAGACATCACGCACGGAACCGTAGGTGTTGTTCTCGATCGGCAGGATGCCGTACCGGCACATCCCCTGGTTGATCGCCCGCGCGACGGCGCGGAAGTTGCGGAAATAGAGCAGCGGATTGTCCGGGAACATGGCCTTGGCGACGATGTGGGAGTAGGCTCCTTCGATGCCCTGGCAGGCGACGAGGCCCCGGTAGGCAGTGCTTTTATCGGATGATGACATCGCTGTTTTCTCCTCTGATAAGGTCGTGGATCTGTTGGAGCTGCGGCGCGAGGTCGTCAAAGACCCTGGGCGTGATGGACTGCGGACCGTCGCAGAGGGCGTGGGCCGGGTCGTTGTGGACTTCGATCAGGAGGCCGTCCGCGCCGCCCGCGGCTGCCGCGCGCGCCAGGGAAGGCACGAGGGCGGACTTGCCGGCCGCATGGCTGGGGTCGATGATGACCGGCAGATGGGAGAGCGTCTTGAGGGCGGGAATACAGGAGAGATCCAGCGTGTTGCGCGTGTAGGTCTCGAAAGTGCGGATCCCGCGCTCGCACAGGATGACGTTCGGATTGCCGCCGGCGAGGATGTACTCGGCGCTCATGAGGAGGTCTTGGTAGCTGGAGGCCATACCGCGCTTTAAGAGGATCGGCTTATTGGTCCTGCCAAGCGCCTTCAGAAGGGCAAAATTCTGCATATTCCGGGCCCCGACCTGGAGGATGTCGATGTCCTCGAACAGGGGGAGCTGGGCGGGATCCATGATTTCGGTGCAGATCGGGAGGCCGGTGGCCTCCTTGGCTTTCAGAAGCAGATGCAGGCCCTCATCGCCCATGCCCTGGAAGGCGTAGGGCGATGTGCGGGGCTTGAAGGCGCCGCCGCGGAGGATGGCGGCGCCGCTTTTTTTCACGGCGCGGGCGATCCCGACGATCTGCTCCTCGGACTCCACGGAGCAGGGCCCGGCGAAAAGGGTGAGAGATCCGCCGCCGATCTGCACGTCCCCGACGCGGATGATAGTGTCGTCCGGGTGGAACTTGCGGTTGGCGTTCTTGTAGGGCTCCTGCACGCGCTTGACGTCCTCGACGATCTCCAGTGCCGAGATCAGGTCGATGTCGATGCGGGAGGTGTCGCCGATGAGGCCGAGGATGGTCTGGTGCACGCCGACGGTCGGATGTACCTCGATGTGCTGCTCACCGAGCCAGTGGATGAGGCCGTCGAGCTGCTGCCTGTCGGGATCATTTTTGAGGATGACGATCATGGGGGACTCCTTTCCGGTATATACAATACGAAACCCCGCGGCCGGCTGACCGCGGGGTGCTGTGTCTTCTGGTTCTGAAAGACCGGTCACACGCTGAGGTCACGCCGAATAAGCTCTGCCTTCGCAAACGTAAAGGCAAAGCCCGCAAACGCGAAATATCCGTTGTTCAGATGACGGTCTGTCATGGGTGCTCCTTCATGGGCGGATCGAATACTTTATAACGGTAAATTATCACTGTGAGAAAGTACTGTCAAGACCTCCGATTTTTTCTGACCGTTTTTTTGACATGATTGTGGGAATCGGCTATAGTTAAATCTATAGTTTTTTCACACAGTCAATTCTCAGTGAGGGAGGATTCATTATGAAAGGGTATGCGAAGTTTCTGAATATCATCAGAGCGATCGGTTTCTGGGTCCTGGTCATCGCACTGGTGGCTGTCTGCGCAGCGACTGCCGTGATCGCGATCCGGCCGGATCTCATTCCGACAGATCTGCCCGGTGCTTCGGCCATTACTCTGAACGGCAGCCCGGTCGACCTGCATACGTTTGCCGCATACAGGACACCGGCGCTGATCGTCCTGGGGATCCTGATCCTGCAGCTCATTCTGGACCTGGTCATTCTTTCCAGGATCGGTGTAGCCCTGAGAGAAGTCATCGAGGAGACGCCTTTCTCCCAGAGGTGCAGTCGTGCATTGAACACATCCGCCCTGTTGGTGGTGTTCTACGGGCTCCTGGCGATTGGCCTGCGGGTCTATTCTTACTTTGCTTTCAGCGCGCTGTCTCCGAGCGGCAGCGTGGCCCACATCACTGCTGACCTGTCCTTCATCCTGGTCGCCGTCTTCCTGAAGATGCTGGCCGGTATCTCCGAATTCGGGAGGAGAGAGCAGTAACGGTCCGGTCATCGCACGGACATCGGGATGAGGAGCTTCATGGATCATCACATCGTCAGGCAGGCATTTCTGAGATCTGTCCCCGTCATGGCGGGGTATATCGTACTGGGCATCGGCTTTGGCATCCTGCTGCGGTCAGCGGGCTACGGCGTCCTCTGGTCGCTGGCCATGAGCGTCTGCATCTATGCCGGGTCGATGCAGTATGTGGGCGTGAGCCTGCTGGCCGGAGGCGCTTCCGTGATCACCACGGCGCTGACGACCGTCATGGTGAACGCCCGGCATCTTTTCTACAGTATTTCCATGGTCGACCGCTACAAGGACGCCGGCAGGTACAAGCCGTATCTGATCTTCGCCCTGACCGACGAGACCTACTCCCTGCTGAGCGACGGCAATGTGCCGTCGCAGGAGGAGGCACATCGCTATCGCTTCCTCGTATCCCTTTTCGACCAGAGCTACTGGGTGACAGGGTGTGTCCTGGGGAGCCTTCTGGGGGCAGTTCTGCCCTTCTCCACCGAAGGCATCGAATTCTCCATGACCGCCCTGTTTATCGCGTCTTATACAGAGCAGTGGATCACTGCGCATGATCACATCCCGGCACTGACCGGGCTGTTCTGCACGCTGCTCTGCCTCGTCGTGTTCGGACCGTCGCGCTTCCTGATCCCCGCGATGCTGATGATCACCCTGGTGCTGACGCTGCTGAGGGGGAGAACTGCGCGCGAACTCACGCGGGACCTCACACAGGGGACGGTTTCTTGTGCGAGCACCGGAGAGAGCGAGGAGGAAGCATCATGAGCATCCTGAGACCTGCCATCCTTGTCGCCGTGATGTCGGCGGTCACGATCCTGCTGCGCGCGCTGCCCTTCCTGCTGATCCGGGGGGAGACGCCGCCCTACATCGCCTATCTGGGCCGGGTGCTGCCGCCCGCGATCATCGGCATGCTGGTGATCTACTGCCTGAAAGACGTACAGCCGGGCGATCCCGCACAACTCGTGCCGGCGGTCCTCGGCGCCGCTGCCGTGGTCGCTCTCCAGGCCTGGAAGCGCAATTCCCTTCTCAGCATCCTCGCCGGTACGCTGGTCTATATGGTGCTGGTGCAGGCCGTGTTCTAGCAGACAGATCCAAAGAAAGTGAGGATACCATGTCAGATTATTTCGGAAAAGAAGTCCCGAAACTCGGCTTCGGCCTCATGCGCCTGCCCCGGAAGGGCACCGCGCTTCCGACTGCATCATATGCCGCCAGTGTGAGAAGGCCTGCCCCCAGCACCTGCCCATCACCGACTATCTGAAGCAGGGTGCGGAGATGCTGGAATAAACAGCAGGTGCAGGCCCCGACGGATCTGCCCGAAGCAGGATCTATCCGGCATAGAAAGGACATTTTTCCCGCAGGCACTGCTGATTGCGACAGGAGAAGCCGCATTTTTGCTCATCGTATTCAAGCGTGACGCCGTAATGCGCATTGATATATGCGACTCCCTCTTTGAGGGCGATCATGGCGTCGCGCTTGCAGCATCGGGGACCATTGATCCTGCCGAGTTCACTGATCGCTTCGGAAGTAAACTTCATGTGCTCGCCCCACGTCCCATCCGAGGAAAGAGGCCCCGTGCCGTCGATGATCGCAAGCGCTGCGCCGACCGATGCGACGGCGCCGCAGACACCCCAGAGGCCGCACATGGCGCCTGGCATTCTGAGCCCTTCGCGGGCGATCTTGCGGAGGCTCTCCTCCAGATCGATCGTGCCGCCGGCATTATAGAACGCGGTCAGGATGCATGCGCCGTCCAGGATATGATGTTCCGGACCGTGGATACTGATATAGTCTTTCTGTGCCATGTTCCTGAAGATGCGGGCGGGATCAGTTCCTTTCTCCAAGCGGATATCCTCGAGGATCTTCTGTGCTTTTTCTTCCATGGACAGTGCCACAGGCGGCCTCCTTTCTGTGACCGGGTTGTCTATCTGTGATCATTCTATCAGATGTTTCGCAGGGAAGAAACGAGTCAGAGAGAAGTGGAGATTAGCGAAAGGACCATATTTTTCGTCAAATAATTAGTTTGATAGAAATCATTTTTGTTATTTAGAACAGAGGCCTTGTTAACCATCTTCCGGGGCAGCTGTCAAGGAACCGGTATCCCTCGCCGGAGGCGTCCTTGACAGCTGCCCCGGAAGACGGTGGTGGGTTGACAAGAGGTGCTGCCGCACCTCCTGCCTCCAAGGAGGCTGTTCTGGAGGCTGTTTTGCGGACTGCTTTGAAGATACAATGCTGATATGGCTGGGAAATCATCACAGGTACAGATAATTGGCAGCTGTAGTGACGGCCAGAGGCTTCGTGGAGGCAGAAGTCATTCCGGTAAGAGGATATTTTCAGCTGTAGTGACAGCCAGAGGCTCCGAGGGAGGCAGAAGTCATTCCGGTAAGAGGATATTCTCGGCTGTAGTGACAGCCAGAGGCTCCGAGGGAGGCAGAAGTCATTCCAGTAAGAGGATATTCTCGGCTGTAGTGATAGTTAGAGACTTGAAGAGGCTAGGAGGTCATTACAATTACAGAAACACTTCAGCTGTAATGACAAACAGAGACATGAAGAGGCTGGAGCGTCATCACGATAACAGGAATCCTCCAGCTGTGATGAGATCCGGTCTCAGAGACGCCACAGGCGGGGGACTCGCGGAGTTTTGCTGCGATCCTTAGCGTTAGTTCCTTCGTGATTTTGCCTTTTTTCACTGCTTCTATACCATTCTGTTGCCGAGGCCTCTTTGGAGGCAGAGCTGCGTCAGCAGCTCTTGGCTATCAGTCACCGTCTTCCTGGGCAGCTGTCAAGGACGCCCCGGCGAAGGTTACTGGTTCCTTGACAGCTGCTCAGGAAGATGGTTAAAAACACAGCTGTTTTTATATAAATGATAAATTGCATATTTTGCTAAGAAGAGAAGCTGCACCGAAGTGCGGCTTCTCTTTTTTTAACGAACCAAAAGTTTACAATTGACAAACTTTTTGTATTCTGTATAATGAGAATCCGAAGGCTGAAGTTTAGCAATAGAATATTTTCAGTTTATTTTCGAAATCGGAGAAAAGCAGATGGAAACAGAACAGGTCAATGCGTACATCGGGGAGAGAATACGAAATCTGCGCAACCGGAACGGCCTGACGCTGCAGGAACTGGCGGACAGGACGGAACTGACCAAAGGCTTTCTGTCACAGCTGGAGAGGGGGCTTGTGTCGCCGTCCGTAGTGACACTGCTCGACATCATCGAATGCCTGGGCAGCACGCCGGCCGATTTCTTCCGGGAGGAAGAGGAGCAGGTCGTTTTCTCGGAGCAGCAGTACTTTGAGAAGATCGACGACGCCGGCAACAGCCGCCAGTGGATCATTCCTTCCGCCCAGAAATATCAGATGGAGCCGCTGCTCGTCGTCCTGCAGCCGCACCAGTCCCTGGAGGAGGATAAGCCCCATACAGGCGAGGAATTCGGCTATTGTATGAGCGGACGACTGCAGCTGTTTCTAGGCGACAAAGTCTACACCATCAAGGCCGGCGAGAGCTTTTACTACCGGGCGACCCAGCGCCATCGCATCGCCAACCCCGGCAGCCGCCCCGCCAAGTACCTCTGGATCAGTACTCCTCCAGAATTCTGATCCGTCTGGGATTCAGAACTCGACACAACCATTTTCAAGGTTTCATTCAAAGGGAGAGCTATGGACAGAACCGAAAACATCATCGAACTGAAAAACATCACCAAGATCTTCGATGATGACGGCTTTACCGCCGTCGACAATTTCAACCTGGAGGTGAAGAGAGGGGAATTCGTCACCTTTCTGGGTCCTTCCGGCTGCGGCAAGACGACCACCCTCCGCATGATCGCCGGTTTTGACGTGCCGACCAGCGGGGATATCCTGCTGAACGGCAAGTCCATCATCGGCCTGCCGCCTTACAAGAGGCCGATCAACACGGTCTTTCAGAGGTACGCGCTTTTCCCGCATATGAATATCTACAACAATATCGCTTTCGGCCTGCGCCAGAAGAAGACGCCCGAAGAGGAGATCCGCCGCAGGGTCCGCAAGGTGCTGGACCTGGTGGATCTGGAGGGCTTTGAGGGCCGCAGCGTCAGCACGCTCTCAGGCGGTCAGCAGCAGAGGATCGCCATCGCCAGAGCCCTGATCAATGAGCCCGAGATCCTCCTGCTGGACGAGCCCCTCGGCGCTCTCGATCTCAAGATGCGCAAGGAGATGCAGCTGGAACTGAAGGCCATGCATGACAAGCTGGGCATCACTTTCATCTACGTCACGCATGATCAGGAAGAAGCGCTCACCATGTCCGACAAGATCGTGGTCATGAACGAGGGCAAAACGCAGCAGATCGGCACCCCGGAGGACATCTACAATGAGCCCGCGACGGCTTTCGTGGCCGACTTCATCGGCGAGAGCAACATCTTCAGCGGCGTGATGACCGGCAAGCTCCGCGCCAGGTTCTGCGGCGGGGAGTTCCTCTGTGTGGACGATTTCCCGGAGGGCACGCACATCACGGCGGTGGTGCGTCCGGAGGATGTGGAAATCGTGCCGGCGGGCACGGGCATCATCAGCGGCGTCGTGGACAGCGTGATCTTCAAAGGCATGCACTACGAGATCACCGTCCTCTCGGGCAGGAACGAGATGGTCATCCAGACGGTCAACAGTGCCAGGCCCGGGGACCGCGTAGGCCTGCGTGTGGATCCGGAGAATATCCACATCATCCAGGCGGAGGACCACACCAACTCCTTCCCGGTGGACATCAACAGCGCCCACAGACTCGAATACAACGGCCATACGCTGGACACCAGCCTCACCCGCATCATCAAGGGAAGCAAACGCCTGGAGAACGGCAGCATCCTGGACGCCAACGGAGAGGTGATCGACCCGGCCCGCATCCGCATCCAGGCCTCGATCCAGCCCGAAGATATCGAGATGACCGACGATCAGGACGCCGGCCTCGTCCAGGGGACCATCAGCAACCTGATCTATCTCGGCGACCATTACAGTTACGTCATCCATACAGAGCTGGAGCAGGATTTTGTCGTGTACGACGAGGATCTGTGGAACATGGATGACCGCGTCAGCCTGCTGATGCCGGTGGAGAAGATGACCTTCACACTTCGGAAGAAATAAGCCGGCGAGGAGCTCCGTTCCTCCCGGTGAGCCTAATCAGGAGACAGGACCATGCATTTTTCCAGGAAAAATCTGGGGATCCCATACGCGGTATTTCTGGCGGTGTTCGTAGTGGCACCGCTGGTGGTGCTGCTTTTCTACGCCTTTACCAACGGCCAGGGGCAGTTCACGATGGAGAACCTGACGGGGTTCTTCACGGACCCCAATGCGCTGGGCACGCTGTTCTACAGCCTGCTGATCGCGGTCGTGACCACGGCGGTGTGCCTGCTGATCGCCTATCCTACGGCCTATCTGCTGGCCACCAGCAAACTGAAGAACCGGACTGTGATCGTCATGCTCTTCGTGATGCCCATGTGGATCAATTTCTCCCTGCGCATCACGGCGCTCAAGGAGATCCTGACGATCCTCGAGGGCAATCTGGCCATGCACCCGTTCCTGAACGCGGTGATAGGCATGACTTATGATTTCCTCCCCTTCATGATCCTGCCGATCTACACGACCATCTCCAAACTGGACGGAGCCCTGCGGGAAGCGGCCATGGACTTGGGGGCGGACAGGACGCGGACTTTCCTGGAGATCACACTGCCGCTTTCCCTGCCGGGGATCCTGAGCGGCGTGTCCATGGTGTTCCTGCCGGCCATGACCAACTACGTGGTCCTGGACATGCTCTACAACAGCACCTATATCATGGGCAGCCTGATCGGGAGCTATTTCGCCGCTTACAACTGGCACGGCGGATCCATGATCGCGCTGGTGCTGCTGTGTATGATCTGCATCTTCACCCTGCTGACGGGAGGAGAGGATGAGACGGCGAGAGGAGGTGCCCTGCTGTGAAAAGATCATTGCGCGGGCTGTTTCTGGTCCTTGTCCTGCTCATCCTGTATCTGCCGATCCTGATCCTGGTGGTCTACAGTTTTACCACCTCCACGCAGATCGGCGCCATCCGCGGCTTTTCGCTGCATAATTATGTCACTCTGTTCACGACGCCCGAACTGCGGGACATGATTACCGGCACACTGGCGCTGGCGCTGGGAAGTGCCGTGATCGCCACTGTGCTGGGGACCATGGGAGCTATCGGCGCTTTCTATTCCTCGAGGCGCACCGGGGCGGTCATCAGTACCGTCAACCAGATCCCCGTGGTCAACGCGGACGTGGTGACCGGTTTCTCCATCTGCATCCTGCTGGTGGTGGTGTTCCACATCAGCAAGGACAGCTATATACCGCTGGTGGCGGGACATGTGACGCTGTGCGCGCCTTTCGTGTTCCTCTCCGTGATGCCCAGGATCCGGCAGATGGATCCCAGCATCTACGAGGCGGCTCTGGATCTGGGCGCGACGCCTTTCGACGCCCTGATGCAGATCGTGATCCCGCAGATCGTGCCGGGCATCATCTCCGGTTTTGCCCTAGCGATCACGCTGTCCCTGGACGACTATTTCATCGCGACGTACACCAAACCGGCGATGTTTGATACCATCAGCACTTACGTGGTCAACGCCACCAAAGGCTCCCAGACCACCATCAAGACAGCCCTCTGGGCTCTGTCCACGGTGATCTTCGTGATCGTGGTGCTGATCGTGATCGGCATGAATCTTCGGTCCATCCGCCAGGAGAGGGCTGAGAAGACCGGCCGAAGGCTGCATGTGTGACGGAGGAGAAGAGAATGTCTGCTTTTGTTCGGAATAAACGGACCTGCGCTCTTCTGTGCGCAGCAGCACTGGGCATGGGGCTGTTCATGCCCGCACGCCCTGCTGCTGCGGCGGAATCGGAGGATCCCGTGGTGCTGCGGGTCAGCAACTGGGAAGAATATATCGATCTGGGCGACTGGGACGAAGAGGAGACCATCGAGCTGGAGAGCGGAGACATCATCGGCGAGACGTCCGTGGTGGAAGATTTTGAGGAATGGTATGAGGAGACTTACGGCCGGGAAGTCATCGTGGAGTACTCCACGTTCGGTACGAACGAGGACCTCTACAACATGCTCACCCTGGGGGATGTCTACGACCTGGTCTGCCCCTCCGAGTACATGATCATGAAGCTCATGGCTGAGGACAGGGTGGTGCCCCTGTCGGAGGGTTTCTTTGACGAGACGGACGAGAACAACTATTACGTCCGCGGGGTCTCCCCTTATATCCGCGACATCTTCGAATCCCAGGAGATCAACGGGGAACAGTGGTCCAAATATGCCGCCGGCTACATGTGGGGCGTCACGGGCATCGTCTATAATCCGGAAGTGGTGACGGCGGAGGAGGCTTCCACCTGGAAGATCCTGGGGAATCCCGATTACCGCAGGCGGGTCACCATCAAGGACAATGTGAGGGATTCCTATTTTGCCGCCGTGGGAGCGCTCAAATCCGACCTGCTGTGCAGCGAGGAGTTCCGCAGCGACCCGGATTACAGCAGGAACCTGGAGCGGGAGATGAACGACACCTCCCCGGAGATGATCGCCGCGGTGCAGGACTACCTGCAGGCGCTCAAGGACAATGTCTATTCCTTCGAGACCGACTCCGGCAAGGCTGACATGATCACCGGCAAAGTGGTCGCCAACCTCCAGTGGTCCGGCGACGGCGTCTACACCCTGGACCAGGCCGACGAGGACGACTTCGAGCTCGCGTTCGCGGTGCCGGAGGAGTGCACCAACATCTATTTCGACGGCTGGGTCATGCTCAGGAGCGGCATCGAGGAGGATCCCGCCAAGCAGCACGCGGCGGAAGCTTTCATCAACTTCTGTTCGCGGCCTGACATAGCCATCCGCAACATGTACTACATCGGTTACACCTCCGTCCTCTCCGGCGGCGACGATCCCCGGATCTTCGAGTACATGGAGTACAACTACGCGGCGGAAGACGAGGAGGAAGAAGAGGCAGCCGCAGAGGAAGCAGAGGAAGAGACGGTCGAAGAGGAAGCAGAGGAAGAAGCTGCAGAAGAGGAAACAGCCGAAGAGGAGGATGCAGGCGACGGAGAGGACGTGATTGAGTACGACGTGTCCTATTTCTACGGAGGTGCGGACTGTGAGGACGGCACCTACGTCATCGAGGCTCCCGCGGAGTCCCTGCACAGGCAGCTGTTCGCCGCTTATCCGCCCCGGGAGGTCCTGGAGCGCTCCGCAGTCATGGTCTATTTCGACCAGGAGCAGAACGACGCCATCAACCGCATGTGGGTGAACGTACGATGCTTCAACATCCGCCATGTGCCCGCCTGGGCATGGGTGCTGATCGCCGCCCTGATCGCTGCCGCCGTATGGGCGACCGTGAAGGTGCGGAGACACTTCTCAGGTACCTGATATCTGATCCCTGTTCATGGAAGGGTGACGCTCATGGAGCGCCACCCTTTTTCAGTGTTCCCGGGGAAAAAAATAAATTGCAGCTGGCACGTTGGCGTGATATAGTGGTGAAGTGCGTTTTTTCAGAATTGCAGAAAGGAAGTCATATGGAAGCTTTACTGCAGACGATCACAAGTATCAACGATACCGTCAACGGGATGGTCTGGGGCTGGCCTGCACTGATCCTGCTGGGCTTTGTAGGCGTGCTGACGACATGTCTGACGGGCTTTTTCCAGATCACGCATTTCAGGTACTGGATGAAGCACACCATCGGAGCGATCATCGGGGAGAAACACGTCACCGCGCATACGGATGACAAGACCATCTCCCAGTTCCAGTCTCTCTGTACGGCTCTGGCCGCCACGGTCGGCACCGGCAATATCGTCGGCGTGGCCGGCGCGATCGCTACGGGCGGTCCCGGCGCTGTGTTCTGGATGTGGCTGATCGCCTTCTTTGGCATGATGACCAACTATTCCGAGAACGTCCTCGGTATCCTGTACCGCCGCAGAAACACGGAAGGTGAGTGGGTCGGCGGCGCTATGTATTATCTGAAAGACGGACTCGGCGGCAAGAAGGGCCTGAAGGGCGTCGGCACTGTGTTGGCGATCCTGTTCTCCTGCTTCTGTCTGCTGGCCTCCTTCGGCATCGGCAACATGTCCCAGGTCAACAGCATGGTCAAGAATATCAACCACGCTTTCGGATTCCCGAACCTTGCCATCGGTGTGTTTCTGTTCATTGCCGTGGGCGCGGTCATCGTGGGCGGCCTGAAGAGGATCGCGGCCATGACGGAGCGCCTGGTGCCCTTTATGGTCATCCTGTACCTCATCGGTTCCATCGTGATCATCTGCTCGCATATCACGGAAGTGCCGGCCATCTTTGTCTCGATCTTCAAGGGCGCGTTCGCCATGAAAGCCGTCGGCGGAGGCATCGTGGGCAGCGGCATCGCACTGGCCATGAAGATGGGTATGAAGCGAGGCGTCTTCTCCAACGAGGCAGGTCTCGGTTCTTCCGTCATGGTCCACTCCAGCTCCAACGTCAAGGAGCCCGTGCGCCAGGGCATGTGGGGCATCTTTGAAGTGTTCGCGGACACCATCGTCGTCTGCACCCTGACGGCCATCACCCTGCTGTCCTCCGGTCTGGTGGACCTCACCACCGGCCAGCTCAGCGAGGCAGGCCAGGCCGTGGAATCCACCGCCCTGATGAGCCGCGCCTTTGAGATGCAGTTCGGGCATGCCGGTGCTGCTTTTATTGCCATCGCGATCTTCCTGTTCGCCTACTCCACGGTCCTCGGCTGGAGCCACTACGGTTCCAAGGCCTTTGAGTACCTGTTCGGGACCCGGGCCATCACCGTTTACAGGGTGATCTTCACCGTCATCGTCCTGGCCGGCGCCGTCATCGAGGCCAAGTTGGCGTGGGACATCTCCGACACCTTCAACGGCCTGATGATGATCCCCAACCTGATCGGCGTGCTGGTCCTGTCGCCCCAGGTCTATGCGTGCACGAAGAACTTCGTAGCGAGAAAACTTCACGGAGACACCTCCCTCCGCCCCATGCTGTCCATGATCCCCGAGATCCAGGCAGCCCAGGAAGCGGCGCCCGACGGAGCGGACGACTGAAACTGAAACAGAAGATCCCCGGAGCCCCTGCGCAGGCAGAGCTCCGGGGAATCTTTATGATCTCTCATCCGATCCGAAGAGCCTCTCCAGTGTATGGAACAGCAGCTCCGCGGTCAGCCCCCAGATCACGGCGTGGGGGGTCTCGTAGAAATAGTAGGTCTTGGGGATGCTCTGCCAGGGATACTGCCGCCCGCCGGGGAGGAGCTCCCAGGGAAAATCCTCCGGCAGCCTGGCTGCATACCGCGCGGGATAGATCCGGGGCGGGTGCTCTAAGAACCACTGAACGGGAAGGGAGAAGACTGCCGTCACCTCCTCCCGGGAGAAAGTCCCCTCATAGCCCTCCAGGACGCCCAGCCAGGAGCTGATCTCCGAACCGCCGGGTCCCATCATCCGGTACATGGGCGCCAGTACCTGTACCTGTGAGGGCGTCAGCAGCAGTTCTTCACAGGTCTCCCGCACCGCTGTCTGCAGGCTGTCCTCCTTCTCATCGATCCGCCCGCCGGGAAAACAGACCTCGCCTCCCTGCCGGATCCCCGCGCTGCGGATCTCGAACAGGACGTGCAGACCGTCCTCCTCCTGCAGGAGGGGGATCAGGACCGAAGCGCTGCGTCGGGCAGCGGGATACAGCCTGGTCATTTCCGTCGGAAGATCGTGGAGAGAGTCAAGTGTGATCGATTTCATGGACAGCTCCGTTCGTGAATGGGAGGGGCTTGCAGACGGCCCCGGGGAGGGAAGCAGACCAGTCAACAGAAGCTTGTTTTCTCCCCGGAATCAGTATATACTTTCCGCGTGGCGACTGCAACGCCGCCCGAATCCGTGATCTTGAAAGGAGAGCGTCATGAACATCGAAAAGAGGATCGAAGAACTCGGCATCACGCTGCCCGCCATGTCAGCGCCCGCAGCCATGTATATCCCTGTGAAGCAGCTTGGAAACACGCTTTTCATCTCCGGCCAGATCCCGATGCGGGACGGACAGATGGTCCATCCCGGCCACGTCGGGGAGGATGTGACGCTGGAGGAGGCCCAGGAGGCAGCGCGCGTCTGCGTCATCAATATGCTCGCAGCCGTCCGGTATTATCTGGGTGACCTGGACAAGGTCAAAAATGTCGTCAAGATCCAGGCCTTCGTCAGCAGCAGGACCGGGTGGGACCAGCAGCATCTGGTGGCCAACGGCGCCTCGCAGCTCCTTTACGATGTGTTCGGCGATGCCGGCAGACACGCCCGCACGGCCTGCGGCGTGAACCAACTGCCGATGAACGCGCCGGTGGAGATAGAAGCTGTTTTTGAGATCTGATCATTTGGGATCTGAGCGCCCTGGATCTCAGTGTCCGGGTCCCGCTTCCCCGTCTGAGAGACATGGAACGGTGGGAGGTCCCCCCGAGGTGTAGATATGTGGATCTTTCTGGTCAACAGCATCCTTTTGGGCTTCGGCCTGGCGATGGATGCTTTTTCCGTGTCGCTGGTCAGCGGCATGCAGGCGCCGCAGATGCGCCGTACACAGAAGGCGCGGATAGCGGGCGTTTTTGCCGGCTTCCAGTTCCTGATGCCCCTGGCCGGCTGGCTGTGCGTGAGGACTGTGGCGGAGATCTTCACCTCGTTCCAGAAGGTCATTCCCTGGCTCGCTTTCGGACTCCTGCTGTTCATAGGAGGCGGGATGATCCGGGAGTCCTTAAAGGGAGGAGAGGAAGAGACGGCCTTCAGCGATGACACGGGGACCCTGCTGATGCTGGGCGTGGCGACCTCCATCGATGCCCTGTCCGTAGGGTTTACCATCGCGGAATACGGTCATCCGGAGGCTCTGCTCTGTTCCCTGCTGATCGGCATCGTGACATATCTGGTGTGCAGGGGAGGGATCCTGCTGGGGATGCGCTTCGGGACCAGGCTGGCCGGCAGGGCCCAGATCCTGGGCGGCGTGATCCTGATAATGATCGGGCTTGAAATATTCTTGAAGGGACTTTTCATCAGGGGATGAGACAGGAACATACGAAGACAACCAGGGATATGACAGAAGGGTCCATTCTGGGACAGATCATTCTGTTTTCATTGCCGCTGATGATGGGCAACGTTTTTCAGATGCTGTACAACACGGTGGATTCCGTTGTGGTGGGCAATTTTGTCGGCAAGGAAGCGCTGGCGGCCGTGGGCGCCACGACGCCCATAGTCAGCATGCAGGTGTTCTTTTTCAACGGCTTCTCCGTGGGAGCGGGCGTCCTGATCGCCCGCCGTTTCGGTGAAAAAGATACCGACAGGCTCCACACGGCCGTGGAGACCGCCATGGCGCTGACCTTCGGGATCTGTGTGCTGTTCACCATCGTCGGAAGCCTGACCGCCGCGCCCATGCTCCGCATGATCTCCACCCCCGAGGATGTCTTTCAGGATGCGCAGACCTATCTGCGCATCTATTTTGCGGGCATCTCGGGACTCCTCCTCTACAATATGGGGAGCGGGATCCTGCGCGCGGTAGGGGATACGGTGCGGCCCCTTCTCTTTCTGATCCTGACCAGCCTCCTCAACATCGTGCTGGACCTTCTCTTTGTGATCCGTTTTCAGATGGGGATCGCCGGCGTGGCTTATGCCACCGTCCTGTCTCAGGCGGTATCCGCAGTACTGACCCTTCTGCTGCTGACCCGGAGCAGGGACATCTACCGGCTCGTCTGGCGCGATCTGCACATCCATCCGCAGACTGCCCTGCAGATCTTCCGTGTGGGGCTCCCCGCCGGGATCCAGTCCGTCATCACCAGTTTCTCCAACACCTTCGTGATGGCCTACATCAACCACTTCGGAAGCGCCTGTATGGCCGGGTGGAGCTGCTACAACAAGATGGACCAGTTCATCTTCCTGCCCGTGCAGAGCGCGGCCATGGCTTCCACCACCTTCGTGAGCCAGAATATAGGCGCCGGCAGGCAGGAGAGGGCTGAAAAGGGGACGATCGATACTATCCTGCTGACCCTGGGCGTCTCTGCGGTGCTCGCAGCCGGCCTGTTCCTCTGTGCCGATAACGCCGCCGCGCTGTTCACCAGGGACGCGGAGGTGATCGCGTATGTCACGATGTTCACCAGGACCAACATCTTCTTCATGCTCTTCAACAGTGTGAACCACACCCTGGCGGGCGGCATCCGCGGCCGCGGAGATTCCACGGGACCCATGGCCATCATGCTGTCCACCTTCGTGGTGCTGCGTCAGATCTACCTGTTCGTCTTCACCCGGTTCATCCTGAACACGCCCCGGGTGGTGGGCTTCGGTTATCCCGTCGGCTGGATGAGCTGCTGCCTCATGGAACTGCTGTACTATTACATCCGGTACGGGAGAAAAAGAAGAGAGGGACATTGACCATGAACAGCACAGATGCAGAGAGACGATCGGCAGCAGGACACGCGGACCGTACCGTCACCTGTCTCCCCGTGGCCGTCAGGAACGTGGCGATCGGCGCCGGACGCCCGAAGATCTGCATACCCCTCACCGGCAGGTCGGAGGAGGAGATCCTGGCGGAAGCTTCCGCACCGGAGGTCTCGCTCGCGGACCTGGTGGAGTGGCGCGTCGATCACTATGACCGGATCGAGGATCCCGGTGCGGCGGGCTGCAATGACCGGGCCGCGGAGCAGAGGACTGCTGAAATGATCGCGGGTGTTCTGCACGTGCTCAGGCAGCTGCGGGAGATCCTGGGAGACAGGCCGCTCCTCTTTACCTTCCGCACACAGGCGGAGGGCGGCATGGCTCCGATCACGGCGGAGGCGTATGAACAGCTTCTGACATGTGCGTCGGAATCCGGTCTGGTCGACCTGGTGGATCTGGAACTGTCTGCGGGGGAGGACCGCTGCCGCCGCTTGCTGGACAAGCTTCACGCGGCGGGCGTTCCCGTCGTGATGTCGAATCATGATTTCGAGGGCACGCCGGAGGGGGACGAGATCCTGCGCCGCCTGCGGCAGATGCAGGCGCTTGGCGCGGACATCCTGAAGATCGCCGTCATGCCGCGGAGCGATGCGGACGTGCTCACCCTGCTCTCCGCGACGCTGCAGATGCGGGACAGCGGCACACGGCAGCCGCTGATCACCATGGCCATGGCCGAGCGCGGCGTGATCAGCCGCGTGGCGGGCGGTTTCTACGGCAGTGCGGTCACTTTCGGGGCCGCCGGCAGGGCCTCCGCGCCGGGGCAGATGGAAGTGGGAAAACTCAGGGAAGTGCTGGAACTGCTGTATCCTGAGAACAGCTGAAGGATCCTGAGAAAAGCTGATGGTCAGCGCAGCCTCGCAGCCTCGGAAGGTATGGTCTTCTGAGACTGCGTTCACGCATAAGGACAGAATGACAGGATGAGAGGGAGAAGAGCGGGATGATCCGTGCGGTGATCTTTGACATTGACGACACGCTGTACAGCTATATAGAAGCAAACAAAGAAGCCTACGCCGCCCTGTCGGCCTATACAGAGGAGGCGTTTGGCTGGGAACCCGGAGAAGCGGAGAGAGCTGCGCTGGAGATGATGGAGCGGCATCACAGGCAGATGGGAGAAGTGAGCGCCTATCACAACCGGCTGATCCGCTGCCAGGGCATCCTGGAGGACCGCGGGCTGCCCCTCTATCCCCATGCCCTGCGCATGACGGAACTCTACTGGGACACCCTGATCCGGGAATCGGTGGCCTCCCCCGGCGCTGCCGGGACCATGCGCATTCTGAAGGAGCGGGGCATCCGGCTCGGGATCGGGACGGACATGACCGCCCTGTACCAGTTCAAAAAACTGGAGCACCTGGATCTCCTGCGTTATCTCGACTGGGTCGTCACCAGCGAGGAGGCGTGCGTCGAGAAGCCGTCGCCGGACTTTTTTGCCCTCTGCGTCAGGAAAGCCGGCTGCCTGCCGGAGGAGTGCCTCTTCGTCGGCGACAACTACGTCAAGGACTACTGCGGCGCCCTTGGCGCCGGCCTGCACGCCCTGTGGTTCGTGCCGCCCGCGCTGGCCGCGCGGCGGGAGGAGTCTGAGGAGCATCGGAAGGCAAGGTACATCTCGTCGCTGACGGAGATCCCGGAGCTGCTGGATTCTTTTTAAGCCTGCTTTTCAGTCTGACCGTACAAAGAGGCGTACAAAAAAGCCTGCCGCTGCAGCGGCAGGCTTTGCTCATCCCTTCTTGAGCTTCGAATACAGCCCCCACCCGACGTGGTACGCGGGATACCCGAGGCCCAGCAGGCGGAGTGCGATCTTGTCCCTCCGCGGAGCCCGGGGATCCGCCAGGACCCTTCGGCGGTATTTTTTGATGAAGCGGAGGATCATCTCTCTGGCAGCCTTCACGTCCGCGCTGTCCTCCGCGGAGGAAATGGCGGGCAGCTGGTTGAGCGTGCTGATGCGGGCATAGACCCTGCGGCGCAGGACGGCCGGCTCCAGCTCAGGCCATCGCGCCAGGACATCCCGGGCCATCTGGTCCGTCATCGGCAGCAGATCCAGCTTGTGGGGATTGAAGGCGCCGGTGACGATGGAGCCGACGTGGAAGACATAGCTGTACTTGGAAGCCATGCCGACGGCGATCTCTTCGCACTGCATCATCAGCTTGTAGGTGGTACCGATGTCCTCGAAGATCCTGCCCACCGGGTAGCGGACGTCGTCGAAGAGGTCGCGGCGGTACATTTTGCCCCAGGCGGAGGTGTCGATCACCTCGTGGTAGCACATCCGCTCGATACATTCACGTGCGGACAGGACCTCCTCGCCCTCCCCGCCGTGGTCCTCTATGCGGCCGTTCCTGAAGAGGACCCTGTGCTGGGCGATGGACATGGGCGTGCCGTGGCGCAGGATCAGATCCATCAGATATTCCACGTAGTCCGGGTCCACATGGTCGTCGGGGTCGATGCAGGTGATGTACTCGCCGCGGGCAGCGGCGATCCCGCAGTTGCGGGCGTCGGACAGTCCGCCGTTCTCCTTGTGGATCACCCGGACCCGGTCGTCCAGGGTGGCGTAGGAATCACACAGAGCTCCGCAGCTGTCGGTGGAACCGTCGTCCACCATCAGGATCTCCAGCTCGCTCCAGGTCTGGTGCAGGACGGAATCCATGCAGCGGTCCAGGTACTGTTCGATATTGTAGATGGGAAGTATCACGGAAACCAGAGGATGGGGCATAAGGCATCCTTTCCATAGTCGATAACAGGTGTGTCAGACAGACCGTAGTCTATACATTATTCTATACATTAAATTATATATTATCATATCCCTCCGGGCAGGTCCTTCTAAAAATTTAACCTGCCCGGTTTTTTTAAGTTTGCTCTAAGGTTGTCCCCGTAAACTGTCCACAGACGGGACGGAGATGGCCCTCCCGCAGGAGGGCCGGACGGAGGGCGGCAGACAGCCCCCGCGGCAGTCCCGGAAAGGAGCGTGCGATGCAGTACCGACACGAATGGAAACACGAGATCAACAGATCGGATATGCTGGCCATCCGTCAGCGCCTGCGGGCCGTGGCGGAGCCGGACCCCTACACTATAGACGGGAAGACGCAGATCCGCAGCCTGTATTTTGACAACGCGGCGGACAGAGCCCTGCGCGAGAAAGTCGACGGCGTGAACATGCGGGAGAAGTTTCGGATCCGCTATTACAACGGTGACACTTCCTTCATCAAGCTGGAGAAGAAGAGCAAACTGAACGGCCTCGGGACCAAATACGCGGCCCGCATCACCCGGGAGGAGGCGGAGGCCCTGTCCCGCGGAGATCTGGACTGGATGCGGGAGGAACTGGAGAAACCGCCGCTGCCGGAGATGCCCCCGGGAGGCGCGTCCAGCCAGAAGCCCGGAAAGTACCGGCGGGAACTGGTGGCGGAGCTCTACAGCAAGATGAGGGGCCAGGGCCTGCGGCCCAGGACCATCGTGGATTACACCCGGGAGCCCTACGTCTACGCTCCGGGGAACGTGCGGGTCACTTTTGATTACGACATACGCACGGGACTGGGATGCACCGACTTCCTGAGGTGGGACTGCCCCACCATCCCCGCCGGGGACGCGGGGATCATCCTGGAGGTCAAATGGGACGACTACCTGCCCGCCATCATCCGCGACTGCGTGGCGACGCCCGGGAGGCGGGTGACGGCTTTTTCCAAATATGCACAGTGCAGGATCTATGACTGATCCCGTCCCTGAAAACGAAAGCACAGGCCTGCGGAGCGGGCCTGCAGATAATAGATCAAAGATCAGGAGGAAAAGATCATGAGCTTCAGTGATATCTTCAAAACAAGTTTTCTCGAGAATGTGGCCGCCGTGAGCGTGCTGGACATGGTGTTGGCTCTGGCGCTGGCTTTTGGCGTCGGGCTGTTCATCTTCTACGTCTATAAAAAGACCTACTCCGGCGTCATGTACTCCTCCAGTTTCGGCGTGACGCTCCTGGCGATGACGATGATCACCACACTGGTGATCCTCGCGGTGACCAGCAACGTGGTCCTGTCCCTGGGCATGGTCGGCGCCCTGTCCATCGTCCGTTTCCGCACGGCGATCAAGGAGCCCCTGGACATCGCTTTTCTGTTCTGGTCCATCGCCGCGGGCATCGTCCTGGCCGCGGGCATGCTGCCCCTGGCCGTCATCGGCAGCGTCGTGATCGGTCTGATCCTGCTGGTCTTCGTGAACAGAAAGCCCCACGACAATCCCTACATCGTGGTCCTGCAGTGTGACGGGCAGGAGAGCGAGAAGCAGGCCATGGAGCTGCTGCGGCAGTCCTCCGCGCGCTGCGTCGTCAAGAGCAAGACCGTCCAGGCCGGCCGCATCGAACTGAACGCCGAGATCCGCCTGAAAGACGACGACACCGCTTTTATCAACGATCTGGACCGGGTCCCGGGCGTCGGCAGCGCCGTTCTGGTCAGCTACAACGGGGACTATATGGGATGAGCTGCTGTGCGGGCGGAATGTTCAACGAGACGGGGCGTTCCGTGAGCACGGGCGCGGTATGGAATGAGGCACTGAAATGAGCAAGAACAGGAACACGGACAGGATCTGCATCCTCGTGCTGATCCTCACCCTGCTGGTCACGATCCTCTTCATGAACGGGACCAAACTCGGCCTGCAGGTGATCGAGGACCAGGATGCGGAGTCCTACACCGGCACCACCTATTTTACCAATAATGATCTGGACGGTGACTGGAACGCCGAGAGCGGGACGACGGTCACGGCCATCACCCTGGACGGCGACACGGCCTCTGTTTCCGGCAGCGGCGCCTACGTGCTGGACGGCAGTGTGTATATAATACAGAGCGGTTTCTATGAAATCTCCGGCTCCCTGGAGGACGGCAGTATCATCGTCGATGCCGCCGATTACTCCAAAGTCTGGATCCGCCTGAACGGCGTGGACATCTACAGGGAGGACGACGCCTGCATCCGCGTGGACCAGGCCGACAAAGTCTTTCTGACCCTGGCGGAGGTCAGCACCAACACCCTCACATCCGGCAGCGCGTATTCCGAGGAAGCCCTGGCCGACGGCACCGACGGCGTGATCTACGCCCACGACGACCTCACCATCAACGGCAGCGGCAGCCTCACGGTCACAGCCGCCTGCGGACACGGAATCTCCGTCAACGACGAACTGGTCATCACCGGCGGCACGATCGATGTCACCGGGGCGGAGGACGCCATCCACACCAACGACGGATTCTGCCTCACCGGCGCTTCCCTCACGCTGTATGCCGGTGACGACGGCATCACCACCGACGGCCATGTCTACATCGAGAGCGGAACTCTCCTGATCGCCGAAAGCGCGGAGGGGATCGAGGGGCAGACCATCGACATCGCCGGCGGCGAAGTCACCATCTGCTCTTCCGACGACGGGATCAATGCCAGGGACAGCAGCGAGTCCGGCGACATGTTCGGAGGCATGGGTCGAGGCGGAGAGGTGTCTGCGGATGAAAACGTTGAGGCAGAAGCTTCCGCAGAGAACACGGACGCCGATGATTCCGCAGATGACGCAGAGTCAGACATTTACATCAGGATCAGCGGCGGCAGCCTCACCATCCTCTGCCAAAACGGCCGCGACGCGGACGGCCTGGACTCCAACGGTGATGTCTATATCACCGGCGGGACCGTTTTGATCAGCCTCAACGGCGACGGCAGCAACTGCGCCATCGACGTGGGCAGCGAATCCGGCGGCGCAGCGTACATCTCCGGCGGCACAGTCATCGCCTGCGGCGGCTCCTCCATGGCGGAGTCTTTCAGCGAGGACTCGGAGCAGCTCTCCGTTATGTACACTGTCAGCGCCACAGCAGCCGGTGACACAGCCTCCCTGACGGATGCAGAAGGGAACACGCTTCTCACCTGGGACGTCCCCAACAGCTTCACCTCCGTCGTCTTCAGCAGCCCGGACCTGGCCACCGGTGAGACTTACACGCTCGCTGCCGGTGAGCAGACCTCTGAAGTGACCCTGGAGACCGTCTCCACTCGCGTCGGCACATCTGATGCAGGCATGGCATCGATGGGCATCCCGCAGGGGGATTTCCCGCAGGGAGGTTTCTCCCGGGACGAGTCCGGCCAGGAGGAGCTCAGCGAGGGCGGCTTCCCGCAGGGCGGTTTCCATAGAGGCGGCCGCCGCGGAGCCGGTACACAGGATGACGCTGCCGAAACCCCGGAAGATCCAGAAGAATCTTTGGAAGGAGGAGCAGTCCCGGAAGGTCCTCCGGAATTTGAGGACGGAGAGATGCCAGAGGGGATGCCGTCTACGGATGGAGAGGAAGCCCCTTCTTTCGGCGGATCGAGACCTGATGCGGTCACGGAGGAAACATTAAACACTGAGGCTGTGGAGACCGCATCAGCAGCGGATCCTGCGCAGATCGCTCTTCTTACAGGCGTTTCAGCAATCATCCTGCTGGCGGGGATCGTGATCGCAGGCAAGTACAGGTCTTTTTCCGTGTGAGGTGTCCCTCAAATATCGTATTTACAGATCTGCCCCGGTACTGAATCGCTATCAGGAGGTGTCGTTTCAATACGGCACCTCCTTTTTATGGCAGCAGCTGATCTGCTTGAGCAGCGGGATCGCCGTTTCATTACGATGCCAGGTCGCAGCAGGACCTAAATCATTACATTTTATGAGAATCAGTGATCGTAGTGACGAATGGGGGCTGGTGAGAGGAAAAAGTCACTACGAGTATACGTATTACTTGAGCGTAGTGACGATCAAAGAGGCGGCGAGATCAAATAATCATCACAAACAAGGGAAAACAGGATGGTGTGATGACGGATATAGAATTGCCGAAAGAAAACAGTCATTACGATCAAACGAATTTCACAGTTGTGATGAAAATGAAGAACTTGTGTGTGCAGAGAGTCACTACGATGCGGGAAACAAGGCGGGCGTAGTGAAAAAAGAGAAACTGACACGCTGCGACTGACACTACATTTACCATTAACGGGGTGAGTGTGATGACAGCGCCGCATAAAACAGCATCCACAGGTCTCAGACCGCTGCGCCGCATAAAACAGCACCCCACATGTCTCAGACCGCTGCGCCGCATAAAACAGCACCCCACATGTCTCAGACCGCGCAGCGGTCTGAGACTGTGGTCGGACAGAGGGGCTGTGCCCCTTGTCCGCCCCGGGGAATGAACAGACCATCGCCCGTAAAGCAAGCTTTCCGGTCGACGATCCGTTCATTCCCCGGGGTGCTGTTTTATTTACACGTTGTAATCAGGGGGCGATGGGTGATACATTATATATGTTGCAGTCTGTCCTGCGGAAGATGCGATGACATCGAGGACCGCAGGCAGCAACAGCCCGGAAAGTGATGACGTACTGGAAAGTGACGTCAGATCGGAAAGTGATGCCGGCCCGGAAAGTGACACCGGACCGAATGATCATAGAGAAGTAAGCGGAGAGGGATCTGCATGCAGGAAAATACAAAGAAACTGACCTTCGGAGCCATGATCGTGGCGATCTTCGGGGTCCTGCTGCTGGCGAACAGGCAGACGGCAGGATTTCTGGAAGAGATGTTCATGTATATCTTCCCGGTCCCGATGGTGGCATTTTCCGCGCGGTACGGCTGGAAGGACAGCCTTCCCGTGCTGTTTTGCATGAGTTTTTTCTCCTTCCTGTTCGGAACGTTCTCCACCATGTTCTACGCGATCTCCGGGGCCATCGTGGGGCTGGTCTTCGGCGCGCGGATCTATAAAAAGAGAGATATGACCAGAACGCTCGTGCTGGTCATGATCCTCTCCGCAGCCGCCAATGTGCTGAGCACGTATGTCCTGGCATCCCTGATGGGATATGATCTGGCCGCGGACCTCACGGAGATGGAGACCATGATGCACACCATGTTCCAGCGCGTGATCGACCAGGGGGCGGCCAACGGCGCGAACATGGACGCCTACCAGCAGGTAATGGCGCTCATGACGCCGGAGTATATCCGGCGCATGTTCCTGATCTCCATGATCATCATGGGCCTGGTCCAGGGATTCCTGGTGTATGAAGTGAGCCTGCTGATCCTGCGGAGGCTCCGCTACCCGATCTCCAGACCGATGCCCATCTCGGAGCTGGTCCCGCCGTCCTGGACCGCAGTCGCTGCTGTGGGACTGTTTTTCGGATACTCCATGACGCTGGCCAGACCGCTCCAACAGGAGGTCCTGCAGAATCTCCTGCAGGCTGCGGGCATGCTGGGCATGATGTATCTGGTGGCTTTCGGGTATATCGCGGCGATATTGTTCCTGAGAAGGCTGATGCCGGCCAGGGGGCTGATCATCCTGCGGATCGTGATCCCTCTGCTGCTGTTCATCACCATGCCCCAGATCCTGATGTTCGTCGGCTTCTTATATATCCTCGGGCCTCTGCGGAGGCACCTGACGAGCCCACAGGATGCGGGCAAGGATGGCCGGAAGAGCGCGGAGCAGAGAAGCGGACAGACGGGAGGCCAGGCGGCTCGCCGGCCCGTCCGGCGCAGGAGCATCTCGGAACTCGCCAGGCTGACCGTGGAGCAGGAAGAAACGGCAGAGAACGTGGCAGAGACCACAGCAGAAAACAGACAACTGACCGATACAGTACAGCAGACCGATACAGTACAGCAGATCGATACAGTACAGCAGATCGACACAGATCAGAAGTCCGATACATAACAACGGCAACAGACAGAGATATCAGCATACATACATATAACGACAACAGGCACAGACATCCACAAGCAGAGGCATCAAGTAAACATCATGTCAGTCAGCACAGATCATCGCAGCTATCGTCATTTCGTTTCCGGTATGGCTGCCGCCATCGCGGCCATCTCCCTGTTCGCGGGGACGCTCTTCTGTGAGCCTTTGAACACTTTTGCTTCAGAGGCGGCAGTGGAGGAAACAACAGAAACGCCGTCAGGGGAGAACACATCCTCAGATCCTGCCGCAGAAGGGCAGATCCCGGGATCGACGGCCACAGACCCGGCCACAGATCCGGCCGCCGGGACACAGCTGACAGACCCGGCCACAGATCCGGCCGCCGGGACACAGCTGACAGACCCGGCCACAGATCCGGCCGCCGGGACACAGCCGACAGAACCGGCTGCAGATCCTGCCGCGGAAGGGCAGACAGACACGCCTGCAGAGGGGAGCGGAGAGGATCTCCCTCCGGCAGGAGAGGTCGATCCGCCGGCAGAGTATGATGCACAGATCACCGTGCTCGATTACGGTATATGCGGCATGACAGGGGACGCGGTGCTGATCGAATCCGCAGGGAAATATATCCTCATGGACACCGGCTATACCAACAGTCCCAAGGATCATTCCCTGTCCAACGTGATCGTGTATCTGAAGGAACATAATGTTCACGACCTGGACCTGTATCTGTCCCATTACCACAACGATCACTATTACCTGCTCACGACGATCATGAGGGATCCTTTTTTCAACGTGGGCACGCTCTACCTCCCCAAGGAAGACAACCTGCTGAAATACACGGCGTCCAGGTACAGATCCCGGAGATGGTACCGATACTATACCAAGAACGTCATGAAAAACGGCAGGAGCTGGGAGAAACATTCCTACACGGAGATCATGGAGACCGTGGAGGAACTGGGGATCCACAAGGTGACGCTGACCAGAGGCTCCCAATTCACCGTGGGCGATGCGCAGTTCGAAGTTCTGTGGCACAACACGTCGCGCCACCCGGTCAGCAACGACTGGAGCGCAGCCACCACCTTCCTGAACAATGAATCCCTGGTGACCATGGTCAAACTGGGGGGCGTCAGGTATCTCACCTGCGGGGACCTCGAGACGGCTGTGGAGAAGCAGGTGGTGGCCCGCAAACTGAACATCCGCGCCGATATCTACAAGGCCAACCACCACGGCGGCGACACCAGCAATACCTACGCTTTCCTCAAAGCGGTCAGGCCCCAGTACGCCTTCTCGACAGGCTACGATTCCGCCCGCATGAACCAGAGAGTCAAGGATCTCGGGTTCAACTTCGCGAGCATGAAGACCAATGGGATACTGACCTATACGATCCGGGACGGCGAGATCACTTTTGACTGCACGAAGAACTACGTGGATGAGGACAGGCTCATCAGGCTCGCGGACGGGACCAAAGAGGTCCGCACGTTCCGTTTCGCCAAAAAGCACAAGCCTTACTACAAAGCGGCCATGATCCCCAAGGGAGCCTATTACTGTTCTGACAGGAGAGGCTGGATCACCTCCAACAAGAAGAAATATTACTATGATGAAGACGGCATCGCCGTCAGAGGCCCCTTCACAGTGGGCGGCAGGCTGTATTTCTTCGACCGCTCGAACGGGAGGATGCTGACCGGCTGGATCAAGGATCCCGTTGGAGAAGTGACCAATGTCTACTACGCGGACAAGTCGGGCGTCTGCGCAAAGGGATGGAAGACCATCGACAAAAAGAAGTATTACTTCCATGACGACGGGATCCGTCAGCCGGAGGGCAGCTTTGAGAGCGAAGGCGCTGTCTGGCACTTCGGTGCGGACTGTGTCCTGGCCTATGCAGAGTTTGACAGTCCGGAAGCCGTGCCCTCGACTTACTCCGGTTTCGGCGACGTCACAGTCTCCCGGGAAGAGAACGGGGAGAGCGTCACTGAGGTCTGCCGCCGCTATTATGAAAAGGGCAGGGCGGTCACAGGCTGGAAGACCATAGGAGGTAAGAAATACTGGTTCGCCTCCGGCACGGGGGACATGGCCCGCGGGATCACCCGGGTGAGCGGCAAGGACTATTACCTGGCTCCCGACACCGGGGTCCTGAAAACCGGCTGGATCGAGACTGACGGCGGCAGACTCTACGCGGACAAAAAGGGCGTCCTGGCCGCCGGTATCACGACCATCGGCAATAAGCAATACGGATTTGACAAGTCGACGCATCTGCTGCTCACGGGAGTCCGGCAGATCAGCGGCAGAACGTATGCTTTTGACCAGAAGGGCATCCTGTACTGGCTCCTGGTGGACAATGTGAAGCAGCTTCCTTCCAAATACACCGGCCTGGTCCTGGTGCGCAGAACGCCCACCGCGGAAGCGGAGACCGTGGAGTTATCCGTGGAAGAGATGGAGGACGACCGCAGCTGGGCGGACGGAGAGGTCTATTATTTCAGCAAGGGCAAGAAGCAGAAGGGCTGGAAGATCGTTAGCGGCAGGAAGTATTATTTCCTCTCCAATTACAGGATGGCCAGGGGTGTCCGGACCATCAGCAAAAAGGCATATTTCTTCCATGAGATCACAGGCATGCGGCACAGGAGCGGCTGGGCGACAGCGCAGGACGGCGCGAAGTATTATGCGCGGAGCAAGGACAGCGCCCTGCTGTCCGGATGGCAGAAGCTGGATGGAAAGAAGTATTATTTCAGTCCGAAGACACATGCCATGTGCACCGGCCTGTGCAGTATCAGCGGCAAGAAGTACTATTTTGACGAGAACGGCGTGATGCAGACCGGCGAGGTCCTCCTTGACGGCAGGATCTACGTGTTCAACAAAAACGGGATCCTGACATCGACAAGGGATGCTGAGCCTGAGGAGCCTGAAACAGAGGCGCCTGAGGTGGAGGGACCCGGAGCAGAGGTGCCCGTGACAGAGCCGGCAGAAGAACCTTCGCCCGTCACCACCACGGAGGAGACACCCGCACAGCCGGGGGACGACGGCAATAATGGGCAGACCGACGGCACCGCGGACCTTGGGTCGCAGGATCCGGATCCCGTCGAACCGGCAGCGGAGGAGTCCACGGAGACGGAACCCGCTGCAGAGTCCACTACGGAGGCGCCTGCAGGGAACGGGAATTCCGGCGACGGCGCGGAAGGCTGAGATACGGTATTCCGGCGGCAATGGGGACGCCGTCATAGGGACGATCAACAGCGAGTACAGAAAACAGGGGGCAATTATGAGCACAGAGCAGAACAGAGAAGAGCGCACGGTGAAGATCAGGAGCCGCCTGCAGAGCGGAAACAGGCAGTTCATGGAGGAGTCGGACGCGGAGATCAGGATCCGGACGGCCGAGGAGGGACAGAACCCTTTTGCCATCGTGGTCTGCTGCTCTGACTCCAGGGTGATCCCGGAGCAGATCTTCTCCTGCGGCATCGGAGATCTCTTTGTGATCCGGGTCGCCGGCAATGTGCTGGACAGGCACCAGCTGGGCAGTATCGAGTATGCCGCCGGGCATCTGGGCTGCCGCAAGATCCTGGTCCTGGGCCACACCGGCTGCGGAGCGGTCGGGGCCGCACTGAGCGGCGGCGGTGACGGATTCATCAAGTACATCACGGACGATATCCGGGAAGCCATCGGAGAGGAGAAGGACCCGGTCAGGGCCAGCTGCCTGAACGTGGAACACGCCGTCCGGCGTCTGAAGCAGGAGTTCGCGGCTCATCCCGAAGTGGGCGAGGCGCAGATCAGCGGAGCCCTCTATGACATCCGCAGCGGCGAGGTCAGGTGGCTCTGAATCCGGCCGCGCTCCGGCCCGCAGGTCCTGTGACCGGTGTGTTGAATGCTGTGGAAAAACAGCCCGAAACATGGTACGGTTTAGAAGAAACTTTTAGAAACAGAATTACGGTGGAAAGGAAACGAAATGCCAGTCTCTGAGAACATCCTCAGAAAATATGCGGAACTTATTGTGCGCACCGGGGCCAATGTGCAGCCCGGACAGGTGGTGCAGCTCACGATCGCCGTGGAACAGCATGAGTTTGCCGCGATGGTGATGGAGGAGTGTTATAAAGCCGGCGCCAAAAAAGTGAACATCGAATGGACCTGCGACATGCAGAGCCGTCTGAACTTTCTGTATGCGGAGGAGGAGACCCTCGCCAGCGTCCTTCCCTGGGAGAAAGCCAAGCTCCAGCAGATGACAGAGGATCTGCCCTGCCGGATCTATGTGGTGTCGGAGGATCCTGACGCCATGAACGGCGTGGATCCCCGCAAACTGTCCGCCGTCATGCAGAGCAGGGCGACGGTGGTGAAACCTTACCGCAACGCCATCGAAGGGAAGCATCAGTGGGCGATCGCTGCGTACCCCTCCGAAAAATGGGCACAGAAGTGTTTCCCCGGCGCGGAGGATGCCGTGGACAGACTGTGGGACGCCATCCTCAAAACAGTGCGCATCCGGGAGGACAACGATCCCGTGGCAGAGTGGAAGGCGCACACCGATTTTATCGAAGAGAAGGCCGCCTGGCTCAACGCGCAGGGATTCTCCTCCCTTCGGTACAGGAGCGCGAACGGCACGAATTTCACCGTGGACCTGATCCCCGGGGCCAAATGGGCCGGCGCCGGTGCCGTCAATAACAGGAACGGCGTGTTCTATATCCCCAACATGCCCACGGAGGAGATCTTCACCTCCCCGATCGCGGGCAGATGCGAGGGGACGCTGGTGGCGGTCAAGCCCCTGTCCTGGAACAGCCAGATCATCGACGGTTTCTCCATCACCTTTGAGAACGGCCGGGCGGTCTCCTGCCATGCGGAGCAGGGGCAGGATCTTCTGGAGCAGATGATCCACATGGACGAAGGCGCCTCCATGCTGGGCGAGGTGGCCCTGGTGCCCAAAGAGAGCCCCGTGAACCAGTGCGGGTTCCTCTTCTATGAGACACTGTTCGACGAGAATGCCTGCTGCCACTGCGCGCTGGGCATGGGCTTCAAGGAAGTGCTGCCGGGCGGAGACGATCTGTCCATGGACCAGGCCAGGGAGCAGGGCATTAACGACTCCATCATTCATGTGGATTTCATGGTCGGCGCGGACGATCTGTACATCGACGGTGTCCGGCCCGACGGAAGCGTGACGGCGATCTTCAGGAACGGAACGTGGGCGTGAGAGGACCGGAAGGCGTCAGCACCGGCCGGTCAATAACGGCTTTCAGCTCCTGCTGAACGGTCTGAGCAGAGCAGTTATGGAAAGGGGTACAAGCAATGGATAACGAGAAGCAGCCTTTTGAGGATCTGCCGGAGAACGGTCCGGTGGAGGAGCCTGCGGAGATCCCGGCGGAGACGCCGGACCTGACACCGGCGGACACGTGGAGCGTGCCCCGGGAGGAGCCGCAGGAAGCACCTGTTTCCCCGACGGAAAGTGTTCCGGAGCAGGTGACGCAGCAGCCGGCAGAGGAACAGCCGGCAGAGGAACAGCCTGCAGAGGTGCAGCCTGAAGAGGAACAGCCTGCAGAGGTTAAGCCGGCGGAGGAACAGCCCGAAGAGGAGCAGCCGGCGGAGCCCGCCAAAAAGGGCTGGCGCCGCGCATCCGGCAAATGGACGGACATCCTGCCCATCGCAGTGGTCCTCTCCATTGGGCTGATGGTGCTGGGCGAGGTCTTAAAGGGGATCCTGTTCGCCTATACGCCGGTCGCCGCATGGCTCGGCTCCTTCTCCGCTGATGAAGGTGTCACCACCTTCCTGAGCATGTACTTTGAGTTCATCGGGATCTGGATCGCTTTCATCCTGCTCATCACGATCTTCAGGAGCAACTGGCCCATGTGGAAGGCATTCTTCTACAACGGGCACGGCAACAATATCCGGTCGATCCTCGTCGGCATTCTGCTGGGCGGCGGCATGAACGGATTCTGCATCCTCATGTCGGTGCTGCAGGGGGACATCAAGCTCAGCTTCAACGCCTTTGAGCCGACGATCTTCTTTGCCTTCCTGCTCTGCGTCTTCATCCAGTCCGGCGCGGAGGAGATCGTGGACCGCTGCTATCTGTACCAGAAGCTGCGCAGGAGATACCGCTGGCCGGCGATAGCCGTGCTCGTCAATTCGCTGGTATTCGCGGCGCTGCACCTGGGCAATCCGGGCGTGACCCCGCTGGGCATCCTGCAGGTCTTTGAGATCGGTGTCCTGTTCTCGCTGATCGTCTACTATTTCGACAGTCTCTGGACCGCCATCTGGGCCCATACGGCCTGGAACTTCTCCCAGAGCATCGTGTTCGGCCTGCCCAACAGCGGCATCGTATCGGCCTACTCTGTGTTCAAGCTGGAAG
>CAMOJW010000003.1 GCA_946617225.1 uncultured Lachnospiraceae bacterium
CCCCTGTACGCCCACAGTCCCGGCCCGCGCAGCGGTCCGGGACTTGGTGCTGTATCTCACATCCCCCTGCCGACTCATGTGCCGACAGGGGGATGTGCTCTCTGTTTTGTATTATTCTGCGTTGTTGAGATCGAACAGTTTGACCCCGGTCCAGTCCTCGAACTGACGGACGACGGTGCTGAAATCGATCATGCCCTGGCCTTCGGAGGAGCGAAGGTTGAACATCTCGTAGGACAGGTTGCCGTAGAAGTGAGGCACCTTGGTGTCCTTGGCGAGGCCATTGTAGAGGCCGATATCCTTCATCATCAGGTCAACGGCCATGTTCATGCCCTGGCCGGTGAAGATGAGGTTGGGCACCTTGTACTCCGTGGCGTGGGAGCGTCCGCCGCTGCCCTGGATGACCTGCACCGCTACGTGGGGATCGATGCCCGCTTTGGCTGCCACGGTCAGAGCCTCTGCAGTGGCCAGCAGATTGGTGCAGGACAGGAAGTTGTTGCAGCACTTCATGGCATCGCCGGCACCGCTGGGACCGACATAGGTCACCTTCTTCGGATCGCCGATGGTCTCCAGGATGGGGCGTGCTTTCTCAAAGGTCTCCTTCTTGCCGCCGACCATGACCGCCAGGGTCTGCTTGGTGGCGCCTTCCTGGCCGCCGCTGACAGGTGCGTCGATCATCTCGATGCCCTTCTTCTCGCACTCTGCAGCCAGTTTTTTGGTGCTGGAGGCGTCCGCGCTGGTCAGGTCGATGACCACCGTGCCGGGACGGGCGTTGGCAAGGATGCCCTCGTCGCCGTACATGTTCATCTCCACCTGGCGGGAAGTGGGCATGCTGATCATGATGTAATCGCTCTTCTTGAAGAGGTCGGCAGGATTCTCGGCGCCTTCACAGCCGTTCGCCAGCATCTCGTCGTAGAGAGCGATCTTGGCTTCCAGAGTGGGAGCGAGCGGAATGAAGCCCGCGCTCTGGTCGATCTCACGCCTGTAGGTGGGCAGGATCATGGTGTAGCCGCTCTTGTAGAGGCCGTGGCACATGGCAAATCCCATAGTTCCCAGTCCGATGAATCCGATTTTCTCTTTGCTCATTTTCTCTCCCTTCATGAGACCCGTCTGTATCTGTTCTGTATCCGCACCCGGGAATGCCGTACGCAGTCCGCCGCCTTCCCGGTCCTTCGAATCCTGTTCCCGTATTATTTAGCCGTATCTCTGCCGGCCATGGCCCTGATCAGATTCTTGCGCTTGATCTGGTTGGTTCCGCCGAAGATCTGGAAGATCTTGGCATTTCTCATATACCGCTCGAAGGGATAATCCTTCATGTAGCCGTAGCCGCCGCAGACCTGTACAGCATCCATGGTAGTCTGCATCGTGCAGTCGGTGACGTAGCACTTGATGATCAGATCGAGATCGGTCTTGATCCCCTCATCTGCAGCGCGCAGGGCATCGTACACGATCGCTCTGGCTGCCTGTGTGCGCATCTCCATATCGGCGATCATAAAGCCAACAGCCTGCTGGTCCACGATCCTCTTGCCGAATTGGCGGCGGACTTTAGCATATTCCAGGCACTCATCCAGCGCTGCCTGCGACATGCCGAGGCACGGGCAGCAGTTGACGACTGCGCCGGCGCCGCTGATGCCGCCCAGTGCGACACCGAATCCACGGCCTGGCTCGCCGATCACATG
Organism: uncultured Lachnospiraceae bacterium; assembly: GCA_946617225.1. Taxonomy (GTDB): domain Bacteria; phylum Bacillota; class Clostridia; order Lachnospirales; family Lachnospiraceae; genus CAG-791. The sequence goes on from CAMOJW010000003.1 coordinate 1,677, forward strand.
GTCATCCGGCACTCTCACATCCTCAAAGATGACGTCAGCAGTCTCGGAGAGATGCAGGCCCATCTTGTTCTCTTTCTTGCCGATCTTGACGCCGCGTTCCTTCTCCACGAAGAAAGCGGTCACACCCTGACTGGCGCGCTTGCTCTTGTCCGTCCAGGCAAAAACGATGAAATATTCCGCATTCGGGGAGTTGGAGGCAAAGCACTTGGTCCCGTTGATGATCCACTCTCCGGCGGCGTCATCGTGTACGGCGGAGGCGAGCATGGCGGCGGCATCGGAGCCTGCGCCGGGCTCGGTCAGGCAGAAGGCGCCCATCGTGCCGCTCAGGATCCTGTCGGCCCACATCTGTTTCTCCTCTTCCGGCATCTTCGTAGCGAGGATGCGGTCGAAATAGCAGCATGAGCCGGCGAAAGCGAACGCAAAACCCGCATCGATCCGGCCGATCTCCTCGATGATCAGGCCCTGGGTCAGCATATCAAAACCGAGTCCGCCGTACTCCTCCGGGATGGACATGCCATAATACCCGGCCTCCACCAGTTTCTGATGGACATCCATGGGATAGACGCCGAGGCCGCCGTCTGCCGCCTCATATTCTTCGATCCTGGGCTTCAGCTCCTTTTCGACGATCTTATAGGCACCTTCTACAAATTCTCTCTGCTCGTCTGTTGCGAATGCATACTTCATCTCTGATCCCTCCTGGCAGAATAGTTTAGTATAACATGGTGGTTGTAATGACAGGCTGGTTACCGAACCTATACTTGTTTTTTATATATAGCATTTTCCGTGCCAGAAGGTTTATGAAGTCATTATGCTAAGATTTGAAGGTGTTTTGATGACTGTTGGCTGATTTTTCCTGTGCGGTGCCTGTGGATCACGTCATTTATGTGTCGAAAACGTGCCTGTAGTGTGCCTGACAGTGTCTCTATATGTTCCTCGCAGTGTCCGCGATTCCGCTTCTGTGATAGTGATAAATGCATGCCAGAGATATATTTGCTTTGAAAAAAGCGCAGCCCGGAAAGCAAGCTTTCCGGCTGCGCTTCTATTAAGCCAGCAAGGATTCTTCTGGAAATGTTTTTACAGATACTGACCGTTGTCGCAGTTGATGACCTGACCGGTGATGCAGCGGGCGAGGTCGGAGCCGAGGAACAGGGCCAGATGTGCCTGATCGATGCAGAAGGTGGGGACGTTCCTGGTGGACTTGGTGTGCAGGATCGGCAGGTAGTCGACACTGCGGGCGACAGCCGCCGCGCCGGTCTTGGTCTTGTTGTCTTCCTGGTTCAGAGCCGCGGGAGTCACGGTGAAGCCGGGTCCGAGGGCATTGCAGTTGACGCCGGTACCGACGCAGCGGATGGCAATAGCCTTGGTCCAGGTGTTGATGCCGCCCTTGGCGCCGGAATAGACAGCGCCGCAGAGAGGACGTGTGCCGTTGATGGAGGAGATGTTGACGATGTGGCCGTAGTTCTGCTCCAGCATGATGTTCAGGGCCTCTTTGCAGAAGCGCATAGGCGCTTTGAGGTTCCATTCCACATAGTAGTCGATGATGTCTTCATCTGCAGTGTCGGCAGTGCAGGGATCGCCGCCGCCGGCATTGTTGACGAGGATATCCAGACGTCCGAACTTGTCCTTGATCCAGGCAAAGAGCTCTTTGGTCTTCTGCTTGTCCATGATATCCGCAGCAAAGGTGTACACTTCGGCATAATCGAAGAGTTTGCGGATCTCAGCGGCAGTGGCCTCCAGCTTATCAGGGGTGCGGGCGACCATGATGGTCTTGGCGCCATGCTGGGCATACAGCTCCGCCATCTTGGCGCCCATGCCGTAGGAAGCGCCGGTGATGAGGGCGACCTTGCCGTCCACGACCTTGCTGTAATTGAAGGTCAGGTTCCACGCCTCCTCCTGCGGGGCGATGGCTCTGTAGTCATCCGAGGTGGGCTGCCAGCTCTGGTTGATGTGCTTCTCGTTGAGGTTTTTCAATCTTTCGTTGACCATTTGCCGCTCCTTTCCTTGAAATAGTTCTGTTCTGCTGATGTGGTCGTGTTATGGACTGCAGCCGGATAAACAGCAGTCTTATTCCTGTACACAGGTCCTGGGATCTGGCAGTACCTGTATGATTCCATTATTCTGTTATTTCCCATAAATGTCCAATACCTATCGTATTTGATTTTCATGCCTGCAAAGCATTGTTTTGTTCATTAATCTGCACAAATCTAGCCGCTTCCTCCCGGAGCTGTGCATTCGCGACCCGGAACCTGCGCAGGAACTCCGCCGCCGCCTTCGTCTGAACAGTATTCTTCTTCCAGACAAGGTGCAGGCTCAGATCGTCCTGGATCGATACCTCGCGGATACAGAGATCAGGATGATGCTGCCTGTGGAAACGGCTCATGATACCCAATGCGTATCCCAGTCCCTCCTCCACCATCTGGGCTCCCAGGAAGAAAAGATCGTAGCGGCCGACGACGGTATACACCTCATCGTCAGCCAGGCCGCCGTAACTCCGGGGGCTCCCCGGCAGCAGCAGCGGCAGTCCCCTCAGGTCCTCCACCGCGAGCCTGCGCCTGGCGGCAAGGGGCGAACTTCTCGGCATCAGGAGGCCCCATTTTTCGCGGTGGCTGAGAGTGATCGAATGATACTTTTCGTCCACATGGTCACTCAGGATGACGGCAAAATCGAGCAGCCCCGCATCCAGCATCTCCAGCGCTGCCATGATGGGGATGGTCCGCATGTACAGCCGTATGCCTGGATGGTCCCGCCGGAGCTCTTTCAGGATCCGCAGGATCTCCCGCACAGCCTCGCTCTCCGCGCCGCCGATATGGATCTCCCCAGTGATCGTTTCCTCCGAGGAATGCATATCCTGTTCGGCCCTGCCGACCAGAGTGAGGATGTCCTCCGCGTACTGGCGGAAGCGCTGTCCCTCCTGGGTCAGGGAGATAGCTTTTTTGGACCGCACGAACAGTGTCTGGCCGAGCTCCTCCTCCAGATCCATGATCTGCCTGGACAGGGTCGGCTGCGTGATGTGAAGGGAAGCCGCTGCTGCGGTGAAATTCCTCTCCTGGGCCACTGCCAGAAAATAGCGAAGTGTCCGTATCTCCATCTTCTGTCACCCGGTATCAGTTCTGCCCGTCCGCAGGCTGCTCCTCTGCTGCCGGTGCCTGCTGCTCTGCTGCCTTTTTTTCAGCGGCTGCCGAAGCGGCGGCCGCATTCCGGGCGGCGATCTTTTTTCTCTGGTGCGCCACGAACGCGGACATGAAGACATAGGCGATGCTCAGGTATTGAACGCCAAAGAGAGCGATGGCGATCTTCTGGCCGTTTTCTCCTGCAAAAAGCGCATACTGGAAGCGGAACAGATACTCGATCACTGCCGCGATGGCCAGTGGAATAACGACCTTCAGGATCCTTGCGGTCATGGTGGACTCCTCCCCCCTTGAAAAAAGGCTCTTACCCAGTGTGCTGTTTATAATGAGATTATATCAGAAGGAACTGTCACATCGGAATGCATTACACAAATAATTCCCCGGAGACAATACAGAAGCAGTATCGCGTCCCCGGGGAATCACTTAAGTATGGATCAACTTGATGCGATAACGCCTTCCTGACAGACGGTCCTTTTGATCAGCCGACGTTGGTCTTGTCGTAGCTCTTGCCCTCGATCAGGGGCTTGAAGTAGGCGTTGCGCTCTTCCTGTGTCATGGGCTTGGTGGCCAGGGACACGATGATGTAAAGCGGCAGACCGATCAGCATTCCGATAAAGCCGGCAGTGAAGCCGAAAGGCGGTGTGATGAAGAATGTCGTCAGGCTGACGCCGCCGAGCAGACCGATCATACCTGCGATCGTTCCGATGGTCGTTCCGCGCTTCCACCAGAACATGGTCGCGAAGGGGAACATGGCGCTCATGTAGAACGCAGTGGAGAGCTGGACAAGGGCAGTGACCGCACCGGTGGATTTCACGGAGCAGAACCACACGATGAACATGACGATCGCAAGCACGACACGGCCATATTTCTTGAGTCCCTTATCATCGATCTCAGGTTTGATGATGTGGATAAAGTCGTAAACGATGTTGTTGGCAGCACCGGTCATGTTGCCGGCGACGGTGGAAAGACCAGCAGCCAGAACGCCCATCACGACGATGACCTGCCACCAGGGAGTCGTCAGGTGAGACAGCGTCTCCTGGAAGATGGAGTTGATGTTGATGTCAGCCGGGATCATGCCGGAGTTGATGAAATACCTTGCGCTCAGGCCGACCAGACCGCCGGAGGTGGAAACACCGATGGAGACCAGGATCGGGAACCAGATCGTGTTCTTGATGATGGCGTGGGTGTCTGTGGAAGCAAAGTACCTCAGAAGGAAACCGGCGCTGAAGAAACCGCCGACCGTGGCGACGACGCAGAAGGAGAAAGCCGTGGAGAAGTTCCAGATGGGCTCCGCAGCTCCGACAGGAGTGAACAGGATCCACTTGCCGCCGTCGATCGCAGCGACGTTGTTGAACATGGTGGCGAAACCGCCCGCCTTAAACAGAGCTATCAGCAGGCCGCCCCAGAGGATGACGGTGAACAGGATGCCCTGTGCGGTATCAACGAGAGCGACACCCTTGAAACCGCCGATGCAGGCGTAGATCAGGATGATGAAATACAGGAACAGGGAGCAGATCCACACGGGGAGCATATCGCCGGTCATGGTGGAGATGGACTGACCCATGGCCTTGAACTGTGCAACGGTGGTGGCGCCGAGTCCGAGGACGGTGCCGACGACCAGAATGTAACGGACGGCATTGTTCTTGAAGAAATGCGCGAACATGTTGCCGACGGTCATGTAGCCGTACTCCTGACGCAGGACCCACATTCTCGGTCCGAGATAACCGCCGATGATGGTCAGGGTCATCTGGTACAGGGTGACGAGGGCGATCCACTGCCAGCCGGTGTTATAGGTGGTGACGGGGCAGCCCATGATGACCCATGTGGAGAACGAGGACGCCATCATGGAGAACAGCAGGACGATACCGCCGATGCCGGTGCCCAGGAAGAAAGTCTTGCCGCCTGCAACAGAGGCAGCGTCACGCTTCGCTGACCAGAGAGCAATACCGATCAGCATGAAGCCATACAGAACAACGAGTGCCAGACCAACTACTACCATTCCGCTCATGCCTGGTCACCTCCTTCCCTTTCCGAAGGTTTTTTGTAGTTATCGAAGGGATCCCAGACATACTTGGCTGTGATGAACAGCATCGCCACCTGGAGAGCCCAGACGAAGATCTCCCAGAACACCACGAAGGGCAGACCCAGAATGTGGGGCTCAAGGGTGTTGAGTGCCGGGATGAAGGACGGCGCAAAGGCCAGGATCCAGATAATGATATGGATGACCACCACCCCGTTGTTGGTGAGTTTGCTCATGGCATCTTCCCCTTTCTATGTTGTGATGAATGGTTACATAAAAGTTCTGAGTTGTTTTACAGCACCCGTCTCAGAATGCTTCGCATTCTGAGACTCTCGGCGGACAGAGGCTGAATTGCCTCGCTCCTCGTCCATGCGCACCCGCCTCATTCGCACCCGGCGGCTGACGCCGCCTTCGCCCCGCTTCGCGTGGCGTGGCTGCTCATGTTTGGCGGTCGCCATATACACGGATACTGACGTCATCCCTTGTGCATGCAAGCATGCCCCGGACTTCCGTCAGTATCCGTGTGCATGGACTCGTCGCTATTACAGGTACTGTCCGTTGTCGCAGTTGATGATCTGGCCGGTGATGCAGCGGGCGAGATCGGAGCCGAGGAACAGGGCCAGGTGTGCCTGGTCGACGCAGAAGGTCGGGACGTTCCTGACAGACTTCTTGTGAAGGATCGGCAGATAGTCGACGGTCTTGGGTTTGGCATTGGGATCCTTGTCCAGACCGTAGTTGTTGTCTTCCTGACCGAGAGCCAGAGGAGTCACGGTGAAGCCGGGGCCCACGACGTTGCAGTTGATGTTCGTGCCGACGCAGCGGATGGCGACAGCCTTGGTCCAGTTGTTCAGGCCGCCCTTGGCACCCGAATACACAGCGCCGCAGAGGGGACGTGTGCCGTTGATGGAGGAGATGTTGACGATGTGGCCGTAGTTCTGAGGCAGCATGATCTTGAGGGCTTCACGGGTGAAGCGGACGGGAGCCTTCAGGTTCAGGTCGATGTACCAGTCGACATCCTCATCCGGAGGAGTCTCAGCGATGTAGGGATCACCTGCGCCGGCGTTGTTGACCAGGACGTCGAGGCGGCCGAATTTCTCCTTGATCCAGGCAAAGAGTTCTTTGATCTTCTCTGTGTCTGTGACATCCATCGCGAAAGTGCAGACCTCGGCATAATCGAAGCGGTCACGGATCTTCTGGGCAGCGGCTTCCAGCTTGGCTGCGCGGCGGGCGATCATGATGACCTTGGCGCCATGCTGCGCGTAGACTTCCGCCATCTTGAAGCCCATACCGTCGGAAGCGCCGGTGATAAGGGTCACCTTGCCATCCACCATGCGGGAATAGTTGAAGGTGTAGTTCATCTCGTCTTCCTGCGGAGCGATCGCTCTGTAGTCATCCGAGGTGGGCTGCCAGCTCTGGTTGATGAACTTCTCATTCAGATTTTTGAGTCTCTCGTTAACCATGGAGTACCCCTTTCTTTGTGTGCCTTGCGGCTCCTTTATTGTTCTGTGCACTATTAGAGCATCTCTTGTGCCAGTTTTTTTACAGTTGGAGCAATTTCGGTCCTTTCGTTGCCCTCCGTGATCCATAAATCATGAAAATTGGTATTAGATTCCACTTATAATGGTTTATGTCCCTGCTGAAAAAAATTTTTCCCCCCCATAGTCTCCCTCCTTTATCTGATCTGTCCTGGGGAAAGACTCCTCAGACAAGTGTGTCAACATGCAGTTTAGGCACACTTTTTTCTGTGCTCAGTCCTGTTTTGGCATGTCGCATTTTCCGACACATTTTTGACGGGTGGGACAGTGTGTGGCGCACACTGAAGCCGGTCTGCCCGGCAGCATTCAGGAAAGGAGACAGATCTATGTTCACGTTACAGGGCCAAAGGCGGTGTCATCGCCTCCACCAGCACTGTCATATCCTCGACATTCTCCAGATCCTTGCAGATCTCTATGACTCTCTCGTATTTCTCCTGCCCCAGGTCCACGGCGGAATACTTCTGACACTTCCTGAACTTGTCGATGGCCTGCTCCCAGGTCATCGGGTTCTTCTGATTGCCGGGCGTGTCGCAGACCTGGCGGGTGAACTCCCGGCCATCCTGCGTGCGGATGGTCACATAATAGTCGTCGAAGGCAGGTTTGATCGAGGGATCGACGGACTGTGTGATGCAGTCCATGAAGGCAAGGAACTCCGGATCCTCCATGTTGTGCCTGAAGTGCTCGGGCTCGTAGGCATCCAGGAAGCAGTCCCCGTAGAAGACCGCCCTGGCAAGAGAATACGGCGTCGAGAACATGCCGCCCTCCGGTGTCGCGGGGCGATACTTGATGTCGCGGGGCACCCAGGTGAGCTCGCCGGCCGGAGAGGTGACTACGTGGATCCCGGCGATATCCTCCCGCTTCAGGCCGTTCTCTTTCATCAGGGTCAGCACACCGTACATGGCCGTGTGATTGTAGTAGCAGCCAGCGTAGAGCTTGTTGGTGATGTTCTCCTGAAAGAGCCATCTCTTCCCCAGGTCCTGCGTCAGCACGTCGGGGCTCTCAATGTTGTGATGGAAGATGCTCTTGAGCAGGCCGGACTGGCCCATATAAATGCCGTGGACACTGGGCAGCCCCCGGCTGATCAGGTCGCACATCTGCACCGCATTGGAGGCAAAATACCCGTGCTGCAGCCGCACGTCGGGCTTGCCCTCGATGGCCTTCTGCTGGGTCGTCATGCTCGTGATGCTGTAGGCGGCGCCTACGGCGTCCCAGATGTGCTCCTTGTCAAAACCGTACATTTTGCCCAGGGCGACGACAGCATAGCGGCTGCCGGCACACTCACCGGGCACCAGCTTGTTGTTGGGCTGCAGACGCACAGTTGTGTGCTCCCTGGTCCCCCACTCCGCGCCGGCCAGGAAGGCCGTGATGAACTCCTTGCCGTTCACCGGTCTCCCGACGCGCTTCAGGGCCGACAGCAGGGTCGGCACGACCCACTCACAGACGTGGCCGCCGGTCACACCCGTATCACCGAGGTCCACACCGCGCGCCATGGTCCCGTTGGCGAAAGCAGCCAGCGTCTCCGGCAGACGGTCCCCGAAGACCAGGACACGACCGCCTCCGCAGCCGTTCACGCCGTAGGAGCGCACGGATTCCATGACGGTATCCATATTGGGGCCGGTGGAGCCGCCCAGGAAAGAACTCATCGCATCCAGGATGTCCCTCTTGATGTACTCCACGAGATCGGCAGGGATATCTTCAAACTTCAAATTCGCTGCGAACTCCGCCATGACTCCCGAGGGATCCTGCTCCGGTGTAAGAATGTCTTCTACCTTCATTCTGTGCCTCCTTTATGCTCCTGTGCGCAAAAATACCCTTCTCCCAGAATACAGCAAGTATAATGCCCGTTTCAGCCTGCAGGGCCGGAACGGGCATCGTGCGGATGGTACGTTCAGGGCACGATCCGGTACAGGTTTACCGGATCTGCCCTTTCCTCTGTCACAGGTGTCACTTCTCAAACTTCCACTTCAGGAAATGCGCGAGCTCCAGATTCGCCTCATATCCTCTGCCGATCCCTTCGATGGAGAAGCCGTGAACTTCCCCCACGTAACAGTGCATGTGTACGGGAATACCGGCCAGGTGCAGGACACAGGCGAACTGCGCGTCCTCATGACGGATGTTGTCCTTGCCTGCCGTCATGATCATGGTCTCAGGAAAACCCTCCAGGTCCTCTGCGGTGGCCAGCACGGGGGAGACGTAGATGCTCTTCTTGTCCTCATCGTCCGCGTACAGGTCGTTGTAGATCTTCATCTTGGGCGGGAGGATCAGGGTGTCATAAGCGTCCCGCTTCTGGTCGGGCGGTGTGCACTGGTCGGTGACAGGATAGGACAGGGCCAGTGCCATCGGCCGATAGGTGTCGCCTTTGGACTTGAGGGCGGTCGCGATGGAGAGGTTGCCGCCGGCGCTGTTTCCCTCGCAGGCGATCCGGGTGGGATCGATGCCCAGGGATCCCGCATTGGCTATGACCCACTGCAGAGCTGCATAGGCCTCCTCCACAGGTACAGGGTAACTGACGAACAGAGATGTGTGATAGACTACGTCCACGACCACGGCCCCTGCCTCACAGGCCAGCAGGCTGCACAGCCACATCTCCTTGTCCATATGGGGGATCAGGAAACCGCCGCCGGGGAAGTGGAGGATGACCGGCTGCGGTTCCGCCGGTCTCTCCGCCGTACGGATGATGTAGAGCTTAGTTGTGCCTGCGGAAGTGGGGATCTCGACACTCTCTTTGGTGCAGGCCTCCCAGTACTGTTTGTAGAATTCCGGCATGGGCTGCGGCTCCAGGTAATACCCCTCCAGGCAGCGAGGGAAGATCCTGACAGCAAGTTTTTCTTTCTCTTCTCTTGTCAGCATAGCGGACCTCCTTGGCCAGAGATGACAGATAACGGACTCCTTATGTAATCAGTATATCTGCTCTTTATTGAAATCTGAAATTGTTATATTTTTAATGTAGTCATAATAAAAACGTATTTCAAAGGAGGGCAAGGATGGACATCCGGACGATGCGCTATTTTATGATCGTGGCACAGGAGGAGAACATGACGACCGCCGCGGAGATCCTGCATGTCACGCAGCCCACCCTGTCGCGTCAGATCGCCGACCTTGAGAAGGAACTGGGCTGTCTCCTGTTCGAGCGCACGAACCGCAGGACCGTACTCAACGAGGACGGGCGCCATCTCTATAAGAAGTTTTCGGAGATCCTGGCCATGGTGGACGAGACATCCTCCGAGTTCCGGAACAGGGACCGGAAGATCACCGGTGAAGTGTCCATCGGTGCAGGAGAGAGCAGGACCGTCGATCTAATGGCCTCCGCAATGAAGAACCTGCTGAAGGCCCACCCCGACGTTCTCTTCCGGATCCACAGCGCCAACTCCGCCTCCATCCTGAGCCGTCTGGACAGCGACGAACTGGATTTCGGGCTGCTGTTTGAACCGGTGAGCCTGGAGAACTACCGACATCTGCGTGTACCTGCGAGAGAACGCCTGGGTGTGTTGACCACAGCTGATCACCCCCTTGCAGAGAAAGGATTCGTGACCGCGGAGGATCTGGCATCCTATCCTCTGATCATGGTGGCTCCGCGGTCCCTGGACCGCCATACCCTGTCCAGGCTGTTCGGCCTGCCCGCGGATGCGGCAAACATCGTCGGCTACGGCAATCTGATCTACAATGTCTCCCGCTTCGTACAGGCAGGCATTGGGATCGCGCTGACCATCGACGGTCTGACCTACACAGGAGAGGGATCTCCTCTCCGCTTTCTGCCTGTCAGACCGGAGCGCTATCGCTCCCAGATCCTCCTCTGGAAGAAAAAGAAAGAGCTGAGCCGTGCGGCTCAACTCTTCCTGTCGGAGATGATCGGGGTGTGTTCCTCTTATTCAAATTACGGGGAGTGAATCCCCTGCCTGCGCAGTGCAGGAGAAGGCTCTCTCCGGAGTCTGTAGATCCCCTTCTCTTATCGGATAGCGCCTTCCGCCATCATCGCCTCGATCTCAGCGTCGCTGTAGCCCAGACCCTGCATGCACTCCCTCGTGTAACTGCCCAGCTCGCCGGGAGCGGTGCGGACCATCGGGACCGCGTCGTCGATCCGTACCGGGAACGCCGGCGCGATCACTTCCTTCCCGTCCCAGTTAGTCATCTTATAGAGGAACCCGTTGTCCCAGGCCTGCTGGTCCCTGAGGGCGTCTTCGGTGCTGGAATAGATGCCCAGCGCCATCTGGATCTCGTCAAAGATCTGCTTCAGTTCCGCGATCGTAAACTTGCTGAAGCACTCCTCCAGGATCCGGCACAGCGCCTGCGCGTCCGGGTTGTTCTGGCCCTCCGTGTCGTGGATGTTTTTCCACCGGGGATCGCCCACCAGGTCCGGTCTGCCAAGCGCTGTGATCAGCTTCGGGAAATCCCTCTGGAAGTTCAGCGTGATCAGGTAGATCCAGCCGTCTTTGGCCGCGTAGCTGTTGGACAGCGCCCTGTTTGGCACGTAGCGGGTCTTGGGATATTTGGTCCCGTACTGGCTCAGGAACATCTGGGAGAAGTTGCAGTAAAGGCCCATGTTCAGAAGAGAAGTCCTGACACGGCCTCCCTTGCCGGTCTTGTCACGTCGACGGATCGCTGCGATCACACCGAGTGCCAGGACTGTGCCGGACATGATATCACCGACGCCGCTCGGGGAGGTGGGCGGCAGGACCGGATCACAGCTGGAATCCGCCATGTCGTTCAGCAGACCGCTCTTGCACCAGAAGGCCGTGTTGTCAAATCCGGGGTCATCCTTCATGGCGCCGGTATCTCCGTAACCTGTGACGTAAGCATAGATCAGCTTCGGGAACTTCTTCTCCAGCTCCTCGTAGGAGAGGCCCAGCTTGACCAGTGCCCGGTAGCGGTAGTTGCTCAGGAAGACATCCGCTGTCTCCAGCAGCTTGAACATGGCCTCCTTGCCGCTCTCGGTCTTGAGGTTGATAGCGATGGGCCTTTTGCCGCTGTTCATGTAGGCGAACTGCGGCGTCCCTCTGGTCTCCACGCCCTTGACGGTCTCCACCAGCACTACGTCCGCGCCGTACTCGATCAGCACCTCTCCGCAGAAGGGGCCCGCGGCGGCTGTGGAGAGTTCCACTACTTTGATGTCACTTAATATGTCTTTCATGTCCTTGCCTTTCTTAAAACCGCGCAGGGAAGAGTTCCCTGCGCGGTATTTTGTATTCACTCAGTGCCGACAGTCTGCGGTGATCACGGAACCATGGCCTCGAACAGTACCCTGACGTCCTCCACATTTTCGAGGTCCCTGCAAATCTCGATGACCTTGTCATACTTCTCCTTGCCGAGATCCACGGCGGAGAACTTCTGCACCTTCTCGAACTTGGCGATGGCCTGCTCCCAGGTCATAGGGTTCTTCTGATTGCCCGGCAGGTCTCCTTCCACTTTGGAGAACTTCCGGCCGTCCTTGAGCGTGATCTCGATCGGATAGTTATCGAACGCAGTCGTGATCTCCGGCGTGGATGTGTAGGAGAATTTCTTCATAAACTCCACGAACTCCGGATCCGCCATCATCTTCTCATAGTTGTCCTCGTGGAATGCGTCGATGAAGCAGTCTCCGGTGAAGATCGCATAGGTAGAGGCGTAAGGATTCGAGAACAGGGCCTCCTCGGGGGTCCTGGGATACTGCTTCTCCTCGATCGGATTGGTAGTGCAGCGGCAGCCCATGCTGGTGGTGATGTGGATAGATTCGATGTCCTCTTTCGAGATGCCATTGTCCTTCATCAGGTTCAGGATGCCGAAAATAGGGGTGTGGTTGTAGTAGCAGCCACCATACAGTTTATTGGTGATGTTATCTTTCCATACCCACTTTTTGCCGAGATCCGCGACCAGGAAATCGGGTCCCAGGATGTCGTCGTGCGTGCAGTTCTTCAGAGCGCCGCCGACACCCATGTAGATGCCGTGGACACTGGGCAGGCCCTGCTTGACCAGTTCCACCGCGGTAATGGCGTCAGAGGAGACATATCCGTGCTGCAGCCGCACATCAGGCGTGCCCTCGTTGTATTTCTGCTGCGTGGTAGCGGCATGTGCCTGGAAGGACATGCCGGCCGCGTCCCAGATCTGCTCCTTGTTCAGGCCGGCCAGTTTGGCCAGGGCGATGGTCGCATAACGGGAACCGCCGCACTCGCCGGGGGAAGTGGTGGTGTTGTACTGCAGGCGCATGCAGGTGTGTTCCCTGGCGCCCCACTCAGCACCGGCTGCAAAGGCAGTGATCAGCTCCTTGCCGGAGATCTTCTGATCCGTGTAGGACAGGTAGGCCAGCAGAGTGGGACCGATCCACTCGCAGACATGGCCGCCTGTGACGCCGGTATCGCCCAGATCCACTGCTCTGGCGATGACGCCGTTGGCATAGGCTGCCAGGGTCGGCGGCAATGCGTCACCGAAAACAGCTACTCTGGCCTTGCCGCTGTCCGCCATACTGCGGACATAGTTCATGGTCTGTGCGACCGCCGGTCCGGTGGATCCGCCGAGCATGGAGGACATCGCATCCAGAATATCTCTCTTGATGTAGTCCGCCTGCTCCGCAGGGATATCCTCATATTTCAGGTCAGCTGCGAATTCCGCCAGTTTTCCTGCCGGATCCTGTGCGGGAGTGATCATATCTTCGATCTTCATGCTCTGTCTCCTTTCCTCTGGCTGTGCGCAGAGGTGGTCCTCTGCGCGAGTTGCGTTTTTCCTTATTTCACAGCAAGTCTCATGCCATAAAAAGGGAACTGTGACACAGGACCGATCTGAGCAAAAACACCCGGCAAAAGCCCTGCGAAGTGTTTTTCACTTTGTGCCCTCTGTAACAGTTCCTGATAGTATATGTGCCGCTGGCACACTCTGACATGCCAGCAGGATCTCAGAATGAATCCTTCATCCCCAGCTGTTCCATCCTCCGGTAGAGAGTGCGGATGGAGACGCCCAGCAAACGGGCTGCGGCCGTCTTGTTATTGCCGCATCTTTCGATGGCGTCACGGATCTGTTCAGCATCCAGCTTCATATGCCGGACCGGCATCCGGCCGGTATATGTGTCGGCTGTTCCCCGGACATGGGCTGCATTTCCGTACCGGGTGTCTCTGTACAGATCCTCTGAGCGGTGCTCCGCTTCCGGGATAGTATTCAGGATATGATCCGGCATCACCCTGTCCCCCGGGTACAGCAGTGCGATACTCTCCATCGCATTCTGCAGCTGCCGGATATTGCCGGGGAAGGACAGACTGCGCAGAAGGTCTGCGGCAGCTTCGGACAGGGTCATCTCCTCCCGCCCGGTCCTCTCGCAGATCCTCCTCAGGAAGTATTCCGCCAGCAGGACCACGTCGTCCTCCCTCTCCCGCAGAGGCGGGAGCGTCACCATCATGGTGCTGAGGCGGTAGTACAGATCCTCGCGGAATTTTTTCTCCCGCACCAGTTTGAGGAGGTCCGCGTTGGTAGCGGAGATGATCCGTGTGTCCACCTTCACGGAGCGGCTGCTCCCGAGTCTGGAAAACTGTTTCTGCTCCACGATCCGCAGCAGCATGCCCTGCAGTTCCAGTGGCAGATCCCCGATCTCATCCAGGAAGATAGTGCCTCCCTCCGCCAGCTCAAACTTGCCTATATTGCCCCCGCGCTTCGCGCCTGTGAAAGCGCCTTCGTCGTAGCCGAACAGCTCGCTGGCGATCAGTTCCCGGGGCAGTGCAGCACAGTTGACGGCTACAAAAGGTCCGCTGCTGCGCCTGCTTCCGTTGTGGATCGCCTGTGCAAAGACATCCTTGCCCACACCGCTCTCCCCGATCAGCAGAACGTTGCTCTCAGCGCCGGCGATCTGGCGGGCCCTGTGGAGAGAAGCCCGGAGAGCTGTAGACTGCCCTACAATATCGTCAAAGGTCAGCAGTGCCGTATTCATGGTCCTGCGGGCAATATTTCCGGAGATCTGCCTGTCCGTAGTGATGAAAAAGGTGGTGGCCCTGACCTGAAGTGCTGCCTGGAAATAATGGTCCGCTGAAACTATGCAGTGGATCCTGTTCCCTCTGACGGAGATCGTCATGCGGCTGTCTTCGACCCTGTCCGTTCCCGATGCGATCTCCAGGAAGCGGTGGTTGACCCTTGCATCATCGAGCAGCGTGCTCAGCGGACGTCCGATAAAATCCGCCGGGCTGCCCGGCACATCCAGGATCCGGAACAGCGCTTCGTTGCAGGAGGTGATCATGATCTCCCCGTCCCGCATGCGGACATCCACGGAGATCACACCGCCCCCGCTTCGCTCAAAGAGACGGTCACTCGTCCTGCGGAAATGCAGGTTCATGACCAGATCGTGGGCGATAAAAGCTGCCAGGATCCGATAATTGGGCGACGCCTCTTCCTGCGGTACGATGACCGCGATCCCGCCACAGCAGATGGCGGCATCCGGATCCTGCTCCGGTGTCAGGAGCAGGGGGTGGAAATAGATCGCCATATCCTTCAGGCATTCTCCATTCTCGGTCCCCTCTGACACGCAGGAGCATTTCCCGGCAAGTCCCCGCACCACCGCGCTCCGACCGGCTGTCTCTTCGTTCCAGACCGTGTCGTGCACAAAGCGCCGCAATGCCAGGTACTCCCTGCGTTCCTCCGCACCGAGAAGCAGCTTCTGCCGTCCCTGTGCGTCCACCATAAGGAGCGCCGCATCCTGCATGTTTCCGTCGCGTGTGACGATACGGAAAAGTCTGCGCAGATAGAGTTCCAGGTGCTTGCCCGTCGCCTCCCGGTCCATGTGCTCCGCTGCCGGCCATTCTGTCTCTTTGTTCATGGATGCAGTTCCTGCCCTTTCCTCGTGTCTGTTCCTGTCTGTCATGGCATGTCAGACCCTGCCTCTGCACAGTCCAGTATACTCTTTGTTCCCCGTTTATGCAAAGCGGGCAGGTACTCCGTTTTCGGGCATGATAATTGCTCATATTAAAACAAACTATATCTATGTTCAGAAAGGAGTCTTCTATGAACAAACTTTGGTTGGAAGGGAAAACAGCGATCGTCACCGGCGCCAGTGAGGGCATCGGCTACGCCATCTCCGAACTCTTCGTCGAAGAAGGCGCCAATGTCGTGATGATCTCCCGCCGGGAGGATGTCCTGAAGCAGGCTGCTGACGAGATCAATGCCAAGGGTCTGCCCGGCAGAGCGCTCGCCATGCAGGGCGACGTCACGGACGAGACCCTGGCGGACAGAGCTTTTGCGCTGGCCATCGAAACTTTCGGCGACGTGGACATCCTGGTGAACAATGCGGGCCGAGGCGACACCAGCGCCATCGAGACCACCACCAACGAGCAGTGGGATGACCTGCTGGCTCTGAACCTGCGCGGTCCCTTCATGCTGTGCCGCAAGGCTGCGCAGCATTTCATCCCCAAGGATGAAGGCGTCATCGTGAACGTCTCCTCCATCAACGGCCTCAAGCCAGGCAACGGCGTAGCTTACACCTCCTCCAAAGGCGCGCTCAACACCCTGACCAGGAACATGGCGATCCGTTTTGCCGGTACGGGCATCCGCATCAACGCTCTGTGCCCCGGCCTCACTGAGTCCGCAGCTTCCCGCGCTTTCGTGCAGGACAAGGCCGTCTCCGCCGGAGGCAACAGCATGCGCAAATATGCCAACCACTACATCAACGAGTCCTTTGACGGCATGATCCCCGCCCGCGACATGGCCTACGGTGCCCTGTTCCTGGCCTGCGACATGAGCCGCTGCATGACCGGTCAGAACCTGGTCATCGAGAAGGGAAGGTACTTCAACTGATCCGCAGACGCATTGACAGTACAAAAGGGGGTGCCGCAAATGCGACACCCCTTTATTGTGTGTTGAACTATGCTCGCTTGCCCTTGAAGAAAGCAGGTACAGTACGATCGTGCATGTGATGGAAGGCGCGCAGCGCCTTGAGAAGGAGTGATGAACATATCCTGTATTTTGAGTATAATAGAAGCATCTGAAAAGCGAACGGGAAGACAAGGAGAACTCCCATGCATGCCTTCAACCTCTATCTTCTCTCCCGCGCAGAGGAAGAGAAGGATTTTTCCCGGATGGAGCAGATGCTCTCCGGGCGCCGGACGATCCGCCGGTTCAATCTCCATGAGATCCTCTCCCTGAGGGCGCTGACTGACTCTCTGGAGCAGATCTGCGGAGGGGCCGGCCCGCTGATGCCCCTGTTGGAGGGCTTCTGCTTCTCCTACACCATCGACCACATCAGCAAGGAGTTCGATCTCATCAAGCTGGCCCCCGACCGGTCCCTGGTGCTCAATATCGAGCTGAAGAGCGAGGAGATCACGGAGGATCGTATACGCCACCAGCTGGAACAGAACCGCTATTATCTGTCCCATATCTCACGCACTATCCTCTCCTACACGTACGTCTCCGACACGGACACTCTCTATGTGCTCAATGAGCGGGGCTATTTTGCCCGTGTGCCCATGGAGGAGCTGCTGCGGCAGCTGGAACGGCCCGTCCTGCAGGGCAGCGTTCCCGGAGAACTGGACCAGTATTTCCGGGCTGCAGACTACCTGATCTCCCCCGTGGCGGATCCGGACCGTTTCCTTCGGGGCGAGTATTTCCTGACCAACCAGCAGTCCCAGTTCCGTCAGGAGATCCTGGACCTGCTCGCGGAGGACAGGGGACCGCTCCCGCCCTTCATCAGTCTGATGGGCATAGCCGGGACCGGCAAGACACTTCTCCTTCTCGATCTGGGAATGGAGCTGTCCAGGAAGAAAAAGGTCCTCTTTCTGTACGGCGGTCATCTGCGGGAGGGACATCACCGGATGGATGATCTGCTGCACAATGTCTGTTTTGTCTCCTCGCGGGATCAGGCACTGGGCGAGTTCCTGGAGCCCGACGCACTCCGGGATATCTCCTGCATCCTGTGCGACGAAGCCAACCGCTTCACGCCGGCCCAGATAGACCGGCTCGCTGCGGTCTCCCGGCAGCTGCGGATCCCCTGCATCCTGGCCCATGACCCCCACAGGCTCCTGGGCGGCGGAGAGTCACTGCTCCGGGCGGAGACGCGCATCGACGCGCATACGACCATGCGGTTCGAGCTCTCCGGCAATATCCGCATCAACCGGCCTGTCTATACCTTTCTCCGCCTGATGTTCAACAGGAAACAGACACTGCCCCAGCAGACGGATTTCTCCTGTATCGACGTCCTCTATGCCGCTGACGGGGCGGAGGCGCAGACCATCGCCGCCTGGTTCCGGGATGCCGGCTATATCTGCCTGAATGTCCCGGAGCAGTGTGCTTCCGGGGAAATAGCTGATACAGATGCCGAATCTCTCATCGGCCGCGAATACGACAGAGTCCTGATCCTGATGGACGAGCGTTTTTCCTACGATGAGGAGCAGCACCTCTGCACTTCCGACCCGGAGGACCTCTCCGGCGGCCTGCTCTACGAAGCTCTCACCCGCACCAGGGAGAGGCTCTGCCTGCTGGTCCGCGGCAATCCCGCCCTCTTCACCGCGCTTCTGGAACTGCGCGGGGAGGGATGAAACAGGTGCTTCCTGAATGTCCTGTCGCGGGGCTTTTCAGATCGATGATTATCCGTTATGATAGGGGAGAACTCAGGGATCAGAGATCGTCCCACTGCAAATCAGCGGGCTCAGAAAGGAAATACAGAAATGATCTACAGAACGAGAGGCACCTGCTCCACCATGATCGAGGTGGATCTCGCGCCGGACCACACCATCAACAAGGTCTCCTTCACGGGAGGCTGCAACGGCAATCTCCAGGGGATCAGCCGCCTCGTGCAGGGCATGAAGGCCGAGGACGTCATCGAGCGCACTGCCGGCGTACGCTGCGGCTTCAAATCCACGTCCTGCCCCGACCAGCTCTCGCTGGCGCTGAAGCAGGCACTGGCAGCGATGTGAGATCTATGGATACAGTCAAAAACGCCCGGCTGACCGCCGGGCATGCTTTTGCGATCCGTCATAATGCGGAGGATTAAAATGGCTGAAGCGACTGGCACCACAAAGAAAACAAAAAAGATCGTCCTCACCGGCGGCGGCACGGCCGGTCACGTGACACCGAATCTGGCCCTGCTCCCTCTTCTGGAAGCGGCGGGTTACGAGGTCTCCTACGTCGGTTCCGAGAAGGGCATGGAGCGCGAGCTGGTGGAGAAAGCGGGGATCCCTTACACAGGGATCGCCACCGGCAAGCTCCGCCGCTACCACGACTGGAAGAATTTTACCGATCCTTTCCGGGTCGTCAAGGGGCTCGGACAGGCGCATGCCTACCTCCGGAAGCACCGCCCCGACGTGGTCTTCTCCAAGGGCGGTTTTGTCAGCGTCCCCGTGGTCCTGGCCGCGGCCTCGCTGAAGATCCCGTGCATCCTGCACGAGTCCGACCTCACCCCCGGCCTGGCCAACAAGCTCTGCTTCCGCAGCGCCGACAGGATCTGCTGCAATTTCCCGGAGACTCTGGCCTATCTGCCGGCGAGCAAAGCCGTCCTCACCGGCACGCCCATCCGCGAGGAGCTCTTCCACGGGGACAGAACGACCGGTCTCGAATACTGCGGATTCACGGACGATCGCCCGGTGCTCCTCGTCATGGGAGGGAGTCTCGGCGCCGAATCCGTCAACCTGGCTCTCCGCGCGCACCTTCCCGAACTGCTGCCCCACTTCCAGATCGTGCATCTCTGCGGGCGCGGCAAGGTGGACGACTCTCTGGAGGACACCCCCGGTTACCGGCAGTTCGCCTACGTGACCACGAATCTCCCCCACATCATGGCCGCCGCGGACGTGGTGGTCTCCCGGGCAGGTGCCAATGCCATCTGCGAGCTCCTGGCCCTGAAGAAGCCGCACATCCTGGTCCCCCTGCCCACCGGCGGCAGCCGCGGTGACCAGCTGCTGAACGCCGCCTCCTTCGAGCGCAGGGGTTTCTCCCGCGTCGTCAGGGACGAGGACATGGAGACGCAGCTCGTCCCCGCCGTTCTCTCCGTATTCGAGGAGAGGGACAGGTACGTCGAGGCCATGAACGAAGCGCCCGACAGCCAGGCTGCCGGGCGCATCATGGATCTCATTCTGGAACTGAGCAGGTGAGCCTGTGCTCACCCGGAAACTGTTCTGTCACTGCAGATCCAGCAGTGCTGCCGGATTGGTCCTTGCCATGGCAATGATCTCCTCCTTAGTGCAGCCATACTGCAGGAGCAGGGCGATGAAGAAACGGGTCCCCTCGTTGGGACTGATGTCCACTGCCTGTGCGAGATCGGTGCCGAGGATCATCCTCTCCGCGCCGAGATCGTGCACGAGATCCACGTAATCAGCGGGATCCAGAGCGCCCAGTCTGGGCATCAGGTTGTTGAAGACGATCTCGGTGTAAACGCCGAGGTCATCCGCGAGATGCCGGATCTGATCCATGGTGAAGACTCCCCACGAATCCGACAGGGGGTGCGTGTTGACCAGCTTGGTGATCCCCATGTCCTTCGCGGCCGTAAAGAGAGCGTCGGTCTCCGCGAAGTCCATATGACCTTTGCAGACAACGATCCCGTAATCCCTGCAGATCTCCAGGACTTCCAGGGCTTCCTTGCGAAGCTTCCCTTCGTCATCCAGGATATAGATGCCGCCTTCTTTCCCAAAGAGGAGTTTGTAGCAGGTCCTGGCATCGCCGGCGGGGAACCACACGACTTTACAGCCCATCATCGCGTGCTTCTCCATGACCTCCGGTGCGCCTTCCAGACCGCCGGTGGATGAGAATCCGATCGTAATGGAAGGGATGGCAACATCTGCGCCAAGTTCCTTGTTGGCGATAAGGCACTCGGTCGTCGTGGGATAATAATAACTCTTAGAAACAAAAGCCCTCATCCCTGCATTCTGTACAAGTCTGGCGGTCTCCATGGTGTCAAAGCGGCGGGGCCACAGCGGATCCGGAGCCACATGTGTGTGCATGTCGATCGATCCCTGGAAGATCTCATCGATCATTTCGTTGGTGATACCGCCTTTTGCTCTGTAACGGGACATACTGTTCTCCTTTCAGGTAATGGGAAGGGAGGCCGGGAGCCTGCTCCCTGTCTCCCCCTTTTTTATATTTCTCAGTGTACGTTCTCGTAAGCCTTGGCGACCTGCTCGAGTACCGGATCGAAGATGCGGTGAGCTTCTGCCTCACCGGCTACCTGGCTCATGATCTCGATAGTGTTCTGGCCCATGGTGGTGGTCCGGTAGGCCTCCTCCATCTCCATGCCGCTCATACGGAGCGGGTTGCCAGGGACAGTAAACCTCACACCGTTGTCATAAGCGGCATCCACAAAGCTCTTGCGGAACTTCACCTGCGGATGGTTCTTGACAGCCTCATAGTTGTTGATGCGGCCGAAGATAGACTTCTTCTCCTCGAGACGGCGCACGACTTCGTCACTGTCATACATGGAGAATACACGGGTGACTTCCGCCTCGATCTCGCGGAAATGATCTGCACGGTTCTTCATGGTATCGAAGTCCGGGTTCTCGATCCACTGAGGCTGATCAAACGCCTCGGCAAAGGCCTTCCACTGAGCGTTCGTGGAGATGTTCAGCATGATCGGCACGCCGTCTTTGCACATGAAATCGCCGATGGGGCTGGCAGCGGGATAACGGTTTCCGCTGGGTTTGGGCAGCTTGCCGTTGCGCAGATACATGCTGAGCATGTTCTCCTGGCACAGGAGCAGGGCATCCATCATGGACGCGTCGATCCTGCGGCCGTGGCCGGTGCGCTGGGCGTCGATGATGCCGATCAGGGTGCCGATGCAGCCCACGAGGCCGCCGGTATAGTCCGCGATGGATCCGCCGCACTTGGTGGGACGGCCGCCCTCTTCGCCTGTAATGCTCATCACGCCGGACTCAGCCTGGACAGTGGCGTCATAAGCTGCTTTGCCTGCATAAGGGCCTTCCTGTCCGTAACCGGAGATGGAGGTGTAGACGATGCGGGGATTGATGCTCTCCAGCAGCTCGTAGGTGATGCCGAACTTCTGCATCGTGCCGGGCTTGAAATTCTCCACCACGGCGTCCGCGGTCTTGACCAGTTCCAGGAACAGGTCTCTCTGCGCGGGATCCTTCATGTTGATGGCCACGGACTTCTTGCCGCGGTTGCGGGTCGCATAGTGGCTGGACACGCCGTTGTCAAGAATGTTGCCGGTGCGGGTCGAATCGCCGATGGGCGGGTTCTCCAGCTTGATGACTTCCGCGCCGAAATCGCTCAGCATCAGCGTGCAGATCGGGCCGGACATAAACTGTGTGAAATCCAGAATGCGGATACCTTCCAAAGGTTTGCTCATTTTTCTATCCTCTCTCTTATGCAGGGTCTGTTGAGATCTGATCGTGTCCGCCGGTTTACTCGTTGTCGATATTGAACAGCTTCACGCCCGTCCACTCCTCAAACTGGCGCACGACCGTGCTGAAGTCCTCTCTTCCGAGTCCCTCGGAAGAACGGAGGTTGAACATCTCGTAGGACAGGTTGCCGTAGAAATGAGGCACCTTGGTGTCCTTGGCAAGGGCGTTGTAGAGGCCGATGTCCTTCATCATCAGGTCTACGGCCATGTTCATCCCCTGGCCGGTGAAGATGAGGCTGGGCATCTTGTATTCCGTGGCATTGGAACGTCCGCCGCTGCCCTGGATGACCTTTACGGCCACATGAGGGTCGATGCCTGCTTTGGCAGCCACGGTGAGGGCTTCCGCCGTAGCGATGAAATTCGTGCAGGAAAGGAAGTTGTTGCAGCACTTCATGGCATCGCCGGCGCCGCTGGGTCCGACATAGGTGACCTTCTGCGGGTCGCCGATGGTCTCCAGGATGTGGCGTGCCTTTTCGAAGGTCTCCTTCTTGCCGCCGACCATGACTGCCAGGGTCTGCTCCGTGGCACCCTTCTGGCCGCCGCTGATAGGCGCATCGATCATTTCGATGCCCTTCTTCTCGCACTCCGCTGCCAGCTTCTTGGTGCTGGAGGCGTCCGCGCTGGTCAGGTCGATGACCACCGTGCCGGGACGGGCGTTTGCAAGAATGCCCTCGTCACCGTACATATTCATCTCGACCTGGCGGGAAGTGGGCATGCTGATCATGATGAAATCACTCTTCTTAAAGAGTTCCGCCGGATTCTCCGCCCCTTCGCAGCCGTTAGCGAGCATCTCGTCGTACAGAGCGATCTTGGCTTCCAGAGTGGGAGCGAGCGGGATGAAGCCCGCGCTCTGGTCGATCTCGCGGCGATAGGTGGGCAGCACCATCGAAAAGCCGCTCTTATAGAGTCCGTAGCACATCGCGAACCCCATGGTTCCAAGGCCGATAAAACCGATCTTCTCTTTGCTCATTTCTTTCATCCTTTCTGTACGGAAAACCTGTTGACTGTATGCATCATACCGGGATGATCCCGAATATTTACCTGTTCCTTATGTCTTCTTCTGTTTATTCTCGATCTCGTACCTGTCCATGTAACGGTACAGGGTCCTTCTTCCGACGCCCAGATACTCAGCAGCTTTTCTGCGGTTGCCGCCGCAGGCTTCCAGCGCAGCGAGGATCTCTTCCTTCCCCAGGAAAAGCCTCTCTGCAGGCGGTACCGGCGGAGCTCCTTTCGCAGGCTCTGCGGTGCTTCCCGGTCTGCCGCTCCAGGGATCCCTTCCGTAAACGCCCTTCTCTCCGGGTGTCCGCTCTGTCATCCCCGGCATACCCGGTATCCCTTGCATATCCGGCATTCCATACCTGCCAAATCCGCTGTTTCCCATAAAATACCCCGGATTGACACTCTCCCGGATCATCTGCAGTGTCACCGTATCCTCGGTGTAAAGCTGCGCCAGGCATTCGCAGAGATTCTGGAGTTCCCGGACATTGCCGTCGAAGCGGCAGTTTCTGATGAAATATGCGGCCTCCGGTGAGAGTGTTTTGACTGTCGTTCCCGCCGGGGCGTTTGTTTTCAGAAAATGCCTGGCCAGAAGGATCGCATCGTCTTCGCGCTCCCGGAGCGGCGGGATGCGGAGAGTCATGGTGCTGAGCCGGTAATACAGATCCGCACGGAACTTTTTCTCGTGTATCTTCTGGTTCAGGTCCACGTTGGTGGCGGCAATGATCTTCACATCGACCTGCACGGTCTTGGTGCTGCCGAGCCGCATGAACTGTTTCTGCTCCACCGCCCGCAGGAGGGTCGCCTGCAGTTCCAGCGGCATCTCCCCGATCTCATCCAGGAAGAGCGTGCCGCCGTTGGCGAGCTCGAACTTCCCGATATTGCCGTTCTTTTTCGCGCCGGTGAAAGCGCCCTGGTCATAGCCGAACAGTTCGCTTGCGATGAGCTCCCTGGGAAGCGCTCCGCAGTTGACGGAAACGAAGGGCCCGTTCGCGCGGCTGCTCTGGTTGTGGATCGCCTGGGCAAAGACATCCTTGCCCACGCCGCTCTCCCCCAGCAGCATGATATTGCTCTCTGTGTTAGCGAGGAGCCTGCCTCTGCGAATGGCACTTCTCATCCCGGCGCTGGCGCCTATGATGTCGTCAAAACGGAAGATCGCGTTGTTTCCGGTCTTGTCAGCCACCTGGCTGCTGATCTGGCTCCTGGTCGTAATGGCCATGACCATGGACTGGGCCCGCAGGTTGGGATCCCCGTTGTTGCGGATCGTCACGATCAGTTCCAGCCGGCGCCCTCCCGCATAGATCGTCAGGTTCTGGTTCTCAACGTTCTTCATACCGTTGAAAGTATCCCAGAACTTTTTGTTCTGCGGCAGGGGATCTATCAGGTTTTCCAAAGGTATGAAATATGCGGTCCTGGTGCTCGGTCTCGGTGCCCCGAGCAAATCGAAGAAGCGGTTGTTGTGCTGTACAACATAGACAGTACCGGTCTTTACATTGATGTCCAGCTGCGCTATGCCTCTTTCATCCACTTCATAAGCGTTGCTGCTCGCAGCAGTGATGCGGAGCCTGATCGCCAGTGAGACCGCTATTGAAGAGATCATCAGACCGTATGCCGGGCTCGCTTCTTCCGCAGGAACGAAGAAAGCAACGCCCCCATAGTTGATCATGGACGTGCCGTCCCAGAAATTCAGAGGTGAGAAGTACATCGCCACTTCTGACAGAAATGCCGCGTCGTTCTCGGCACCTGACGACTGTATGGCAAGTCTTCTGGAAAGACCCGCGGTGACAGCATTGACACCGGCTGTCTCCAGCGTCCACATCGTCCCGCGGATGATCCCGAGCGAGCGGAGCCAGCCCCTTACCTCATCAGTGCATTTGAGCTGGATCATGCAGCCGTCTTCGTCAAACATGGCAAAGGCACCGCGCATTTCCTCTATCTCTTCCTGCATATTCTGGAAAAGATGCGTTGTGTAAGCCCGCAGCTGCCGCTGCCTGTTCCGGCGGTTGATATACTCGCCTTCCGGGACCTGATACAGTTTGTACTCATTCCCGCCGCGATATCTCCGGGCAGCTCGAAGTTCCTCGAGCACCGCCTTATTCTGTTCCTTA
The DNA here is from genome assembly GCA_946617225.1 of uncultured Lachnospiraceae bacterium. GTDB lineage: Bacteria > Bacillota > Clostridia > Lachnospirales > Lachnospiraceae > CAG-791. The sequence goes on from CAMOJW010000003.1 coordinate 26,744, forward strand.
TTGAATTGCAGTTTTACAGCATCGACTGTACCGGGCATGCAGTTCTCCTTTCAAAGAAAAAGTTGTTCTGCATATATTCTACCAGAATTTCCGGTTTCTTTCCGAACCTGATTCTATAATGCCACCGGCACACTGCCGGATCCGGCAGTGTGCCGATTCTTCCTGTATGAATATATAGCATTTTTCGTGCCAGAAAGAGTTTTTGCGAATAACTGCTCTGCAGTCCACTGTTTTTGCAGCAGATCTGCTTCTCCGGATACAGTAAATGCCAAAATATGTGTCGCCAGTGTGCCTCTTGCGTGCCTCATGCGAGGATGTCAAGTGTGCCAATTCAAGCAACACCTCTGTATTGCACAAATTGGCACACTGCCGCATGCTGCCGGATCCCTTATTTTTTAGTCTGATCCCCTGTGATGCCCGTGAGTTTCACATCACACCACTTCTCATACTGTTTGACCGCTTCGCCCCAGTCGACATTTCCCTTGCCCTCGAAGGCCGGCATGCCGAGGACCTGGTAGGCAAGGCTTCCGAAATAGTTGGGCACGTTCGTCTCCTTCGCTGCCTTGTTGAAAAGGGCCACGTCCTTCAGGATCATATTGATGCTCATGCCCATCGGGCGGTCCGGGAACAGGATCTCGGGGAACTTGAACGAGCTGGCGCTGGAACAGCCGCCGCTGGCAGTGATCACCTGCGCCGCAAGATCCGGTGAGATCCCCGCCTTATACAGGACGCTGAGAGCCTCCGTGGTAGCCATCAGGCAGCAGCCGGACAGGAAGTTGTTGGCGCATTTCATGGCGTCACCGGCACCGCTGGGGCCCATGTAGACGACCTTCTCAGGCTTGCCGATGGTGTGGAGGATCGGGAGGATCTCCTCATAGATCTCTTTCTTTCCGCCGCCCATGACGGAAAGTGTCTGTGCGATCGCGCCCTGATAACCGCCGCTGATGGGGCAGTCCATATATTCGATGCCCTTTTTCTCCGCATCTGCACTGATCTTGCGGGTGCTGGCGGGGTCAGAGCTGGTCAGGTCGATGACGATCGTGCCGGGGCGGGCGTTCTCCAGGATGCCCTGCTCCCCGTACACATTCATCTCCACCTGCACGGAAGTGGGCATGCTGATCATGATGACGTCGCTCTTCGCGAACTGTTCGGCGGGGGACTCTGATGCCTCGCATCCGTTCTCCAGCATCTCATCGAAGACCGCGATCTTGGCTGCCTTATCCGGCACCAGAGGTGTGAAGCTTCCGCTCTGGTCGATCTCTCTGCGGTAGGTCGGAAGTACGATCTTCCACCCGCTCTTATATAATCCGTGACACATGGAGAAGCCCATGACGCCAAGTCCGATGAAACCGATCTTTGTTGTCTCCTTGTTGATCATCGCTCTGTTTCCTTTCTGCCGCACCGGCGACGGGAGTGATCACTGCCCCTCCTGCTCTCCTCCAGAGTTTCCGCTGTTCGTCTTCTGTCCTTGAAACGCAAAACGATCCTTCTTGTAATAGATAAGAGCATTTTCTGTGCCAGACGGTTTATCCGGCGAAATAGCCTCAAATGTGCCTGATCCGGGCTGTTTTCAGTGTGCCACGGCGTGTGACAGCATCATGTTGCACAAAGTGGCACACTGCCGGCAGACACGAACCGGCGAACGAAAAAAGGGGTGTCGCTAACGCGACACCCCGTCTTTCTTTTTTTACTGTTTTTGTCTTCAGCCTCAGCAGCTCATCAGACAATGCCTGCGAAGATTCCGGCACCGACAGGAACGAGGAGCAGAGCGGCGAACAGGACCATGATTGCGCAGAGCGCGATGGAATACTTGGCTGTGCCGGCGTACTCAATACCATCCGGGCAGTAGACCAGGGACATGGTAGCGCAGGCCGCACGGGTCGCAACAGCCGTTGCGCAGATTGTGACGGTGCATACGCAGAATGCAAGGACCTGAGCCTGGGTGATGTTCGGGGCTGCGATCATGGCAGGCACGAAGCAGGACAGAACGACCATACAGGAAACTGCATTGGATGTCAGGTTGGTAAGGACGGATGCGATCGCCAGGCCGACAATGAAGGAAACAATGGGAGACAGGCTGGAAACGATCGGGGTGATGATGTTGGAAAGAGCTGCGGAAATACCGAACTCTGCGGAACCGACGATACCACCGAAGTACATAACGGAGCCAAGGAAGATGATGGTGTTCCAGGGAAGTCTGCCCATCTCGCGGCCGATATCAAGGACGGGCTTCTTGTTGCCGTCGACATCAGCGATGTAGATCAGGGCAAGGATCGCAACGGCCAGGGAGACCGGAGCAGCTGCGGGCAGAGTGTTCAGGTACTGCTGCACGACACCCAGAGGAGTGAAGAAGGCACCGACGTAGCAGAAAACGACGGCCAGCATGCCCACCAGCAGGATCTTGGAACGGGTGGTCAGCGGATTGGCTTTCAGCTCTTCACGAACGGCAGCATCATCATACTGTTCGAACTTGGAGCAGTCAGGACGGATCCAAAGCTTGATGATGGCCAGAGCAACGACCGTGATGATGACCAGATACAGGATAGCGAGGCGGAAGAAATCGTTGACGGTGAAGCGCTCGAAGCCAAGGCCGACGATCATGGCGACCATGGAGAGGATGAAGGGACGGCCCCAGATAAGGCATCCGTCGACCGCCTGGCCGATCCAGCCGATGATCAGACCGTGTGAACGGTAGAATTCAGAATCGCGGTCATAACCGATGGACTCGCACAGATCTTTCAGGACCTTGAAGAAGATAACGACCGTGACCATGGGTGTGATCATGACAGAGATCAGGATCAGGGAAAGTGTGAACAGGATGGTGAACAGAGTCGGACGGCCGTGAACGATCTTTCTGGAAAGGATCCAGCGGACGACCCACATGACGGCGCCGCACTCTTCCAGAGCGTTGGCGATCATGTAGAAAGGAATGCAGAGCGCGACCAGAGCGCCGCCCCACAGGAGCTTGTAGGTCTCTGCGCCGTTATACACGCCCAGGAAAACGATCAGGGCAGTCGCCATCAGGCCCGACCAGCCGCTGCCGCCTTCGATCAGCCAGATGATAACGGTAGGGATGAAGACCGCCAGGAACTTGACGCCGACCGGTGTAAGTCCGTTCACCGGAGGCAGCAGGAACAGGATCAGCAATCCCACGATCGCGGCAATGAGGAAGTTTTTCTGTGTTTTTACCATTATAGTTTCCCCCTTCTTGGTAAAAATAGTTTTCTGCTTCTGCGTCATGACCCTCACAGAATGACCGGGCCTGTCCGCTGAAAGCAATTACTGTTACTGATAAGTAGTGAAGCAAGTTCTGTGCCAATAAGCTCTTTGTGCCTCGTCTGCGGAAAATCTATATTTTCGAAGCCGGTTTCCTCACCGTCGGTCTGGCACATGGCACAAAAGTGTGTTACGTATGCACAAAATGGCACAAGATATGTTTCGGGGTGACTCAGCGCCTGCTCATCGGACGCAGGCTGCCGGCACATTTCGATCATTATCCGAATATCATCGCAAACGGCACGTCGATGCACCATACGCAGATGAGCGGAATAATGGCGGATGTCATCAGCAGGTGCTTGTAGGCGTGCTGATGGTCTGTTTTGCAGATCGTGAACACGGCGACCAGTGCGCCGCAGTGGGGCAGAGAGTCAAAGGTGCAGGCCATCTGGGAAACGATGCGGTGCACATAGTTCAGATTGGCACCGCTCCGCAGGAATACGTCTCCCAGGGTCTCCATCATCATGGAGGCACTGCCGGTCGCAGAGGCAAGGAGTCCCGCGAGGATCATTGTAGAGACTGCTGCCAGCAGATATACGTTCATGTGAGAAGTCTCGATGAACTCGATGATGGAGGAATAGAAGGGTGTTGCAGTGACCACTCCGCCAAAACCGACGATCACTGCTGTTCCCATGGCAGCTTCGATGGATTCGTGAGCGCCTTCGGAGAGAGCGGTTTTCCAACGCTGCAGGTCCATATACCGGAACATCAGGATGATCGCAGCCGCATCTCCCAGAAGGACAGCTGTCTCCGCCCGGAAGCCAAACCCGACATAAAGGGCAAACACCACCGCAATAGGGATCAGACACAACACCATGGGAGGTCTGTTTGCATTTTCAACAACTGCCCCTGTATCATCTTCATCAGCTTCAAAGCCGATTCCTCTGGCAGCATACTTTTTGGCTGTATATTTCAGGTAGAAATAATCCAGGACAAACATGGCGATGGCGCAGGGGATACCGCACTGCCAGCCTGCCAGAGTCGATGTGCCGAGTTTGGTAGCCGGGACCACGTTGAGAAGCTGCGGACATCCGGGGGCTGTGTTGGCGGCACACCAGCATACACCGGTAAAGGAGGCCGGCAGCAGGTGACGGCTGATATTGGCCTTCCTGAGAAGGGCGATAGCCACCGGATAAATAGCGAATATCAGGACAAATCCGCTGATACCCGAATAGCTCATGATCGCGCCGGTCACCATGATCGTGAGAAAAGGCCTGGACTCGCCAAAGACTTTTGAGAGATTGTCCGCAATGACCGCTCCGGCTCCGGTGTCCTGGTAGATCCGGCCCAGGATGGCACCGGAAGCCAGAAGGATCAGATAATTGGCCACAAAGTTTCCGCAGGTCACTGCGTACTTTTGAAGCAGTGTCTCTACGATGGGAAGGCCGCTCATCACGCACACGATGATCGAGACCAGAAGGGAGAAAGCCAGAGGCTTCACTCCCTTGAAGGCCAGTACGATCATGAGTGCGAGAGCAAGGATACAGCCCGCTGCCGATACATATACCATTTCAGTCCTCACCTCCCGCAGTAATTCTTTCCGTCATACAGATCCGGCTGCCGGTCATACTCCTTTAGATCTCGCTCCCCAGGCATGCCGCCGTGTACAGAGCATTGACAGCATTTCGTGCTACCGAAGCATCTCCGATGGCGTGAAGTTCCGCCACTTTTCCTTCCAGTTTCTCCTGGAGCGGATTGTTGGAGCGGACGCCGATAGAAAGGATCACATCGTCAAAGCTGCGGATGGAATGCATCTCGCCGTCTTTCTCGTAATCGACGCCATCCGGATAGACATGCTTTACGGTCGATCCGATGTAGGACTGCACGCCATTCTCGGCGAATCTCGCAAGGAGGAGTTTCCTCGTCGCCTCATGGTCGTCGAGGGCGATGCCGTCGCGCATCTCGATGACGGCCGCTTCATAGCCGAGGCCGCCGAGGTAGTCCGCTGTCTCCGCTCCCTGGGAACCTCCGCCGATCACCAGGACACGGTCGCCCTTCGGCTTCTTCCCGAGAAGGACTTCCGAGCCGAAAGTCAGTTCAATACTCTCGATGCCCGGGATCCTCGGTACGATCGGAGCTCCTCCTGTAGCAAGGACGACTGCATCCGGCTTCTCCCCGAGGATCTCCTTCTCCCCGACTTCCGTGGAGAGGCGGATATCCACGCCATACTTGCGGCACATATTGTAGTAATAGACAAGAGCGCGGGCCAGGAGCTGCTTATGAGGCGGCATGGCGGCTGCGCGCAGCTGTCCGCCGATCTCGGAATTCTTATCGAACAGGACCACTTCATGTCCGCGTTTGGCTGCGATCCAGGCACATTCGAGGCCGGCAGGTCCCGCGCCGACGACAACGATCTTCTTTTTAGTCTTGGCCGGAGTGACGGGAAGTGTCGTCTCCCGCATCGCGAAAGGATTCACCATGCAGCTTCTGAAGACACCGCCGTGGCCGTAACTGCCATAGCATCTCTGCAGACATCCGACACAGGGGAGGATCTCCTCCTCGCGTCCGTCCGCAGCTTTGTTGACAAAATCAGGATCCGCAAAGAGAGCGCGCCCGATGCTCACGAACTGCGCATGACCGGCCCTGAGGATCTCTTCCGCGTACTCCGGCTCATTGATCCTGCCGGCGACAGAAACAGCACAGTCGGTCACCTTGCCGATCTCGATCGCCGCTTCCACATTGTAGCCGGTCTCTTTGGCTGCCGGCGCGATACCGTAGCCGACACCCAGCATGCCGCCGGAGATATCCAGCAGGTCCGCCCCCGCTTCCTCGAGCAGCATGCAGAGCTCCGCCGCATCCCTCTTGAGGTTTCCGTCGGTCACCATATCGTCGCCGCTCACACGCACACTGACAGGGAAGTCAGCGCCGCAGGCTTCCTTGATCCCCTTGATGATCATGACCGGGGCCATGGCGCGGCCTTTGACACCGCCCCCGAATTCATCCGTCCGGCGGTTGGTGTGAGGGGATACGAAGTCATTCAGCAGATAGCCGTGGGAGCAGTGCACTTCCACGAGGTCAAACCCGGCCTTTTTGGCCCTGACCGCCGCCCAGATGAAGTCTTTGATGAGCACATAGACTTCTTCCGTGGTGAGGACACGGGGAGTGGGCTGTGTCTTGTCCATCGGAACAGGGGAGGCGCTCTGTACATCCACGATCGACCGCCTGCCGCCGTGCTGCAGCTGAAGGCCGATCTTTGCGCCGGCGGCGTGCACGGCGGAGACCATCCTGGACAGTCCCTCGATCTTGTCGTCGCTCGCGGCGGAGATCTGGTGATCCGAAGATTTACCGCTCTCCTGTACGTAGGCATACTCCGTGAGAATGAGGCCGATGCCGCCTCTGGCGCGGGCTGTGAGATATGCGATCAGCTCATCTGTAACTGTTCCGTCCGGATTCGCGAGCGCGGCCGACATCGGCGCCATGATCGCACGGTTTTTGATCTCCAGGGATCCGATCTTTCCCGGTGTGAGTAAATATTTGTATTTCATCCGTCCAGTCTCCCCTTTTCTGCTCTTATACTGTTGACTGCTTTTTATGCTTTGATCTTCATGTCATGGCATTTGTCAGCGATCAGGGCCATGGCGTCCGCAAGGATCAGCTGGTCTGTGTTCAGGCAGACGGCGCTGGCCCCCTCGTCGATGACCTTCTGAACGTGCTCCACCTTCTGGCCGGAAGCCGGTGCGGAAGGACAGGCCATAAAGGCGATCCCGCGGGCGCGGCAGGCTTCGATCGTTTTCCTGTAGCCGATCTCCACACCTTCCGGGAATGTCCCGTCTTCGCGCAGGCCTCCGAGCGCCTGGCCGTAGTCCGCCTTGCCGAACATGACGATGTCACGCCCCGGCTTCAGGACATCCAGGATCTCCTCGATATGTTCTACGCCCTCCGGGTCTTCGATCATGGGAATATAAGACACCTCTGCAGCAGCTTTCATGTAAGCCTGCCAGTTCTGAGGGCGGAACAGCGTCGCGTGATTGGAACGGCACGTCGAAGCATTCCCCTCGGGCGGATAGCGCAGAGCTCTCTGCCCTTTCAGTGCCGTCTCTTTATCATGGATATGCGGCACGAGGACACCCTGCACGCCCTGCTCCACCAGGGAGCGCATCTGCCACGGGATCACGTCCGGCATGCGCACAAAGGGAGTGACCCCGTTTCTTTCCGCCGCCATGACCATGACTTCTACGGTCTCGCGGTCCATGATGGCATGTTCCATATCGATAATGGTAAAATCCATTCCCAGAGCACCGGCAATGTACTGAACTGTCGGGTCTTTAATGTAGTTGAAAAAACCGATGGGCGCCCTGCCCGATCGGATGATCTCAGTCACCCGGTTCCTGTGGTCCGCCATTTTATCCTCCTTTTCACATATAGCGCTGCGGTTATATCACTTCACTTCCACTACGTTCTGGTAGAAGAACTTATGATCATCCAGTGTCGCCTGCAGTTCCACTCCGCTGATCTTAGCGATAACGACAGAGAAGTGCGACGGCAGTTCCGGGTTGCCGGAACCGCATTTGGTCCCCGGCATCAGATGACCGCAGACTGTCGTGTCCTTATTGGTCGCTGTGCAGTGCGCATGTACATAAGGTGTGCCGTTTCCGCCCGCGGAGCCGAGATAGTGCCACTTCTGTTCGATCGTCTCCACATACCCGGGAATAGTGGGGTAGATACTGTCGATATATTCGTCGTCGGTCATGCCCTCCGGGGCCTTCACGACGGTCGTCCCGATCGTTCCCTGGAGGCTCATCTCACACTTGCCCTCCATGGTGGCGATCATGACATTGTGGCCGGGGATCATGAAGGCTTTATTGTGGGGGAAATGCTGATATGTAAAATTCTCTCCGGCACCGCTCCCGTCCATGATGACACCCGTGCGGATGTTCTTTTCTTTACAGATCTCATAAATAGCCAGCAGTATATCCTCGCCCGGATGGAACCTGGCTATGACGATCTCCTCTATCTTTCCGCTTCCGATCACTCGATCCAGCATGCTTCTCTCCTCCTTATCGTTTCCTGCGGTCCGCCATGGCATCGTTCAGTGCGGGAATGCCGACCAGCACGGTGTGAATGCCCAGACACGCCACCAGCTCCAGCACTTCCATGATCTCTTCCGGCGTCACGCCGATATCCAGGGCCTTTCGGATATGGAGCGCTGTGTTCTCGTTATTCAGGGAAGTAGGGGAAGCGTTCACGCCGATATAGACCAGCTCTCTCTCCCTTTCCGTGAGTGCTCCGTGTTCCGAGGCTTCAATGTAGTCCATGAACGCTTCCAGCATTTCCGGATCCAGCCTGACGATGCTCTCCATCTTCTCGGACCACCAGCCGTTTTTCTTTACAAAGCGGTCTTTCAGGGAGGCCTGCTCATCGGACAGGGGACGCTCGTTCACATCCATACCGCGCTTCTTTAATTCTTCTACCAGGATCGGTACCGTCTCCGTATAGGCTGCCGCCCCGATCGAGCTGCCGATCACGAAAGCCTCCATGAGCTCTTCGCCGCTCATGTCGAGATCCAGAACAGAGTGGCGGATATGGTTGATCATACCGGGAATATAGAGCTGTGTGATGGCACCGTCGATCGCGCAGTACACAAGCTCTTTTTCACGGGGAGTCAGATATCCCTTTTTGTGGGGCACGGAAGACAGTGTGGAATACGCGCCGAGAACATCCTCATTGAGCTCCAGCATGGTCTGCCAGGTATCGTTCCATTTCCATTTGCCCCTGTCCGCGTAAAACTTTTCCCGGATCGCCACCTGTTTATCTGTCAGTTCTTTAGACATACCTGTCCTCCCTTTCCTGTACGCGCCGTCAGCAGACAGCGGTATTCTGTACCGCTGTCTGCTGCTTACTGTCAAATCGATCTTTTACAGCTTTGTAGCTGTCCTGCCTTCCGGAATCCCGTTCGGGCAGATCACGCACTTGATCGGATCCACTTTGTCCTTGATCTCACCGGCAGTCAGAAGGACACCCTTCTCGGCGTCTTCCAGCTCGAACCAGTGTGTGACCATCTTTTCGATGGGGTACTTGCGGCTCTCGATGATCTTGACGGCAGCCTCGTTCGCCTGATAGGACTGGGCGAGCACGCCGAACATATTGATCTCCTTCTGGACGATCTTGTCCAGATCCAGCTTCGGGAAATGCTGGCCGTAAAGGCCCGGCAGCACGAAATTGCCGTGGAAGCGGAGCAGGTCGGAGGCGATCTCCACGCTGTGGGGCTGTCCGCTGACATCCATGTACACATCCGCCATGGCGCCGTTCGTGATCTCGCGGATCACCTCGACCGGATCTTCCTTATCAACGCAGACCGTGTGGGTCGCGCCGAACTCTCTGGCCAGGGCCAGTCTCTTCGCGCTGCGGCTGGAGCTGGTTCCCAGAACGACGATCTTGTCCGCGCCGGCTTCTTTGGCGACGATCGTTCCTGCAAGACCCTGCTGGCCTGCGCCGGCGATGACCACCGTGTCACCGATCGTCACATTGCCGACTTCGCGGAGCCAACGGACATTGTTGCCGAGAACGGATGTTGTCAGGACCGCTGCCTCAAGCGGAACGCTCTCATCGATCTTGTGGATCATGGCGCGGGGCGGAAGATAGAGATACTCGCTGTATGCGCCGAACAGGTGCTTGTCGTTTGCGCAGGAATAGTACACACCATAACCGGCACGGTCCACGCAGTGCGCGTAATCGCCGATCAGGCAGGCGCGGCACTTTCCGCATCCGAAACGATTCTCGACCACGACGCGGTCGCCTTCCTTGACGCCGGAGTTGAGAGCTTTATTCTTGCCGATCTTATAGATACGGCCCACGATCTCATGTCCCATGATGATCGGGAAAGGAACCTTCGTCTTGCCGTTGTAGAAGCCAGGATCGGAACCGCAGATACCGACCATCTCCACCTTCAGGATCCCATCGTCATCCGTCACTTCAGGAACTTCAAATTCCTGCATGCCCATCTGCCTGATTCCCGTCAAAACCTGTGCACGACTCATCATTTTTGCCATTTTCCTGTACCTCCTTCTGTACGCGGTCTACGGTGAAGCAAACTTCATATAAAAAGAGACAGCAGATTTTATGCCAGTTCTGCTGTCTCTGATAATGGTCAAAAATCTTTGGTTTATGCCGAAATGATCCGGGTCCTCTGCCGGGAGACCTGTGATCTCCTTGTGCCACTTGTGCCATGTGCCACTTTTGGCACAAGTCCGGGCTGAAAGATCTTACGGACGCCCTAGATGATCCCAAATTCTTTAAGCCGCCTGTAGAAAGTCCTGCGCGGTATGCCCAGCTGCTCCGCAGCTTTGGACCGGTTGTTGCCGCATTCTGCAAGAGCTGCCAGGATCTCCTCTCTGGACACTGTTCCGAAATTGGCCGCTGAACCTGTGTCCGCAGGTGTCCGGTCCCCGACGCCGGCCACAGGCCCCTCGTCTCCGAGTGTCCCGCCGTCTGATGTCACAATGGACGGAGAGGACAGGACGATATTGTCGCGGATATGTCTGGCGGTGAGCCTGTCGTCCGGATACAGCTGCACGATACACTCGATCAGGTTCTGAAGTTCCCGCACGTTCCCCCGCCACTCCATCTGCTGCATCAGTTCGCGGGCATCCGGTGCGATCTGCATGATCTCTTCCCGCCCGATCCGTTCAGAAACTTTTCTGATAAAGTAGTTCGCCAGGAGAAGGATATCGCCCTTGCGTTCCCGGAGCGGCATCAGGTGCAGCCGCATCGTGCTGAGGCGGTAGAACAGGTCTTCCCTGAACCGCCTCTGGTAGATCATTGTCCAGATGTCGATATTTGTAGCTGCGATGATCTTCACGTCGACATTGATCTGGCGCAGCCCTCCCAGGCGCATCACCTGTTTCTGCTCCACGACACGAAGCAGTTTGGCCTGCAGGTCCAGCGGCATCTCTCCGATCTCATCCAGAAAGATCGTGCCCCCCGACGCCAGCTCAAACTTGCCCATGTTGCCGTTCTTGCGGCCGCCCGTAAAGGTGCCGGCCTCATATCCGAACAGCTCGCTCTCCATCAGGTCCCGCGGGATCGCGCCGCAGTTGATCGCAACGAACGGCTTGTTCCTTCTGGCGCTTGCGTTGTGGATCGCCTGCGCGAACACGTCCTTGCCGGTCCCGCTCTCCCCGAGGATCAGGATATTGCTGTCGGTCTCCGCCATTCGCTTGGCCCTGCGGATGACATCCTTCAGCGCGGGATCCTCACCGATCACATCCGAGAATGTCTTGACCGCTCCGTTCGCGATCCTTACGGATACTTCCTCGCTTCGCTTTCTGTCATTGGTGAAGTAAAACACAGCCCCCGCCGTTTTGATGGAAGGCTGCCTGAAGGCGTCCGTCGACACCAGACAGTCCACCGTCCGGTCCTTCAGTTTCAGGGGCATGTACTCCTCCCGGACTTTCTTATTGTTGGCGATCAGATCCCAGAAGCGGGCATTATCCGGCAGAGGACATACAAGCTCGCTGACAGGACGCCCCATATACCCCTGGTCACGTACACCCAGGACCCGAAACAGCTCGTCATTACAATAGGTAAGGATGGTCTCCCCCTCCACGAGCATAGTGTCGGCAACCAGAAGCCCCTTACCGCTCCGCTCGTAGTACATGGTGGTGATATTTTTGTGCTGCACATTCAGCATGATGTCATGGGAGATCCCCATGACCATCGCAAAATAGTCATCCCAGGCGTACTCCATGGGTGCGATGATCGCGATCCCACAGGGC
>CAMOJW010000004.1 GCA_946617225.1 uncultured Lachnospiraceae bacterium
GTCCACTTGGCGTAGTAGGTCTTGTTTCCGGTGGTACCCTTCTTGATGGCAGTCCCCTTGGTTTTGAACTTGGAGTCGCTGTCCCAGCCGCTGAAAACGTAGTACTCGCGGACGGGTTTCTGCAGCGTGACCGCATCGATCACGGTGTAGGTCCTGGTCAGCGGTGCATCTTCTGCCTCCTCCCCACTGTTCATCACATAATTGATGGTGTAGTCGATGAGCTCCCACTGGGCGTAGAGGGTGACCTTGCCGTTGTTGGTCCTGGTGAGCTCCTTGGCTACGCCCTTGTTGGCGATGGCGAGGCCGGAGCCGTCCTTGCTGGTGTTCCAGCCGACGAATTTGTAACCTTTGCGCTTGAAAGCGTTGGCAGTCAGAGCCTTGCCGGTCTTGTAAGGAATGCCGGTGAGGGTCTTCATGGTCCCGGTGCCGCCGTTGGCGTTGAAGATGACCGAGAATTTGTTCTTGTTGTAAGCAGTATTACCGGACACGCGGACGATCTGGGAATAGCTGGTGCCGGAGCCATCCTTGGCGCTGGCGGTGATCCTGGCCCAGCCGTCATCTTCGCCGAACAGGTGCCAGCCGTCTTCGTCCTCGTACACACTGACGATGCCTCTGTCACTGCTTTCCAGCGTCACACTCTGACAGGTGGCATCATCCGGCCCGATCTGAGCGGTGATAGGCCCTGTGGACGCATCAAAATCGATCAGTTCAGGCAGCTCGACAGCAATACTCTCTGCAGGGATGATCGTCCGGACACCGCAGTAGATATTGTAACTCTGCTCGAAGTCCTCCCAGCTGCCGAATTCATTTACAAGTTCATCAAACAGCCGGTCGAACTGTTCTCTGGACCCGGCATAGTAAATGTTGCCCTGATAGATAAGGCCCAGTGTATCGCCCTCGATCTTCTCCAGGCTTTCGGGAATGACGATATAGCCTGCATTTGAGCTCAAGAATGCACGCTCTCCGACCTTCCTGATCCCTTCAGGAAGGACATATCCGTCGATTCCGGAGCATTCGGAAAACGCATAGCTGCCAATCTCCTGCAGACCAGCAGGAAAATCGATGCTGCTCAGCGAAGGGCAGTAGCCGAAAGAGCCGTTGCCAATGCAGGTGACTGTGTCAGGGATCGTCACGCTCTGCAGCTTAGTGCATCCATAGAATAGATCGTCCGGGATCCTGGTGAGCCAGGAGGGAATGGTCACAGTCTGGAACTGTGAACCTGTAAACACACCTTCCGCGATCACTTCCAGATTCTCGGGGAAATTAATGCTGCTCATACCGCTGTAACTGAAAGAATACTCTCCGAGCATTTCCATCGATTCGGGAAGGACGATGGACTTGAGCGCAGTGCAGTCCATGAACGCCGAACTTCTGATCTCCTTAAGTCCCTCGGACAGTTTGACAGATTTGAGCTTCGCACAACCGCCAAATGCAGCGGGATTGATCACCTGGATCCCGGAACCGATCACGACCGTCTGGACATTCTGGAGACTATAGAACTGGAGGTCTCCCATGTCCGTAACACCATTCTCGAAGACGACCTTGATGATGTTTTTCCGGTTGGATTTCCACGGCGGGTTCTGGTTGTCATATCCTTTCAGGGTTCCGTTTCCATAGAAAGTCAGCGTCCTCTTGGCACCTGAACCGGTGACTTTCCATTTGGCCTTCTGTACGACAGGTGCGTCTAAAGGATGGTCGTAAGTCAGGGTGATGCTCTCCGAGAGTTCCAACGGCAGACTCGTGACAAGTTCCCCGTCCGGTGTGCTGAACACGGCGGGCAGGGCGATCTCTTTTTCCAGGTGCAGCGGGGCCCGGATCACGCGGAGCGCAGTCATGCCTTCAAAGACGTCTTCATTCACGCCGGCCAGCGAAGACAGGTCGAAGCTGCTCAGATCCAGTTCTTCCAGACTGCTGCAGTTTTTGAACATCCGGGAGATCTTGGTCACACCACTGGTATCCCAGCCGGTGAGATCGATAGTCTGCAGGTTCCCGCATCCCTCGAACAGCTTAGACATATCCTTGTGTTCTGTGACATCCAGACCACTCATGTGCAGTTCTTCCAGCCCGGTAATGGTGGAGAAATAGCCCGGACAATTGTAGGGCAGGTGAACACCGGGCTGCAGCGTCAGCGAGCGGGTATCGGAGGGAAACACTTCAAAATCGATGCGGATGTAGTCCGATTCCATCCCGTCCAGAATACCGCTGCCGGGAACGACGATATCCCTCTGGTCACCATTGTAATAAGACAGCTCGATATAATGGTCATAACTGTCATAGTATGCATCGTAGTCTTCCAGCCACGGGCTCGTCTCTCCGTGTACAGTCACGTAGCACACTTCCCCAAGGTTGGATCCATCCATTGTACTGATCCCAATGTCTGTGTTGCCGGGTCTAAGGCCCCTGATATAGTAGGTGCCCTCCTCCTGATAGATCTCCGCCACCCCAGGGTCGGAATAATCGAACGCGAGGGTCTTGTTGGTCGTGTTGGCCGGCAGGATCGTCAGCAGGATCGGGACTACTTCGCCCACTTCGATGTCAGAGGGGACTGAGGGGATGAACTCTTCGGCCATAACGATCTCAGCCAGTTCTGTCTCATAGAGGCCGTCTTCATCGCGGAAGACCCTGCCACAGTTCTCGCAGTACCAGTATTCCGTTTCGCCGCCGACTGTATAGCCGAATTCATGGACCAGGGAATGCCCCTCAGCGGGCAGCAGTGTATCCTCGTAGGAGATCTCCTCTGCGCCGTACTCATCGCGGAAGATCTTTCCGCAGATGTCACACACCCAGTAATCTGTTTGACCGCCGTTCGTACAGTCCGGAGCCTCTCCCATCACAAAGTGGAACTCATGCGTGTGTTCGGTCTGCCCGTGGTCCACTACAGTCAGGGTGATGGAACTGGAAACGCCGGTGTCCTTAGAAGTAGCTGTGAGAGTCAGCGTGCCGGCTCTGAAGAATGTAATGTAGTAGTATTCATAATAAACAGTTTCTTCTCCGTTATCGTACGGCATGATCTCCAATTCGATATCGGCTACATCCGTGTCGCTGACAGACCAGGAGACATTCTGTCCGGTATTAGTCGGATCGTTTGCATTGTAAACATGTTCGTTCAATTCTATACGATCCTCGATGTAGTAGTGGTCATCGAAATCGTACAGGTCCATGTCGTTCAGGACATGGATCTTAAAGGTGGTTTTGAATACTCCTTCTTCTGTAGATGTAGAGGCCGTGAGCACAGCTGTGCCCTTGGCCTTGCATTTCAGTTTATTGTCAGAAGTCACCTCTGCAACGGAGGGATCCGAGGAACTCCAGACAAATGAGTCTATACTCGAATCAAAAGTTAAATACGCTCTGCCGCTCAGATCGATCACCGTTCCGACTCCATAACCGGAATCAAGATCGACATGAACAGATGACGATATATGCGTGAAGGCATCAAGATAATAGTCACCACAAGTCACCCTGAGAGTGAATTCGCCTTCCTCTAATGCCGTGAGTATTCCATTCTCATCCACGGTCGCTATATTGGGATTGGAAGACTCCCACTGATAAACGGCATCATCAGGCTCGTCTCCCACCAGCCATACGATCCACTCTTTCAGATCATAAGTAAGGCCGGTGTTCATGCCTTCCATATAAATATCAAATGGTGCCGTCACATGCAGAACAGTGTCTGCTGTGTACTTCCCATCAGTGACAGTGAGCGTAACAACACCCTGTTTATAAGCTGTCAGAATTCCGTTTTCATCAATGTCCGCTATGGACGGATCCTGGGAAGTCCAGACGAACTCCGCCGCACTCCCGTCATTGACATAGTATAGTCCTGTCAATTCCGGATCTGTCAGATCCAAGGTCTCGCCCACGGCACAGGACATCTCCTCGTGCTCGAATGCTATTCCGCAGACCTTGACCACACAGACATCCTTGTACGCTCCGTCGATGGTCTGGGCAGTAATAGTCCTTACACCGATACCGTCAGTAGTGATCGTGACCGGTTCATTGATGTACTTCATAAAGTCGTCGGAATTGTTATCCACTAGGATCACATTGTTCCAGGCGGTATCAGCAAAAATAGGACTGAGTCTCCACAGGACAGCCGTCGAGGAGGCATTTTCAGGAGTGATCGCAGCTGTCAGTTCGGCGGTCTCGCCCTGGTCCATGAACAGCTGGTGATAATTCAGCGTGACTCCTGTGGGGTGTACCGGATCGGAAGCGCCGCAGATGATATGGCAGCTGCCCTGATCAATAAACCATCCGCCGTTGACCCGATTCTGCCACATTTCTTCGGATCCCTGATAATAGATGGCCGTGAAGCTGCCTATTACATCGTCACCGAGATATTGCACCGAAGAAGGGATATAAATGCTCTTTGCTCCATAGAAAGCATGTTCCCCGAGGTATGTCACGCCGGAGGGAACGACGACCTGCTCCAATTCTGAACTTGTAAAAGCATACCCGTCCACCTTCGTAAGTGTACTGGGCAATGCGATCGAACTGAAAGATCTGACACCATTAAAAGCGCCGGTCCCGATCGATGTGATGCCTTCTCCGATCTCGATCTTCCGGATCTTACCGGCAAGCGCATCCCAGGGTTTGGTCTGATACGGCATGCTGACATTTTCGGGATTGCCTATCCTGCCGCTTCCGTTAACACGCAGGATACCATCCTCGGTCACTTCCCATGTGAAACCGCCATCTAACGTACCGGAAGTGACATCCTGTCCCTGCTCCATCTGACTGGAATCACAGTGAACTGTAACGCCCGAACCGTAATAGATATCATTCCATTCCCCCTCCGTGCCCTGATAATAGATGACCATGCCTTCCGCAAAAGCATAGTTGTCAATATGAGTCACACTGTTCGGAATGTAAAGTGTAAGTCCCGTGCATCTGAAAAAGGCCTGATACTCAATAGTGGATATGGAATCAGGGAGTTCCAGTTCCCTGAGGCTGAGACAGCCATTAAAAGTATCAGAACCTATGACCTCGATTCCGTAGCCCAGCTGTACCTCAGTCAATTTAGGACAACCGCCGAAACACGACGCAGGCAGCGAAGTCAGCGTCTGCGGTAAGACCGCTTTCTTTAGCCGCGGCATTTCGGAGAACATAGCTTCACTCAGAGAAGTGATCCCCTCGCCAACGCGTACTTCCGTGATCCGCTCCTTATAATTGGCCCAGCTGAACTGTCCGTTGTAATATTCGTTGTATGTGCTTTCATAGAGATCTCCCTCTCCGGTGATCTCCAGGAGCATGCCGTCAGAGGTCTCCGTCACTTCCCAGAAAGCATCCGGACCGCATCTGCCGCTGGTCATCTCCTCATCGATGATGGTATAGTCCTTGGGGTCGCGAACGACCGGGTCGGACTCCTCACCGGGGATCTCAAAAACAAGATCGCCATTACCGGTATCGTTTGTGCCGGTCTCGTTAGTGGCGGCATCGTTAGATCCGGCATCATCAGATCCGTCATTTTCAGGCCTTTCAGCATCATTCGATGCCGATCCCTGAACGGGTGCTGCAGGTCCCCTGTCGCTTCCCGCATCTCCGGAAGGCTGTTCAACAGCATCCTGTCCGCTGCCTGCAGGCTGTTCGGCTGAGGCGGACTCAGGCTGTGCCTCTTCATTGTCTGCAGATCCCCCACGATCTGCAGCCGGCTGCTCCTCTGCTGCCGGACTCTTGTCTGCGCCGGAAGACTCCTCTGCCGATGCAGGAGCAGTCTCTGTCTGCTCTGCCTCAGCAGCCGTCACAGGTACCGTGATGTTCGTGAAGATCATCGCGGCCGCCAGCATGACAGCAATAAAACGTTTCATGATACCCTCCTGTTTTCCCAAGTTGTTTAAATGTCGAATCGTGGATTAAATTCCACATTATCAATTATACACGTAAAGTTGATCAAATAAGCTTCAGAGTAAATTATTTTTTTCGATGAGTTTAAGTCATGCAAGACCCGGAGCTTCTGCTGATCGGGCACAAAAAGAGAGCGCTTGCAAATGTATGTGCAAGCGCTCTTATGACAGGCATGGATATTCTGGCAAAATGGAATCTACGGACCATAATGGATCTCCTGATCATTATGGATCCACTGTATGATCTCACGGCAGCTTCTCTTCCGAATAGTAGGGAACGATCAGAGTATCCCCGGGATGGATCTTCAAACTGGTCATGTCCTCCTGATAGGTGAGGTTGTTGATAGAGCAGACCTCACGGAGATAATCCTTCATGTCCGGATAATGGACCGCATCGGCATACTGGGCGGCATAGTCCATAAAGTCCTCTCCATAGGCCACCGTGATATCCGTGTAATACTTGTAATCCTCTGCTGCCTCGACTGCTGCAGCATGAGAATACAGGCCCGCGGAAAACAGAGAGCAGCACAGAAGGATGCCCAGAACGGCCAGACGGATCACTGCAGAGCGAGGGAACAGAACGGTCTGAACAGCAGCCGTGCGGGACACTCTCCCGGCAGCTGCTGTGTAAGCAGACACAGTGCGTCTGACTGTCCTGCGGGCTGCATCGGCCTGAGCTGCGGCGGTGTTCGCAAGATTCCTGCGGGCTGCGGCTGTATCGATCACTGTATATCTCCTCCTGCGGGCTGCAGGCGCGGAATGAGCGGCAGCTGTTGCGGCTCCGGCAGTTCGATTTATATTGATCACCTGAATACTATGTGCGTACATATCGTACCTCCCAACTGTCAAAACAGGACGAACAGATGTTTGCTACGAGTATGAGTATATCGAACATACATTCTTTTGTCAACAGAAATCGAA
This sequence comes from uncultured Lachnospiraceae bacterium, assembly GCA_946617225.1. GTDB lineage: Bacteria > Bacillota > Clostridia > Lachnospirales > Lachnospiraceae > CAG-791. The sequence goes on from CAMOJW010000004.1 coordinate 6,762, forward strand.
CATATTTTCGGAATATATGTTTGCTTTTTGAGATGATTCTGTTATAATAAGTAAAAATGCAGAATGCAATAAGTCTGCGGTTCAGTACAGGAAGGAGAAGCGCTGATGGCACGAATCACCCCCAAGCAGGAACAGATCCTGGAATATATCAAGAAAGAGATCTTAGAGAAGGGTTACCCGCCGACGGTGCGTGAGATCTGCGAGACTGTTCATCTCAAATCCACCTCTTCCGTTCACTCCCACCTCAATTCCCTGGAGCGCAACGGTTTCATCCGCCGCGATCCCACCAAACCGCGCGCCATCGAGATCTGCGACGACAGCTTCCAGATGGTCCGCACGGAGATGACCTCTCTTCCCATCGTCGGCAGGGTGGCTGCCGGCGAACCGATCCTCGCTCAGGAGAACATCGAGGAGTATTTCCCAGTACCGGCTGAGCTGGTCCCTTCGGGTGAGTCCTACGCCCTGCGCGTCCACGGTGAATCCATGATCAACGCCGGTATCATGGACGGCGATCTCGTCATGGTCAATTCCGTCAACACCGCCTCCAATGGCGACATGGTCGTAGCCCTGGTTGACGATTCCGCCACAGTGAAGACTTTCTACAAGGAGAAGGATCACATCCGTCTGCAGCCCGAGAACGACAATATGGATCCCATCATCGTCGACAACTGCATCATCCTAGGGAAGGTCTGGGCTGTGTTCAGGTATCTGAGGTAAATGATTGTGATGAAAGCCGTGCCGGGAGGGCACGGCTTTTTTAATGTTGCGAAATCTTTTTTTATGCGGCCCTGAGAGCGGATCTTACCACAGCTTTGTCTTATATCCGGTTTTGTCCGGTGAAATAAGCCCAACTCCTGTTTCCGCTTTTCGGGGCTTACTACCTTTCCTGCAATGTAAGCCGTGGGCAGGAAATAGCGACTCGAGGCTTACGGCTATTCCGGAGATATAAGCTCGAACCCTGATAATCTGCGCGTGGGCTTATTACTCCTTTGACTCAAATAAGCTCAAGGCTATTATCTACCCCTTGAGGCTTATGTGCCCGTAAGCCCCCAAAGGGGATTATCCCTTCCAGGCTTATCGTCACGAATATCCTGTAAGCTCTAAAGGCTATCTCGCATCCGCTGGGCTTACTATCACCAAAAGTCTATAAGCCCAGAAGAGGAACCTTGCGCTTGCGGGCTTATCTTCTCAAGAAATATGTAAGCCCGGAAGACGGTTCCCCGCTTCCAGGCTTACCCCTGATCGTCGTCACAGTTGATGATCATTGTTATAGTTGTTTCTGTCGTGATATTTTCCCTATTTCACGGCAGAATTAACGTTCTCCGGCCTCGTCAGAGGCCGAGCTGCGTCAGGATCAGAATTCAGAAGGATCGACCATCCGGCCGTCGCGCCAGATGCGCTCGAGGTCGTAGAGGAGACGGTTCTGGGCGTCGAAGACGTGGACGATGATGTCGCCAAAATCGAGTAGTACCCAGCCGGCGGCGTCGTAGCCTTCCGTCTGGCGGATGGGGCAGCCTGCCTTCTCCACGGCTTCCGTGACGGCGTCTGCGAGAGCCTGGATCTGGGGTACGTTGTTGCCGCCCGCGATGATCATGTAATCGGCGAGGACGGAGACACCGCTGATGTCGATGACGCGGATGTCGACGGCTTTTTTGTCTTCCAGGGCCTCAATGGCGATCTTCACAAGTCTGTTCGAATTGTTTAATTCCTGTGTGCTCATATTCGTCTCCATTTCTTGACGTTGTCTGTTGTCACGCAGCTGTCCGGTCATCTGAAGTTTACTGCTGTTCCTGGCGGCTGTGATAGTAAGCCCAGGTCCTCTGTGTCATGGGATCGATGCTGGCACCGGTGCTCTCGAGATAGGCCAGTGTGTCGGTCAGTATGAGGAGCAGGCAGGCATCGATGTCCTCGAAGGCAAGGCTGCGGACCTGCGGGAGGTCCGGGGCGACATTGCGTCCGGGCTCGATGTAGTCTGCGATGAAGATGATCTTCTCCAGGAGCGACATGCCGGGGCGCCCGGTGGTATGGTAGCGGATGGCATTGAGGATGTCCGCATCCTGGACGCCGTAACGCGTCCTGGCCAGGACGCTGCCCGCCTTGGAGTGAAGGAGCGCGCCGGAGCTTCTCTCCTGCTCGCTGATCTCAAGGCCGGCGTTTTCGCAGATCTTGATCATCTTGCGAAGATCCATACACTTGGCACAGTCGTGGAGGAGGCCGGCGAGTTCAGCCTTCTCCATGCTCTCCCCGTAGCACATGGCCATGGAAGCGGCCGTACCGGAGACACCCAGAGTATGGACGAAACGCTTGTAACCCATCTCCTTCTCAAGTTCACGGACCAGGGAGATCCTGTCGGTATTCTTCTCTGCCATGCTGCTCTCCTGCTGTTCGGCACTGCAAGCCTGCGATCCTGCTCAGGACTGCAAAGACTGCCAGATCCCGAAGATCCTGCTCAGACCTGCACTGCGACCCGTTCTAGAAGGGGCTGTTCAGTCCTGCCTGTACAGGCCTCTATCTCTAATATACTCCTCCACGGCGTCCGGCACAAGGTAACGAATGCTGCGTCCCTGCCGCACGTTCTCCCGGATCTGGGTGGAGGAGATGCCGATGGCGGGGACGTCCAGGAACAGGATCCTGGCGCCGTAGTCCGCCTCGAGCTGCGCAGCGCCTGTGCGAAGGTTCTCCGGGCTGATCTGGTCGGGGCGGAGGGCTCCCACCACAGTACAGTGGGGGAAGATCCGCTCAGGGTATCTCCATGTCCCCATACTGCACACAGTGTCCGCGCCTACGATGTAGTAGAGCTCGTCGTCCGGATCCTCGGCGTGAAGGGCTTCCAGGGATTCGTAGGTGTAGCTCTTGCCTCCGCGGAGGACCTCCATGTCCGAGACGAGAAAACGGGGATTGCCGACGGCGGCCGCGCGGGTCATGGCCAGGCGGTCCTCCGCACTGCTGACGCTGTCGCTGCGATTTTCCTTGAAGTAGGATATGTAAGAAGGCATCAGAAGAACGCGGTCCAGACCCAGTTGGTCCGCCGCGGTCTCCGCAATGATCAGATGGCCCAAATGGATGGGGTCAAAAGTGCCCCCCAGGATCCCTGTCTTCATGGATCATTCTCCTTTGGTCCTGGGAAGGACGATGACCGGGTCTTTCTTAAAGGGCTTGTAGAGGATGAATTTCCTGCCAATGACGCGCACCAGCTCGGAGCGGCTCCGCTCCGCCAGGATGGAGGCCACCTGCTTCGGATCCTCTTCCACCGTCTTCATGATGGAACCCTTCAGCAGTTCCCGGGTGTTGAAGGCCTCTTCCACGGCCTCCACGGACTCCGGGCCGACGCCGTTCTTGCCGATCTGCACGACCGGATCGAGGCTGTTGGCCAGTCCGGTCAGATAAGCTCTCTGTTTGCTTGTGAGCATGTTTTTCTCCTGTTATATGTAAAAATGTATCGCGGATCATTGACCGCGGTCCATCTGCCGCTGATCCTCAATCGAAGAATTCGAAGCCGTGGCCGTAGAGGCGGACGGTGTCGCCCTCCTTGCATCCCTCTCTGACCAGGGCGTCGATGATTCCGTTGTCCCTGAGGAACTTCTGGAAGAACATGAAGCCTTTTTCCGTCTCCAGATTGGTGTAGCCCAGCATGCGCTCGATGCGGGGTCCCTCCACCAGGTATTCCTTCGTTTTGGGATCATAGGTGACGGTATAAGGGGCGCTCTCCTGGAAGATCTCCGTCTCAGGGTCATATTCCTGTTCGAAGACGGCCGTCTGGGCGGGCATTTCCTGGAGCATCTGCCAGGCCCTGAAGAGGAGCTCGCGGACGCCCGAGCCGGTGGCGGCGGAGATGGGCATCACCTCCACATTCATGCCGGCGCAGTGGTCCCGGATCAGCTCCAGAGCCATAGCTGCGGTCTCCTCATCCAGGAGATCCAGCTTGTTGGCAGCGATGATCTGCGGACGGGTGCTGAGATCCACCTTGTATTCCTTCAGCTCGCGGTTGATCACGTCGATGTCGTCCGCGGGATCCCTGCCCTCGGACCCGGCCGCGTCCACCACATGGATCAGGAGCCGTGTGCGCTCGATATGGGCGAGGAACTCGTGGCCCAGGCCGGCACCTTCCGCTGCGCCTTCGATCAGTCCCGGGATATCGGACATGACAAAACTCTGCATATCCCCCAGATCCACGACACCCAGCATAGGCGTCAGAGTGGTGAAAGGATAGTTGCCTATCTCAGGGCGCGCGTTGGAGGCAGCTGTAAGGAGGGTGGATTTGCCCGCATTGGGGAGCCCCACCAGACCCACATCGGCGATGAGCTTCAGCTCCAGCTGCAGTTCGATCGTGCGGGCGGGCTGGCCGGGCTGGGCGTATTTAGGCGCCTGCATGGTGGAAGTGGCGTAATGCATGTTGCCGTTGCCACCCTTGCCGCCGCTCAGAAGGAGAAAACGCCTGTTGTCCCCGGACATATCGGTGATCACGCGGCCGCTCTCGGCCTCGCGCACCACGGTGCCCTCCGGGACCTTCAGGATCAGGTCATTGCCCTTGCGGCCCGTCATGCGGCGCATTTTGCCGTTCTCACCGGCTTCTGCCTTGTATTTTCTCTTGTGGCGGTAGTCGGACAGGGTATTGAGCCCCTCGTCGATCTCCAGCCATACGCTGCCGCCGTCACCGCCGTCGCCGCCGTCGGGACCGCCCGCGGGGACATACTTCTCCCTGCGGAAGGACACGTGTCCGTCCCCTCCCTTACCGCTGCTTACGATGATCTTAGCTCTGTCTGCGAACATACTCTGTCTCCGAAAATGACAAACTTCAGGCTGGCACTGAGGCCAGCCTGAAGCTTCCACTCATAGTCCTGTGTCCGTGTCCGGCCGCGTCACTCGTTGACAGCGTTCTCAACCGGGTGTACGGAAGCCTTCTTGCGGAACTTGCCGAAGCGCTCGAAACGAAGCACGCCGTCGGTGAGGGCGTACAGGGTGTCATCGCCGCCGATGCCTACGTTCAGGCCGGGGTGAATGCTGGTCCCGCGCTGTCTGTAAAGGATGTTGCCGGCCTTGACGAACTGGCCGTCGGCACGCTTGGCACCTAGCCTCTTGGCATTGGAGTCACGGCCGTTCTTGGTGGAGCCCATTCCCTTTTTATGAGCAAAAAACTGAAGATCTAATCTTAACATATCATGCCTCCCTGATCTCGAAATCCACAAACTCTGATCCGTACTGTTCGGCGGCATCTCGCACTCCCATCAGCAGACAATCCACCAGGAGCGATGCCTTCTCGGAGGGTATTCCCGGAAAAGTGCACGAGAGTCTGGCACCGTCGTCCTCGTTATCGGCGTCCACCTCGATCTCCTCCTGAAGGAGCTGTTCCAGGCAGTTGACCGTGTTGATGGCGAGAACACTCAGCGCGGCACAGACGATATCCGTACCTGCCTCGGCGTACTCCGCGTGACCGTCCAGTGTGAAGGACTTCCAGAAGCCGTCCTTCCGTTCAAACAGTACGCTGGTCATTACGCGTTGATCTTGTCGATCTTGACGCGGGTGAAGGGCTGTCTGTGACCGTTCTTCTTGTGGTAGCCGCTCTTCCTCTTATAGCGATAGACCACTACCTTGCGCTGTCTGCCCTGATCCATGACCGTGCCTGTGACAGTAGCTGCCGCCACATCGGCGCCGACTTTGAGACCATCCGCGCTGACGGCGATGACCTTGTCAAAAGTCACTTCCGTTCCTGCTTCGCCTTCGATCTTCTCGATATCGATGATATCGCCTTCGGAAACCTTGTACTGCTTTCCACCAGTTGCAATGATTGCGTACATTGCGGTACCTCCTTTTTATTAAACTCGCTGACTGCGGCGGCGGTCCTTGGCGGAACGCTCTTCGTATCCGTGGCTGCAGTACCATACAGCGGGATATCATAGTGAGCCTCATCATGCGGCATACTCAGTTAAATTATCATTCCCTGCCCTTATTGTCAAGCGTTTTCTAACAATTCTGACAGAATCAGCTATCCTCTTCAGAGGAGCTCTTGTCGGTCCGGCGGCGGTTCAGTTCTTCGGAGATATCCTTCCAGTCGACGCCCTTCTCTTCCATCACCACCATCAGGTGGTAGAGGTAGTCGGAGATCTCGTAGACCAGCTCCTGGGGTTCGGGGTTTTTGGCCGCGATGATGATCTCGGTGCCCTCTTCGCCCAGTTTCTTGAGCATCTTGTCGATGCCCTTGTCGAACAGGTAATTGGTGTAGGAGCCCTCCAGCGGGTGTCTCCTGCGCTCCCGGATCGTCTCCATGTCCTCCTCCAGGATGCCCAGGCTCTGCGGCTGCTGTGTCTCGGACCGCAGGGTGACGATGTCGTTGAAGAAGCAGGAGTGGCTGCCGGTGTGGCAGGCCGCCCCGATCTGCGTGACCGTGGCCAGCAGGGTATCCTTGTCGCAGTCGGCCTTCAGGGAATGCACGAACTGGTAGTGGCCGCTGGTCTCCCCCTTGATCCACAGGCTCTGGCGGCTGCGGGAGAAATAGGTCATCCTGCCGGTGAGCAGGGTGTGCCTGTAGGCCTCTTCGTTCATGTAGGCCAGCATCAGGACCTGCTGTGTGCCGGACTCCTGGACGATCACGGGGACCAGGCCGTCGGGGCCTTTTTTCAGGTCCTCGAACTGCAGGCCCGCCTCGATCCGGCGGACATGCATCCCGAGAGGCACGTCGATCAGTTCCACACTGAAAGGACGCTCCGCGGCAAGTCGCTCCGCGTCTCCGCTGTCCAGGCACACCAGGACGCCGATGTTCCGTGCGATGTCGGAAGTCCAGGAAAAATGATCTCCGGGGACGACGCAGGCGCCGATCCTCTCGCGGCCGAATTTGGCCGCCACCTCTGCAGCCAGCAGGCAGTTGCTGCTCTTGGAGCAGTTCAGAAGAGCTGTGCGGCAGCCCGCGTAGAGGAGCTTTTTGATGTCCTCCATCCTCTTCACATTGCCCGCGCCGTGCACCGGGACGGGGCAGGAAGCGCAGATCCTGCGCAGTGTCAGCAGAGAGGCCTCGTGCTCCTCATCCGTCCCGGAAAGGTCAAAAACGACCAGTTCATCGGCATTCTGCGCGAGTTTCTGTGCCAGCTGCGTGGCATCCGGGTCCAGGACCGTCCTGTCGGTGAGGCTCTGTACCGCCGCTTCCCTGAACAGGTACAGGGATGCGACACGTGCGACGTTGTCCATAGGCAGGTTCATACCGTTGTCCCTCACTCAAAACGTACGCGGATGGAATTGGCGTGGGCCGTGAGTCCCTCCGCTCTGGCAAATGTCTCGATATCCTCGTGTACCTTCTCCAGCGCGTCTTTGGAATAAGAGATGATGCTCGTCCTCTTGACAAAAGTGTCCACGCCCAGGGGCGAGAAGAAACGCGCCGTGCCGTTGGTGGGCAGGATGTGGTTGGGTCCCGCGAAATAATCGCCCAGCGGCTCGGAGGAATAGTTCCCCAGGAAGATGGCGCCGGCATTCCTGATCCCCGTCATGACCTGCCAGGGGTCGCGGGTCAGGATCTCCAGGTGCTCGGAGGCGATGACGTTGGCGGCATCCACGAGGTCCTGCATGGTGTCGCCGATAAAGATATATCCGTAGTTGTCCAGGGACTGCCGGATGATATCGCGGCGCTCGAGGACCGTCAGGAACTCTTCGATCTCTTTGCTCACATTCTCCGCGAGATTTTCATCCGTCGTCAGGAGGATGGCGCTCGCCATGGGATCGTGCTCTGCCTGGGACAGAAGATCGGCGGCCACATACCGGGGATCCGCCGTCTCGTCGGCGATCACCAGGATCTCGCTGGGACCGGCCACGGAATCGATGCCTGTGACGCCGAAGCAGGCCTTTTTGGCCAGTGCGACAAAGATATTGCCGGGTCCGGTGATCATATCCACTCTGGGAATGGTCTCCGTGCCATAGGCCATGGCGGCGATGGCCTGGGCCCCGCCCACCTTGTAGATCTCATCCGCACCGGCGATATCCGCGGCTACCAAAGTGCCTGCCGCCGCCCTGCCGTCCCTGCCGGGAGGAGTGGCCATGATGATGCGCGGTACACCGGCCGTCTTGGCGGGAACGATGTTCATGAGCACGCTGGAGGGATAGACCGCTCTGCCGCCCGGCACGTAGCAGCCGGAGGAGGCTACGGGGGTGATCTTCTGCCCCAGGATCACGCCGTCCTCGCGGGTGGTGATCCAGCTCTGTTTGATCTGCTTCTCGTGGAAAGCGCGGATGTTGGCAGCCGCTTTGCGCATCACTTCAATCAGGGCGGGATCGAGCTGCGCGTAGGCTTCCTTCAGCTCCTCCTCCGTCACGCGGAGCGCGGCAGCCGTCATTTTGACGCCGTCGAACTTCTCCGTATAGCGCAGGATCGCCTCGTCGCCTGCATTCCGGACATCCTCGATGATATCGCGGACAGTTTTCTCATATTCGTTGTAGCCGGAAGGGTCTCTTCCGATCAGTTTCTCCAGTGCCCTGTCCCGGGACGCTTCTGTCAGTCTTACTGTCTTCAATAGGATCTCCTCTCTGCGCGGGTCACTTGCGTCCTTCCGCTTCCAGCTGTTCCCGCAGACCGCCGATCACTTCGCGGATCCGCCGGGCTTTCAGCTGCATGGACACCTGGTTGACGATCATCCTGGCGGACAGGTCACAGACGTCCTCCAGTACCAGCAGTCCGTTCTCCTTCAGGGTGGAACCTGTCTCCACGATGTCCACGATGACATCCGAGAGACCGACGATAGGTCCGAGCTCCACGCTGCCGTTGAGTTTGATCAGTTCCACCGTCTGCTGGCGGCGGTGGTAGAAATAGTCCCTGGCGATCTCGGGATATTTGGTCGCGACCCGCAGCATGGCACCGCTGTCCAGCAGTTCTCTCGCCTCCGGCGGTCCCGCGACACACATCCTGCAACGCCCGAAGCCAAGGTCCAGCACCTCGTAGACGCGGCGGTTCTCCTCCAGGACCACGTCCGATCCTACGACGCCCAGATCTGCCGCGCCGTACTCCACATAGGTGGGCACGTCCGGGCCCTTGGCCAGGAAAAAGTTCAGTTTCTGCTCCTCATTGCGGAAGATCAGCTTGCGGGAGTGCTTGTCGGCCATCTCCTCGCAGGTATATCCCGCCCTGCCGAGCAGTTCCATGGTCCGGCCCGCCAGTCTTCCCTTGGTGAGCGCAATGGTCAGTTCTGTTATTCCCTGCATGCCGTTCCCTCCTGCTGTTCACTCTGCGCGTCCGGAATGAGGACGGCCGCCTTTCCCTGCGCGCGAAGGGAAGCAGCCTGTCTGAGGGATGTCCTGAAACTCGCGTCGTCACCGGCCTGATAAGACACTGTCTGCGCCTCCTCCGGTACGGAGACTTCGATCTTCTGCCTGCGCAGAGCCTCCATGAGAGGGTCCACGGCGATCATGGCGCCAACGGCCGGTGCATTCATACCAAAGAAGGACAGCAGTCGGTCATAGCGGCCTCCCGCCGCCACCGGTTCCCCGGTACCGTAGGTATAGGCCTTGAAGATCACGCCTGTGTAGTAATTGTATTTGCTCAGCAGGGACAGGTCATAGTTCACATGATCGGCGACTCCGTACTCTCGGAGCACCCCGTCCAGGCTGATCAGTCTCTCCAGTGCTTCCCTGGTCCGCTCGCTGCCGGCGGACTCCAGGAGCCTGCCCAGTTCCTGCCCGTTCTCCAGGAAATCGGCAAAAGACAGGAATTTATCCCGGACACTGCGGTCATAGCCGCGGCTCTTCAGGAGATCCTCGGCGGCAAAATAGTTCCTTCTCGAAATAGCGTCCCGCAGCTCCGCCTCGTCCTCGGCGGACAGGTCCGCCTCCCTGCACAGGCCGCGGAAGTACTCCGCGTTGCCGATGCTGATACGGAATTCCTGCAGGCCCGTGGAAAGCAGGGACTCGATGAGCAGGGCGATCATCTCCGCGTCCGCGTGCACGGAGGGCTCGTTCATGAGCTCTGCGCCTATCTGGGTCGTCTCCCGGAGCTTGCCCTGCAGGTCACTGGCGTGATTGTAGAAAGCGCTGCCGCGGTAGCAGAACCGCAGCGGTGCGGTCTCCCCGCGGAAATAGCGGGAGGCCACTCTGGCCACGGAGGGCGTGAAGTCCGGCCGCAGGACCAGGGTGTTGCCCTCCTTGTCAAAGAACTTGTACAGTTCCCTGGAGGGAGTCGTCCCCACTTCATTGGAAAACACGTCAAAAAACTCGATGGTGGGCGTCTCCAGCTGCTCATAGCCGTAGAGGCGCATTTTGTCCCCGATCCTGCCGAGGATGGTCTGTTTCTGCGCCATCTCCGCGCCGACACAGTCCCTGAGGCCCACCGGTGTGTGGAGCAGGTCCAGCTGCCGGCCGTGCTGTGTGGTCTTGATCTGTACTGGTGTCATGGCTGTCTCTCCCGCCGGCAACGTCCGGCCGTCTCACACGCGGACCCGTTCCGCGATATCATCCGTCCCTCTCCGCAAGGTCCTTGTTGATCATCTCCAGGTAGGGGACCATCACGCCCTGTTTTCTGGGCAGGATCCAGGTCAGGTCCAGTTCGTCGTAGCGGAAGCTCTTGCGTCCGCCCGCCTGCGCCCGCTCCCAGAAGGGGAGAAAATCCCTGAAAGGAAGGTAGTAGAACTGGTCCTCTTTGGTGAAGTATAAAAGGAAGAAGGCTATCCCCTGCTGCTGCTCGAACTCCCTCATGAACTCCACCTGGTGTTCGTGGACGTTGTGCAGGGCAAAAGTCGAAGAAGCGCACTCCTTGGCATCGAAACACACCGGAAGGCCCTGGATCACGCCGATATAGTCGACGGTGCTCTTCTTGTCAAAGTAAGCCAGGGTGATGTGCCTGTTCTCACTGTCGATCTTCATGGGGGTGATGGGCGTGGGCACTTTCTGGATCAGGGCCAGTTTCTGCTCACGGTATCTCTCATTGGTCCGGTTGATCATCTCCTCCAGGAGCGATCCCCTCAGGCCTCTGGTCTTCCATGTACCCATCCGTTTCCCTTCCGGCCGCCGGACCTGCCGCCCGGGCGCCTCTGTCCTCCGCCCGCCATGGCTCTCTGAAAAGCCGTGGGCGGATCTGTCCTGACTTCTCTGCCCCGGAGCCCCTCCGGGACCTCCGTGCCGTCATCGTCCGTTTCCGGAAATACCAGCCTGTAACAGTACAGATACTGGCCGGGAAGGCTGTCCCGCCCGGTATGGCCGGGTCCCGCGAGGCGTCTGTCCGCCGGGCCCGCGGCTGACCTGGGGCCGCCGTATTTGAGATCTCCCAGCAGAGGGTGCCCAAAAGCTGCGAACTGGGCCCGAATCTGGTGCGTCTTGCCTGTCACCAGTTCAGCCTCTACGAGGGTGCGTCCGCCGCCGGATCTGAGGACGTGATAGCGTGTACAGGCCTCGCTGCCGGTTCCCTCCGTCCCCCCGATCTCCACTCTGTGTCTCTGCATGTCCCGCTGCAGGCGGTCGCGCAGGATCCCCTCTCCGGAGAATTCACCCATGGCCACAGCCAGGTAGTATTTCTTCAGTGTCCTGCTCCGCAGGAGGGCGGTGAGCATCCTGCTCCCGCGCAGGGTCTTGCCGCAGAGCAACAAGCCGCCTGTGTTGCGGTCAAGGCGGTTGCAGACCGAAGGCCGAAAACTCTGCAGGCTCTCGTAAAACTTCCTCCCCTCCTCACTGTCGCCTCCGGCCTGCTGCCAGAGCCGGGCGATCAGCCATTCGTTCATGGAGATGTCCCTGTCGCTGCCCTTCTGGGAGAGGGCGCCAAACGGTTTGTCCACTATCAGGACATCCTCATCCTCGTACACGACAGGACAGTCGCCGATCTCCCGCAGCGCTCTCCCGCACTCCTCGCGGAAAGAGGTCCAGGAGCCCGTATCCTCCCCGCGGCTCAGCTCTTCGATCCGCTCGTCGGACAGAAATACGCGCACGGCATCGTTTTCCTGCAGGAGCTCGCTGCCCTCAGGATGTCTGCCGTTGAGTCTGACCGTCTTCTTGCGGAGGAGTTTCCGGACCAGGGAATAGGGGGCACCCGGCAGGATCCTCATGAGATATTTGTCCAGGCGCTGTCCCGCCTGACCCTTGTCGATCACATATTCTCTCATGAAACCGCTCTCATCGAAATCTTACAGGAAGGCCGCCAAGATCTCACCGGAAGGCCGCCAGCACCTTACAGAGAGGCCGCCAGCATGCTGCGGAGCACGGCTTCCGGGTCGCCGTCGCCCTCCGCCTCCTCCTTTAAGGAAAGAAGCATGGCATCGTACTTGTCCGGATCCCGCGTGATCTCCACCTGATATCCGCTGTGGCCGTTCTTCTCGAGAACTGTGCGGATATGCGCCGCACAGGAACCGCAGTCCGTGCCCGCATCCCCGGTCAGTCCGCAGATTCTCCGACCGGCAGCTGCCGCGTGGCTCAGGCTGTAGTTCTTATCATAGGAAGTGAGATAGAGATCATAGCATCCGGGCAGCCCTTCGGCAGCTTCCCGTATCCGTGACTCCGTCTCCTGTGTGCACCCGGAAGCTCTGAGCAGCATCACCAGGTTGACAATGCTGTTGCCGGTGGGCAATGCGCCGACCGCCGCGAGGATGGAAAACGCGCTGCGGTTGGTCCCATACACGGCCAGGCCTGTGAAGTAGACGATCAGCACGGCCGCCAGCATGACTGCCGTGATCACGGCTCTTCTCTTCCTGCTGTAAGCAAGATATCCGAACTCTCCCTTACGTGGTCCCTTCATGATCTCCTCGTTCCGAATCCCTGCCTGTGGAGCCGGCCGGCAGGCTGTCACGCCTCCATGCTAAAAGGCGCCTCCCTGCGAAAAACGAAGGCATCCTCCCGCTCTGCGAAAGGATGCCTGCATTCATTCCTGTCTCACAGCGGATCAGTCCAGCATATCCGCCCGGCCGTAATCCTCTTCCTCCTCGTAAGACTCCTCAGCCTCTGCCTCTGCGGCAGCGCCGTCTTCCATCTCCTCCTCGGGGGCCTCGCCATACAGCTCATTGCGGTTCTGGCGGACGGTCTCGAGATAGGCGCTGAGGTTTCCGTGAAGATTGGAGAAGATCCCTGTCATGCCGTCAAGTGCATCGGCTGTATCTCTCTCCGCCCTCGCAAGGAGGTCATCGAGATACTGAGCCGCGCTGGCACGATAGGCATCCGCGTCTTCCCTGGCCTTGTCGATGATGCTCTGGGCTTCCTGTGCAGCCGTGCTCACGATGTTCTGTGCCTCGCGATGCGCCTGCTGTACGATCTCATGCTCATTGACAAGCTCGTTGGTATGGATGGTCGCCTCGTTGATCATCTCCTGCGCTTTCCTTCTGGCCTCGTCCAGAATGGAATCGCGGTTGTTGATGATCCTCTGATAATGACGGATCTCATCGGGCGTCTTGGCGCGGAGCTCCTCCAGGAGTCCGTCGATCTCGTCCTTGTCCACGATGATGTTCGTCTTGGAAAACTTCTGATATTTACAACTGTCGATATAATCTTCGATCTGGTCGATCTGCTGTTCGATCTTACTGCTCATCCCGTGTCTCCTTATTGGGCTGCTGCAATTGACGATACTTTTCCTTGACTATCTCTTCCACGCGAGGGGGCACACACTTGGAGATATCCCCTCCGAAAGAAGCGATCTCCCTGACAGCGGAGGAGTTGAGATAGGCATATTCCAGACTCGTGGTCAGGAAAACGGTATCCAGCTCACCGCCGGAGAGCAGCCGGTTGGTCTGTGCGATCTGCAGCTCATACTCAAAATCCGTCACGGCCCTGAGGCCCCGGATCGCAGTATGGACACCGATCGATCTCGCGTAGTCGATCAGCAGGCCATAGAACCAGTCAACTCTTATATTTGGTATATCCGCCGTCACTTCGCGTAACATTTTAACACGTTCATCCACAGAAAACAATGGCGTTTTGGCCCTGTTGTCGAGGACCGCGATGGTGACTTCGTCGAATTTCTCCGCGGCGCGGCGGATGATATCCAGGTGTCCGTAGGTGACGGGATCGAAACTGCCGGGATAAACTGCTTTTTTCATGCTCTACTCCTTTGAAGTTGGTTGTGATGACCGGAAAAGCTTTTATTCTTCAGCAGATCGCTCCGTTCTACGTCTGCGGATGAACAGATGGCGGTTGGTGCGATAGTCCTTCTCCCTGTAGATCTCCAGGCTAGTATCCTCCAGGGCGGAGAGATCCGCATCCAGTGAGGACTCGAGCACGATGATGGTGTCCTCATGGATGTAGGGCTGTCTGTCCAGCACTTCCAGGATCTGCAGTGCCGAATCCGATCCGTAGGGCGGATCGATGTACACGACGTCCACAGTCTTCTCGTGGATGTGGTACAGGGCACTGAGCACGTCCCTCTTGAGCAGGACTGCCCTGTCCTCCAGATGGGTCGTGTGGAGATTCTTCTGGATGCACGCTATCGCATTGCGGCCGTTCTCCACGAAATAGGCCCTCGCAGCACCGCGGCTCAGCGCCTCGATGCCGATCTGCCCGCTGCCCGCGCACAGATCCAGGAAGATGCAGCCGGGAATATCCGGCATCAGGATATTGAAGAGGGTCTCCTTGATGATGTCCTGGGTAGGACGCGTCTCCATCCCCTCCGGTGTCACGAGCCGCAGCCTTCTGGCCGAACCTGCGATCACTCTCATATTCTTTCCTCCGATCAGCTGCGTCTGGTCCCCTTCGTGTCCCGGGTGCCCGTCCGCAGTCTGGAGAGATCCACTGTCTTCTCTCCCGCGGCGGCCGTCACCTGGTCCCCGTCATTCAGGAGCCAGACCGCTTCGATACTGTCATTGTCCGCCAGTTTCATGCCCCGCACGCCGGCGGCTGTTTTCTTCTGTACGGGAACGCTGTCCACGGGGAATTTCAGGAAGAAACCTCCCCGGCTCTTGAAGACGATCTTCTGCTGCCCGCTGAGGACATGTACTGACACCACACGGTCTCCGTCGTTCAGTTTGGTGGCGGCGACTGTCCTCCTGGAGACGTCGAATTCCCCTCCGTCGACGACTTTGCAGAGGGAAGTCTCCGTGACGAACAGCAGCCGGTACAGGTTCAGATCCTTCTGGGCAGCGACCAGGACGACTGTCTCCTTAGTGCTGTCGTAACCGCTGATATTGTCGACGGGAACGCCTTTGTCCTTTAGCTTGCCGGCCGGCAGGTCCTGTACCTTGAAAGTGTGGAGCTGTCCGGTGTCCGTGAACAGGCAGATCTTGCCGCCGCTCCTGCAGGGGAGATGGAACCGGTAGTTCTCCTCGACCGTCTCCCTGTTTTTCTCGTAGACAGACGTCTCGATGGTCTTGGCATAGCCGAAGCGGTCCATGACGTAGATGACTTCGCGGTCGTCGTCCTGGTCCTTGGAAATGAAGACGGCTTCCTCCGCGTTAGTGATCTCGGTCCTGCGGGGACGGCCGTACTTCTTGATCATGGCGCGCAGTTCTGAGCGCAGCACGGCGGTCATGGAGGAGCGCTCCTCCAGGATGTCCTCGTAGCGGTAGATGTTGGCGACAGTCTCCTCATTCTCCCGGACCAGGGCGTCCAGTTCCAGACCGATCAGGCGGTACAGACGCATCTCCAGGATCGCGTCGGCCTGCGCCTCGGTGAAATGCAGCTGGGAGGCCATGATCCTGGACTCGCCGCTCCGGAAATAGATGCCGTCCGTCTCGCCGCTGACGAGGCACTTTTTGGCCATCGCGCGGTCCTTGGAACCTCTCAGGATCTCGATGATCAGGTCGATGACGTTGACCGCCTTGATCAGACCCTCCTGGATCTCCCTCTTATGTCTCTCCTTCTCCAGGAGATTCTCATACTTGCGGGTGGCTGTCTCGTAGAGAAAATCTATATTGGCCTGCAGGACCTGCTTCAGGCCCATGGTCTCGGGCCTGCCGCCGCTGATGGCCAGCATGTTCACGCCGAAAGTGTCCTCCAGGCGTGTCTTCTTATAGAGGAGATTCTTGAAATTCTCCACATCCGCGTCCCGCTTGAGCTCGATGACGATGCGGATGCCCTCCTTGCCGGACTGGTTGGTGATATCCAGGATATCCGATGTGATCCTGCTCTCGGAGAGCGCGGCTGCGTCGGAGAGGAACTTGCCGATCCCGACGCCGATCATGGTATACGGGATCTCGGTGATCACCACGTTGGTGTGGCCGGCTCTTCCTTTCTCCGTCTCTATCCTGCCCCGCAGGCGGATGCGGCCGGTACCGGTCTCATAGATCTCCTGCAGCTCGTCCTTGTTGATGACGATGCCTCCGGTGGGAAAATCCGGTCCCTTCACGTACTTCATGAGCTGCGCGGTCGTCAGGGACGGATCGTCCATCAGGGCGATCTCCGCCTCCAAGACCTCCGCCAGATTGTGCGGCGGTGTGTTGGTGGCCATACCGACAGCGATGCCCTCGGAACCGTTCACCAGGAAGTTGGGGATCTTGACAGGCAGAACTGTGGGCTCCTTCTCGGTCTCGTCGAAGTTGGGACCGAAATCCACCACGTCCTTGTCCAGATCAGCCAGGAAAGCCTCTTCGGTCACGGGAGCGAGTCTCGCCTCCGTGTAACGCATGGCGGCGGCGCCGTCCCCCTCGATATTGCCGAAATTGCCGTGGCCGTCCACCAGGGGCATGGCCTTCTTGAAGTCCTGGGCCATGACCACAAGGGCGTCATAGATGGAGGAGTCGCCGTGGGGGTGAAATTTACCCATCGTATCGCCGACGATACGCGCGCTCTTTCTGAAAGGCCTGTCGGAGCGGATCCCCAGCTCATACATGTCGTACAGAGTGCGGCGCTGTACGGGCTTGAGGCCGTCCCTGACGTCAGGGAGCGCACGGGCGATGATGACGCTCATGGCATAGTCTATGAAAGATTTCTGCATGAGCTCCGAATATTCACTGCGGAGGATATGATCCTCGGGGGTCTCCGCAGGCGGTCTGTTGTCTTTGGCCATAGATCTACTCTTCTATTCTAAGTGTATAAAACAGGATCAAATATCCGGCTGTGCTTCGAAAGCGGGATCAGATGTCCAGCTGCGCGTCGTCGGCGTGATCGTGGATGAACTGCCTGCGGGGAGGCACTTCGCTGCCCATCAGCAGTTCCGTGATCATGGAGGCGTTGGAGGCGTCCTCGATCAGGACCTGGCGCAGTCTCCTGCGGGCCGGATCCAGTGTGGTCTCCCAGAGCTGCTCGGCGTCCATCTCGCCCAGTCCCTTGTAGCGCTGCAGCGTGAAGCCGCCCTTGTGGGTGCGCCTGTAGCGGGCCAGGGCCGCATCGTCGTAGAGATATTCTCCCTCTCCCTTCTTGGGGACCACTTTGTACAGGGGAGGCATGGCCACATAGACATGTCCCTCCGAGATCAGGTCCGGCATGAAGCGGTAGAAGAAGGTCAGCAGCAGGTTGGAGATATGGGAGCCGTCCACGTCCGCATCCGCCATGATGATGATCTTGTCGTAGCGGAGCTTGCTGATGTCAAAATCATTCCCGTCATCCTCGGAGAAACCGCATCCGAACGCATTGATCATGGTCCGGATCTCGGCGTTGGCAAGGACCTTGTCGATGGAGGCTTTTTCCACGTTCAGGATCTTGCCGCGGATGGGCAGGATCGCCTGGTACATGCGGTCCCTGGCCATCTTGGCGCTGCCGCCGGCGCTGTCGCCCTCGACGATGAAGATCTCGCAGTACTTCGCGTCGCGGCTCGTGCAGTTGGCGAGCTTGCCGTTGGAGTCAAAGGAGAATTTGGCCGGCTTGATGAGGTTGTCGGTGACTTTTTTCTGAGCCTTGCGGATCCTGGCCGCCTGTTCCGCGCGGCCCAGGGAAGCCTTGAGGACCTCCAGGTTGCGGTCGTAATACCGCACGATCTCCTCGCCGGTCACCTGGGAGACGGCCTTGGCGGCATCCTGGTTGTCGAGTTTGGTCTTGGTCTGACCCTCGAAGCGGGGATCCGGATGTTTGATGGAGATCACAGCCGTGAGGCCATTCCGGATATCGGAGCCGTTGAAGTTCTCGTCCTTGTCCTTCAGGACGCCGATCCCGCGGGCGTAAGTGTTCATCACCTGGGTAAAAGTGGTCTTGAAACCGGTGAGGTGAGAGCCGCCCTCTGCATTGTAGATGTTGTTGCAGAATCCCAGCACGATCTCGTGCAGCTCGTTGACATACTGGAGGGCCGCCTCGACCTCGATACCCTCGCTCATGCCCTTGTAGTAGATCACATCCGTGACCGTTTCCTTGCCTTTGTTCAGATTCTTCAGAAAGGCTATGAGACCTTCGGGCTCGTGGAACTCGTCCTCTCTGACGGGATCGACGCGGCGGTCCGTCAGGCGGATGGTCAGGCTCGGGTTCAGATAGGCCGTCTCGTGCAGACGGGAGCGGACGTCCTCCTCCTTGAAGCGGGTCTTCTCAAAGATCTCAGGGTCCGGGAGGAAATTGATCCGGGTACCGGTCCCGGAGGCCTTGCCTACGACAGGAAGCAGACCGTCCTTCAGTTCCTGTACAGGGACGCCCCGCTCGTACTTATCTTCATAGACCTTGCCGCCCCTGCGCACCTGCACGGTAAGCCGCTCCGAGAGCGCATTGACGACGGAGGAACCGACACCGTGCAGTCCTCCGCTGGTCTTGTAAGCCGCGTTGTCGAACTTGCCGCCCGCGTGCAGAGTCGTGAAAACGACGCGCAGGGCGCTGACACCGGTCTCGTGCAGGTCCACGGGGATGCCGCGGCCGTTGTCGGAGACGGTACAGGAGCCGTCCTTCTCCAGTGTCACTTCTATGGTGTCGCAGTAGCCGGCGAGGTGTTCATCGACGGAGTTGTCCACGATCTCATAGATCAGGTGGTTGAGACCCCTGGTGGACGTGCTGCCGATGTACATGCCCGGCCGCGTGCGGACCGCTTCCAGCCCTTCCAGCACCCGTATGCTGCTGCCTGTATAGCTCTGTTCTTTCGTTTCTGGCATAGATCTGTTCTACTATTCCTTCCGTCAGCTGATCTCCGGGATCACGGTGCAGGCCACCGCCAGGGCGACGGGGCCCGTGTGACAGCAGATGCTGAGGGGCAGCTGGTCCTCTTCCACTTCAAAGCCGGGAAAAGCTTCTCTCACCTGCCTGACCCATTCTTTCTGCAGTCCGGGGATGTTGCCGTGGACCGCGTACAGGCGGATCCCGGCGCTCTTCTCACAGCTGCGCAGCTCTTCGATATCTTTCTTCATGGCGGTCAGCATGGCCGCGCGCCCGTGGGCGGCCGTCCTGGCCTTGGCAAAAGCGTCCAGCCTCTCGCCCTTGATCTGCAGCACCGGCCGGATCCTCAGGAGGGTGCCGATGGCTGCCGCGGCGGGAGTGATGCGCCCGCCTCTCTTCAGGTATTCCAGCGTATCCGGCATGATATAGATGCTGGATTCCGCGGACCTGCGCTCGAGCTCCTTCCGGATGGAGACAGCATCCATGCCGTTCTCCGCCATGGCGAGGGCATCCAATACACTGCTCTTCTGGGTGACGGAGACGCGGCGGTTGTTGACGACCTGGATCCTGTCGTCATAATCTTCCGCCAGCACCATGGCGCTCTGGCAGGAGCCCGAGAGACCGCTGCTCATGGGGATATAAACGGCCTCGTCGGCCTCTTCCAGCGCCGCTTCAAAAGTATTGATGACATCGGCCGGGGAAGGCTGGCTCGTGGAGATGTGCTCCCCTCCTTCCAGCTGACGGAAAAACTCCTCCCTGGTGATGTCCCTGTCCTCGTAATAGACCTTGTCATGGATCAGGCAAGGCATAGGGACTACCATAACGCCCAGCTTCGCTGCCTGTTTCTGTGTCAGCCCACTGTTGGTATCCGTGATCACGCGGACTCTGCCCATATCTGTTACCTCACATTTCCGCTTTGAACGGAATATCTTGTATGAGAATACCTCTCACAGCACTACAGGCTGTGGCCCCGGGGGCATTCTGCCCCGATGGCATACCTTCGTTAATCATAAGTTCAGATACTGCGAAAGTCAACCGTTTTCAGGGCTCCGCACTCGTAGGCGGGGTCCTCAGCCAGCAGTCTGTCCACATAGGCAGCGGCTTTGTTCATCAATGCTGCGTGCTCACAGACGTCCGCCAGCCTGAATCCCATGGCTCCGCTCTGGCGCTGTCCGAAGATGTCGCCGGGCCCCCGCAGGCGCAGATCCTCCTCGGCGATCCGGAAACCGTCGTTGGTCTTCTCTATGACTTCCAGGCGCTCCGGTCTCTCCCTGCCGCCGTAGAGAAAGATGCAGTAGCTCTGCTCCGTGCCTCTTCCGACGCGTCCCCGCAGCTGGTGGAGCTGGGACAGGCCGAACCGCTCGGCGTTCTCGATCAGGATCACCGTGGCGTTGGGGACATTGATGCCGACTTCGATGACCGTCGTGGAGACGAGGATATCCGTTTCCCCGCGCCCGAACCGGTCCATGATCTCGTTTTTGGCGGCAGCTTTCATCCTTCCGTGGAGCAGTTCCACGCGGATCTCCGGTGGCATGACCCGCTGCAGCAGGTCCGTCATGTCCTCCACGTTGGTCAGGCCCTCCGTCTCTCCCTCCTCGATCTCGGGACAGATGACGTAAGCCTGACGGCCTTCCCGCACCTGGCGATAGAGAAAACGGAGCGCTTTGTCCCGTTCGCTCTGCGGCAGGGCGAGGTTCTTGGTGCGGAGCCTGCCCTCGGGCATCTCCGTCAGGCGGCTCACGCTCAGTTCCCCGTACAGGATGATGGCGAGGGTCCTGGGAATGGGTGTCGCACTCATGACAAGGACGGGCGTATCTTCCATGCCGCCCTTCTCGGAGAGGATCTCCCTCTGCCGCACGCCAAAACGATGCTGCTCGTCGGTGATCACCAACCCCAGATCGCTGTACCGGATCTTCTCCTGGATCAGGGCGTGGGTACCGATGATGACATCGGCGGTCCCGTCCTCGATCTGCCGGAGGATCTCTTTTCTCGCCGCGCCGCGGACCGAGCCGGTCAACAGGACCGGGTGGAGATCCAGACCATAGGCTTCGATCAGGGAAGTCAGTGAGGCCATGTGCTGGGTCGCCAGCACTTCCGTGGGTGCCATCAGGGCCCCCTGCCGCCCGTTCTCCGCGCACAGGAGGAGGGCCAGAAAGGCCAGGATGGTCTTGCCGCTGCCCACATCGCCCTGCAGCAGGCGGTACATCACGGTATCTCCGCACAGATCGCTGCGGATCTCTTCCCAGGCCCTGCGCTGGGACTGCGTCAGGCTGTAAGGAAGCGCCCCGATCAGCCGTTCCGGTCCTCCCGTCATTCTCATGGGGGAGGGGTTCAGGCGGACCTGGGCGTGTCCCTTTTCTCTCCGCACACCGAGGATAAAAAGGAAGAACTCATCGAAGATCAGGCGCTCCACGGCACTCCGCAGCGATGCCTCCGTTTCCGGCAGATGGATGTTCCGTACAGCCTCGCCCTCCGGGACGAGGCTCAGTTCCGCAGCTGCTCCCTCGGGCAGGAACTCCGGGACAGGGACACCCTCAGCTGCCTCGCGCAGCAGGGACAGGAGCAGGTTCCTTCTGAGGCCCCCGATCATGGGATAGATGGGCTGGATCCTGCCCCGGATCCGGTCATATTCATCGGGATCATAGATAGACGGCTGTTCCATGTAGAGCCTGCCGGTGGCCGTTTTGCGAAGGATCCCCCGGAACACGTGCTCACTGCCCGGCTTCAGAGAGTTCCGCAGGTAGGGCATGTTAAAGAAGGTCAGCCGGACCTGCCCGGTGGCATCCGCCGCCTGGAAATGCAGGATCGTCCTCGGTCCCTTCCGGAACAGAGAGCCGTTGCCGATGATATACAGACGCAGGGCGGACGGTCCCTCCGCGGCATCAGCCACCGGAACCGGATCCTCGGGCACCTCATAGGAGCGGGGGTACCAGGTCAGCAGGTCGCCGGCCGTGAAAAGGCCCTTTTTCTCAAGCAGCTCCCCCGACTTGGGTCCTACGCCTTTCACTTCTCTGATCGGTGTGTTTCTGTCCATCTCTCCGTTCTCAGCGCATTTCTGCATTAAACTCTGTGTTGAGCTCTGTATCGAACTCTGTCCTGAACTGCAGAAGGAACGGCAATGCCGTTCCTTCCGTATTCTTGATCATGGATGACCTGTCCGTCATTCCGCAGACAGGATATAGTAGTAAACGGGCTGGCCGCCTCTCTGCAGCTCCACGTCGCAGCCGGGGAAGGCTTCCATTGCCTTCTGGTGCAGTTCGGATGCCTGTTCTTCCGTAACTTCGCTGCCGTAATAGATGCTGATGATCTCAGTGGTCTCATCCACTATGTCGCTCAGGGTCGCCAGCGTGATCTGTTCGATGCCGGCGCCGGCCTCCAGGATGCCGCTGTCCCCGATGCCCATGATATCGTCCTTGTGGATATCCACGCCGTCGATCTGCGTGTCGCGGACGGAATAGGTGATCTCCGCACTCTTCACGCGGGAGATCTCCTCCTGCATGTTGGCAAGGTTGCTCTCACCGTCCAGATCGGGCATGAAGTTGATCACCGCGGTGATGCCCTGCGGAATGGTTACAGTGGGCACGACGATGACCTTCTTGTCCTCGGTCATGGACGCAGCCTGATTGGCGGCCATGATGATGTTCTTGTTATTGGGCATCACATAGATGGTGTCCGCGTCGATCCCGGCGATGGCATCCAGAATGTCGTTGGTGCTGGGATTCATGGTCTGTCCGCCGCTGATGACGCAGTCTACGCCGAGCTCCTCGAAGATGCCCTTCAGGCCGTCACCGGCGGCCACTGTAATGAAGGCGTTGTCCTTGTGGACGGCGGGAGCGGCAGGTGCGGGTTCCGCTGCGGGAGCAGGAGCCTTGTCCGCTGACGGGATCTCGGAAGCCTGTGCGGGGCTGCGCAGATTGGTCAGGGTCAGCTGCGTCAGTTCTCCGTAGAGGAGCGCTTTCTGTACGGCGAGGCCGGGGTCATTGGTGCAGAAGGAAGCCAGGAGCAGGTTGTCTGAAGTGCTGCAGTCCACGTCGCCGCCGATGGAAGTCAGATATTTGCGGAGGTCCTTCTCAGCATGGGCGGGGACCGTGTTCTCCACGCGCACTCCCAGGCGGATCTGATAGAGGAAGCGGAGCTCCTTCTCCTCAGGAGCAGGTGCGGCGCTCTCCTCGGTGCCCGTGCTCTCACCGGGCTCCTGCAGGAACACGGCGGGATCGATCCTCCTGCCGTCCAGACCTGCAAGACAGCCCTTCAGGAACTGCACCAGACCCTGTCCGCCGGAATCCACCACGCCCGCCTGTTTCAGCACAGGAAGCAGATCGGGGGTCGTATCCAGGACTCTCTCCGCCTCCGCGACGACGGCGGGGATAAAGACCTCCAGATCCTTCTCTCCCGCATCCGCCAGTTCTCTGGCTTTCTCGGAGATGCCCCTGGCGACCGTCAGGATGGTGCCCTCCTTGGGCTTCATGACTGCTTTGTACGCTGTTTCCGTAGCTCTCTCGAAAGCGCCGGCGAGCAGCGGCACATCCACCTCTGTCTCACCTCTCGTCACCTTGCCGTATCCGCGGATCAGCTGGGACAGGATGACGCCCGAATTGCCTCTCGCGCCGCGGAGAGATCCCGAGGACATCGCCTTGCAGATATCCTTCATGTTGTCGGAATCTCCCAGCAGGACGACCTCTTTGGCTGCCGACCGGATGGTCAGCGTCATGTTGGTGCCCGTGTCGCCGTCCGGCACGGGAAAAACATTCAGCTCGTTGATCCAGTCCTTGTGTGCCTCCAGCTCCGCTGCACCGCAGAGGAAGATCTCCGCTACTTCTCTTGCGTTCAGTGTTTCTCTGCTCACCGTGATACTCCTTTTCAATGATCAGGCAGACTCCTGCCTGTTCCTCGTCCGGCTGTACGTTCCTGCCGGCCACCCCTCTTCTGCCTGCAGGTCAGGACTCAGTCGATGAGCCTCACACCTTCAACATAGATATTGATCTTCTCGACTTCCATACCGGTGAAATCCTCCACGCGGTATCGTACGCTCTGGATCAGGTTGTCACAGACAGTGCGGATGTTCACCCCATAGGATACGATCACATGGAAATCGATGGAAAGTTTGCCTTCCTTGCTGACAGAGACGTTGATCCCTTTGGTCATGGCGTCTTTGCGAAGGAGCTTGACGATCCCTTCTGACATGTTCACGCCGGCCATTCCGACGATGCCAAAGCATTCATACGCGACATCACCTGCATACTGGGCGATCACATCATTGTCAATGGATATCTTCCCGATATGTGTGTTTAATTTGGATGCCTTCATTAATATCTCTCCCTCTGCACCGTTTATCAGTGCCGTCTCCGGTCCGAAACCCGGGTGCGGATCTCCGCCCCGGCATCATATTGATTATACCCGACACCGCCCTAAATGAAAAGGGGGTAAGCCGGATTGCAATTTTGGCTTGCATTTCTCCATTTCCTCTGATAATATACTAATGTTGTGATCCTGAAGAGGTTAGGAGGTGTGTAAGATGGCAAAATGTGATATCTGCGGCAAGGGCGCTCATTTTGGGAATAACGTCAGCCATTCTCATAGAAGATCCAACAGGATCTGGAATTCCAATGTCCAGAAGGTCGCCGTTAAGGTCAACGGCGCCAGCAAGAGAATGCACGTGTGCACCAGCTGCCTTCGCAGCGGCCGTGTCGAGCGCGCATAAGCTGAACAGTAATGAAAAGAGAGAGCCATGAGCGGCTGAATGCCGCTCATGGCTCTTTTGTTTTGGTGTGATCCTTTATACTTCCGGAGCGGTCTCCGCATCCTCCGCCTCATCGGGAAAAGCCGCTTTGGCTGCCTCTTCGTCGGAAATGATCCCGGCCTTCTCGCCCTTGAATCTGTCCACCACCTCGGGCACCATGTCCATCAGCTTGATGATGGTGTTGGAGTCGCGGATGTTAACCACTTTGGTCATGCCGTCTTTGATCACCAGCACGGCGGTGGGGGCCATCTTGGCGCTGAAGCCGCCCATTCCGGAATCCTTGGCATTGCCGCCGTTGTTGGAGCCCGCGCCGCAGCCGATGCTCACATCCGAGAGGGGGATGATCACCTGGTCACCGACGTGGACCGGTGCGCCGACGACCGTCTTGGAGGTCAGAATACCCTCCGCGTTCTCCATCATGGCGTTGACGATCGCTCTGAAGCTGTTGTTATGCTGCGACATGTTTGGCTCCTTTCTTACTCCTGAGAGTTCCGATCAGCTGTCTCACATTCCTGTCCAATAGGATCTTCACGGCGGCGACCACCAGATGGATCAGACGAATGTGTCCGTTCCCCGCCGTATCGATGTCAAAACGATAGTTCATGAAATCCGTATCCAGCCGCAGACGCCCGTCCGTGACGGGATACAGGAATCCGCATACCTGGAGCACACCGGCGCTTGCTGCGGGATCCCCCAGCCCCAGGACGCCTTTCAGGTGCCAGTCCTTGGGGATGAAATGCACCAGAGCGGCGCCGATCCGCTGCAGGGTGCCTCTTAGTGCTTCCCTGGTGGAGGGCCGGTCCAGGATATTCAGCCAGTATTCCACTTTTCTGCGGATCTTCTCCGCCTTGGCGGGAAGGGCTTCCAGTTTCTCCCGGAGGCTCTGCTTCTCATCGGGCTGTTTCTCCTCCTGCTCTGCCTCCTCCGCTCCCTCAGGCTCTTTTCCTTTTCCCGAGAGGAACTTCTCCACCGGGAGCCGGAATCCCAGGATCCGAACGGACAGCAGTTCTCCGGAGGGCCAGGCGGCGCTTGCCCGGATCAAGTGCAGCAGCCAGCTGATCTCCACACTGCCCCGCAGTTCATCCACCAGAGCCGGGGCATCCAGCTCCTCTCTGGCCAGCGGATCATCGATCCTGCCCCTCCAGCTGTACCTCACGGGGACCAGCAGGACCAGGAGCAACAGGAGGATCACTACGGCCAGCACCACCAGCAGGATCGTCCCGATCACTTTTAAAATGGTAAGGAGCACTCCCATAGATCCTCCCGTCAATGCCTGTTGTTCATCCGTACACCGTTAGGAAACAGATATCTGTGGACATCCGCTTCTCCGACTGCCAGAAGTGCCTCTTCCAGGATCTGCTGTACCAGGGCCACGGCATCACCATGCCCCTTGGCAAGCCCCAGGATCAGGGGCGGATGCTCGCGATAATAGGGCTGTAACAGATTGGCGCTGTGCATGATCTCCATCTGATCGCCGCCCCTTGCCGCGGGATCTTCGATCAGGGTGATCACATAGACTGACAGCTGTCCCTGCCCGCGGAGCAGTTTTCTCCGGATCTCATCCGGATCCGAGATCTGCGGACTGACATACAATCGTTTGTAAAAATACATGCTGTCCTCACAATCTGCCCGCCGCGCGCAATGTGTAGGCACCTTTTCTGAGCCGCTTCCCGATGCGCTGTGCATTGGCGCACATCTCCGCGTACTCCTCTTCGGACACCGCGTCGCAGGCGTGTCGCAGATCCTTCAGGGAATCCACCGTGAGCCCGCAGTGGTGCTTCTCCACGAAAGCGGCAAGTGCGGCCTCTTTCCAGATGATAACGGGAAGGCCTGCAGCCAGATACAGCGATGTCTTGTGAGGGTCATTGATCCGCAGATAAGCGCCGTACACGCCGCTGCAGCCATCCGCTGTATCGCCGTCCCAGACGAGACCGTAGCTCCCGCGCATGGCACCTGGCAGCTCATCCGGCGGGAAGGAACCGTGGTAGAGGATCCTCTCCGACCCTTCCCCCTCGTAACCGACGCCGTAGAGAGCAAAATCCACATCGCCGGGCAGATCATACACATAACCGGCCTTGTGCCTGCGGAGCGTGCCCGCGATGACCACGGGCAGGTCCCTGCCGGTCTGCGCATGACCTTCCTTTCCCTCGATGAGATAATCGAAGATGCCCAGGACGATCATTCTGTCTGCGGGGATGCCCATGGAGATGAGTTTATCTTTCATCCCGCGGTTGTGGACGATCAGGGCGTCGGAGACACGCAGGCAGTCCTTCTCCTCGACCTGAAGCCGGACACGCTCTCCGACCGAGAGATCCGAGCGGAGCGCCGCTCTCAGCATGTCCAGGTCATGAATAAGGAGGGCGACCCTGACTCCGCGTCTCTTCAGATCCCGCAGGACCAGGGAGTCAGTGATGAAATGATTGACCAGCGGAAACTGGATCAGCAGCGTATCGCCGCGCTCCAGCTCCGAAAGAGCGTCTTTCCAGACGCGGCGGAGCTTCTCGTGGTACAGGAGCTTCTCGGGGGCGGACTGGGACGCGCGGTCCTCCGCCGGCACGTCGATCAGGATCTCCTGCCAGCCGGCCCCTCTCAGGATGGCGGCCACGTCGTCCCTGGCCTTGATCCCGGCCGTCCTGGCATATCCCTCTTCCGTCCGGATCTCCTGCGTGAAGTAAAGTCTCTGTCCGCCGGTCCCGGTCGCACTCCCCTCCTCGGCCCAGACATCCATATCGTGAGTCTTGCGCTTGTCCTCCGGCGGCAGCTTCATATAGTCGCCGTACAGGGAGCGCAGGTAGAGATCCCAGCAGGAAGGCGCGTTGCAGGAGATGCCCTCGAAATCGATCTTGACGGTGCGGAGGAATTCCTCTTTGGGCATCCTCTCCTGGGGCCCGTAGCCGAAATTGACACACCCGACATAATCACACTCGTCGACAGTGTAGGTGCGGCATAGCCTGTCGATCATGGCGCAGACCCGTTCCTTGCCTATGGGCCTGGCAAGCACCTTGAAGACCGGTTTGATGGCGGCTTTGAGTCTGGTCTTGCCTTCTCCCAGCCTGGCGTACTGGATCTTCAGCACCTTGCGCAGGAACAGACTCTTTCGGAACATCCGTTCCACTTCCTTCTCATCCGAAGGAAGGCCGTCCGTGGGCATCACGTCGATCCAGAGGCTGTTCTCCGTCTCGTCGTTGTCATACCGCTTGCGGATGGACGTGCGGGTGTCATATACTTTGGCAAAGGGATAGGCCAGATTGTGCAGCTCATACGCGGCCGCCCTGTAGGGGCCGTACTGCTCCACCTCATGCGCGACCTTGACGAACGCATCATAATCAGGCCTGGGCATGAGCAGATCCACGTCGTCATCCCAGGGAATGAAACCGCCGTGTCTGACCGCGCCAAGCAGGGATCCTCCCGCCAGGCACCACCGGAGGCCGTGGTCATCGCAGACCCGGATGTAGGCCTTCAGGATCCCAAGCTCGTATTCATGTATTTCCTGTAAAGTGAGTTTTTTCTTCATAGAACAAAGTATAATCCATCTGAAAATGTATGTCCACCGCGCCCTGTCAAAAAAAGCCCTCATAAAAACGGGCTAAAAAACGGTTGACAGCGGAGGACTTTTTCACTAATATACATATGTATGCGCGGAGAGCACCGTGTCTTCTCTTTGTGCATATATGTCGGTCATCATTCGCGCGGCTGCATCGATACCGGCGCCGGAAACAGAACCAGATCATAGAATACATATGCCACGGAGGTATCCACATTATGGCAAATATCAAATCTGCCAAGAAGAGAATTCTCACCAGCGCCAAGAAGGCTGCACGCAACAAGTCCGTGAAGTCCGAGATCAAGACCGCTGTCAAGAAGGTCCGTACTGCCATCGAAGGCGGTGACAAGGCCGCTGCTGCTGCAGCCCTCACCAAGGCCGCTTCCACCATCGACAGCGCTGCCGGCAAGGGCGTTCTGCACAAGAACCCCGCCGCCCGCAAGGTCTCCCGCCTGGCTGACGCCGTGAACAAGATCGAAGGCTGAGCTATTATATCCTGCTTTAAATGAACAGGAGGTTGTCGTATATAAATGCGTCAACCTCTTTTTATT
>CAMOJW010000005.1 GCA_946617225.1 uncultured Lachnospiraceae bacterium
GGAGAACGTCATCACCCGCGTGAAAAGTCACTCCAAGAGGTGAGATTCAGCAGCTGTAATGACGCCTGAGCCTCTACAAGTCTTATGAAGTCACTCCAAGAGCTGAGATTCTGTAGCTGTAATGACGCCTGAGCCTCTACAAGTCTTATGAAGTCACTCCAAGAGCTGAGATTCTGTAGCTGTAATGACGCCTGAGCCTCTACAAGTCTCATGAAGTCACTCCATGAGCTGAGATTCTGTAGCTGTAATGACGCCTGAGCCTCTACAAGTCTCATGAAGTCACTCCATGAGCTGAGTTTCTATAGCTGTAATGACAACCCAGCCTCTTCATGTCGCTGACAGTCATTCCAGGAGGTGAGATTCTATTGTTGTAATGACATATCAGCTACTTCATGTCACAGATCGTCATTACAGCTGATGAATTCCTGTTATTGGAGTGATTTCCCGGCCTGTGCAGGCTTCTGGCCGTCACTACACCTGACTCATTTTTGTAATCATGATGATTTCTGGCCTCCTTTGAGGCAGGAGGTGCGGCAGCACCTCTTGTCTGCCAGTTACTGTTTTCCAGGGCAGCTGTCAAGGACGCCTCCGGCGAGGTATACCGGTTCCTTGACAGCTGCCCTGGAAAACAGTAAGCAAGTCGATACATGGCAGGACTAATGTTTTAGCACGATTTTTGGGAAGTAACCATCTTCTTTTCGTGTTAGTAGGCCCCGAGACGGGAAATGACTTACCAGGCCTATGGCCTTTTGACGTTGATAGGCCTGGAGCAGGTGACAGAAAAGGTGAGGCCTACATCGCCGGATGGGATGTAGGCCTGAAGTCGTTCTATTCCTGCTTCAGGCCTATCTGGACCCGAACAAGTCGGAAGCAGGCTTGACCTCCCTTCTGTGAGGTCATATGTTATTGTACCGGATCCGCGTTCTCGTGCTTCAGCAGCCCCATCTCCTCCAGAATGTAGGCGGGGGTGCAGCTCCAGGCGTGGCAGTAGCTGTTGATGACTCTGCCGCCGTAGGGAGAGGCGGAGGGGTCTGCCGGATCCCAGGCTTCCCAGAAGGTGTCGGCGCCGGCATCGATCATGCTGCCCCAGTAATCGCGGATATGCTGCAGCGCCTGCTCCCGCAGGCCGGTCCGCAGCAGGGCCATGACATAGTAGTGGTGCATGTACGGTGTCATCATGGAGTGGGCGCTGCCCAGTTCCAGGGCGTGTTCCATGAGGGTCCGGGCCTCTTCGGGGGCCAGGACGTCAGCCAGCGTCATCCAGACCTGGGAGGCGACGGAGATCTGACCGCCGCGCAGAGAGCCGTCTTCTGCGCGTTCCAGAGACCCATCCTCTGCACGTTCCAGAGAACCTTCCCCTGCATGTTTCCCGGAGACGAAACATTTCCGGTCGGGATCCCAGTAAGCCGCGAGAGCGGCTTTTTTCAGCAGTTCTTCCTGCTCCATGAGCCAGCCGCCCTGGGACCAGTCGTTCTTGCGGCGGGCGATGCGGCGCGCGCTGCGGATGGCGCAGATCAGGACAGCCAGGGAGCAGGCGTGCTTGTCCAGGCCTTCCGTCCAGTCGATGAAGGCGCTGTCGCAGAATGTCTCGTCCGGCAGGTGGTCGGGGCCGAAATGGGAAAGGGCGATCTCGATCTGCTGCATGGCCACATCGTAGAGGTCGCGGAGGGTCTCCTCGTCGTCGGTTTCACGCAGGTAATCGTCCAGGGCGATGGTGAACAGCAGGGAGTAGTCCGACAGCCAGGTGTCGTCCGCCTCCGCGGAAGGGCGGGTGAAAAGGCAGGCGCTGACGCGGCCGTCGGGGAAACGGCTCCCGGCGAACAGGTACAGGCATCTCCTGACCAGGTCGTTGTTCCGGAAGGACACATAGTTGGTCAGAGCCTGCAGGCGCAGATCCCCCATCCAGAGGCGGCGGTCGCGTTTGGGCCCGTCCTCAAAGACCTCCTGCATGCAGTTGGCGAGGGTGCGCAGGCTGACTTCCCGGATCCTGTCCAGCTGCGGATCCCCGGAAGAGGCGGAGGGCACTTTGGACCAGTCGGCGCTGGACTCGGTGCGGCATTCCGCGTGACGGACGATCAGCTTGTATTTGGGCGAGGTGTCCATCATGGTGATCTTCAGATAACGGAAGGCGTAGCGCCGGGGCAGTGTGATCTGGGCCGGCAGCACATCCACGTGGATGTATTCCTCCTGGATCCAGCTGGAGGAGACCCAGCCCCTGTAGTCCTCCGAATTCTCGCTCAGTTCGCCGATGGTCTCGGCGAATTTCAGCTTGAGGTAGGCAGGCGCGTCCGGGTGGCTGCCGGAGTAGGTGAGATCCAGCGTCAGGTAGCCGACGATATGGGTCCCGAAATCGAGGCACAGATTCTGTCCCTTGCCCATCGCGAGATGGTGGGCCTTGTGCAGCACGATATCCTCCCGCTCGGGGCTGTAGCGCTCCTTCAGGACAAAACCGCCCACAGGCGCCACGATACTGTGCCGCAGCGTCGGCGCGAGATCCGCCGCTCTGTCCAGCAGTTTGGCATAGTTATGGGGATGAAAATCCTTGATGATACTGATGAGTGCCATGATCACCTCCGCTCGCGGACGGGCTGCAGATGCCCTGCCTTCATGTCTGCATCATTCTAACATGGGAGCAGGGAAAAGAGAAGCCGGAATGAAGACTGGACTATTCAATTCCGCTCCCGTAAAATAAAGGGAACCGGACTCCGTACTCCCGGAGCCAATACCCCCGGACCCGGTACCCTCCGGAGCCGGTACCCCCGGATCCCATACGGCCCGGGACCAAGGAGCGGACAGACAGCACAGAAAGGAGCGTTCCATGGAGCATAAGGTGAGAGACAGGATCCTCGTCAGCGGCTGTGAAGGCGAGGAGAACGGCTATAATACACAGCTTCTCTATTTCACCTGTTCATCCCTCACGGCGGACGACCGTTACCTGTTCCTGATCTCCGACCGCGGGGGCTCTCCCAATATCGTGGTCAGGGACCTGGCCTCGGGCGAGGAGCGGGTGTTGACCGACAACCGGGCGGGGATCATGAAATCCTATGTCTATTTTGACTGCGAGCCCGGGAAGGGCCTGAGCAAGGCCAGTGTCTGTCTGGATCCGGAGCGCGGGACCGCCTACTATATCCAGGACAACGTGATCTGCAGCGTGACGGCGGACGGCACCATCCGGAGACTGGCGGAGGTCCCGGGAGACCGGATGACGGCTTTCACCCACGTGTCGGCCGACGGGAAGCTCCTGTGCGTGCCCATGACGGACGGGCGGTGCCTGGACTACGACCCGGAGACGGAGGGGAGCGGTCTGGACAGGCGGCCGGTCTATGACATCGACGGGCGTGTGCAGGAGGAAGGGCTCAACAGCTATCTCTGCGTCTACGACACGGCCACCGGCGCACTGGTCTATGAGAAAGTGATCCCGAAATGCTGGATCACCCACGTGCAGTTCGATCCCGTGGACCCGGAGATCATCATGTACAATCACGAGTGGCCCTCGTTCGACTGCGGAATCCGCAGGATCTGGATCTATGACCACAGGCGGGACGAGTACCGCAGGGTCCGCACGGAAGGCACGGACACGCTGGGCAATACAGCCGGCTATGCGAGACGGCGCGGCGACTGGGTCTGCCACGAGATGTGGAGCGACGACGGAACGATCGTGATCTATCACGGCGGCTATGAGAACGGCCCCGCCATGGTGGGCAGGTATGAACTGTCCTCGGGCAGGTACTGGGAGATCGCGCTGCCGGAGGAGTACAATGCCTACGGCCATTTCACCATGGACCACGCCATGAACCTGGTGTGCGACGGCTACTTCAAGTTCCCCGGAGAGGTGAAGGTCGTCCGGGAGAACAGCACCGACAACGGGCCGGACCCCCACAAGAAGGACGGGGCATACATCAGCCGCGTGCTGCCCGACTGGGACGGGGGGATCCTCACCTGGATCCCGCAGTGCAGACATGAGAGCGACTGGCTGGGGCAGGACGCGCATCCGCATCCCATCTACTCCCACGCGGGGGACAGGATCTATTTCAACAGCCGCAGCGGCAAGTATGTGAAAGTCTACTGTATCGACTGTCAGGACTGACGAGATGAAATACGAATACACCTACAGAAATACGACTTCGGATTTTTTCAAATTCTATATCGGCAACGTCTACAGCCAGTGGACGGGGATCATCGGTATCGTCTTCACGGGGGCGATCATCGCGCTGATGATCAGCAAATGGGGGACCAGCGGCCCCATCTTCCGCGCGGTCATGGTGATCGCACTGCTGCTGTTTCCCGTGGTGCAGCCCCTGGGCCTGTATCTGCGCAGCATGAAGATGTCGGAGAACATCAAGCCGGAGACCACCCTCATTTTTGACGAACGGGGCATGGGCATCCTGGTGGAGCTCCACAGCCAGCGGATCCCTTGGAAAAAAGAGGCCTCCGTGGCAAAACGGCCGGGCCTCATCGTGGTGAGCCCCGACGGCGTGCACCTGTACCTCCTGCCGGACCGCGTGACCGGGGAGCAGAAGGAGGAACTGTACGCATTCCTGCAGAAGAAGTGCGGGGACTGACAGGATCCGGGAGAGGACTTTTCAGCAGGCGGGGACCGTCAGCGGGTCATTCCGTCACAGGAAGGAGAGAAGCATGAAAGGGGACAGATGGGTCTATTATAAGGACATCGCGCCGCAGGATATGGGCGACGGCGTGGTGAGGCGCGTCCTCGCCTATTCCGATGATGTCATGGTGGTGGAGAACACTTTTGAGGAGGGGGCCGTCGGAGCGGAGCACAGTCATCCCCACACCCAGATCACGTATGTGAAGAGCGGTGTGTTTGCTTTTACCATCGACGGGGAGGAGCACGTCGTCAGAGAGGGGGACACCCTTCTGAAGACCGACGGCGTCGTACACGGCTGCATCTGCCTGGAGACGGGCGTGCTGCTGGATATATTCAGTCCCTACAGAGAGGATTTCGTGCAGGACTGAAGCGCTGTAAGCTGCGGCCGGGCCGTCACGCGGGAGCGCAGGCGCGGGCTGTCTGAGGATCAAGGAGTTATTTATGAAGATCGCGGATATTCTGAACAGAGAGGAAGTCACCCTGTCTTTTGAGGTGTTTCCCCCCAAGAAGGCGGACGGGTATGTGGCGGTGGAATCGGCGGCCAGGGAGATCGCAGCGCTGAGGCCCACTTTCATGAGCATCACCTACGGAGCGGGAGGCGGGACCAGTCAGTATACGCTGGATCTGGCCACGGACCTGCACGACAAGTACGGCGTGGAAGTGCTGCCGCATCTGACCTGCGTCTCCTCCACCCGGGACCATGTGCACAAAATGATCGCCGCCTATAAGGAGCGCGGGATCGAGAACATCATGGCGCTGCGGGGCGACATCCCCAAGGAGGGGCGTATCGCTTTCGACTACACGTATGCTTGTGAGCTGATCCGGGACATCCGGGAGCAGGGGGATTTCTGCATCGGCGGCGCCTGCTATCCGGAGGGGCACATCGAATGTGAGCACAAGAAGGACGATATCCGGCACCTGAAGGAGAAGGTGGATGCCGGCTGCGACTTCCTGACCACGCAGATGTTTTTCGACAACAATATCCTGTACAATTTCCTCTACAGGGCCCGCGAGGCGGGCATCACGGTGCCTGTGCTGGCCGGGATCATGCCTATCACCAAACCGCAGCAGCTGAAGCGGAGCGTGCAGATGTCCGGGACCAACGTGCCGGAGCGTTTCCGCGCCATCGTGGATCATTTCGGGGACAACCCGGCGGGCATCAAACAGGCCGGGATCATCTACGCCAGCGAGCAGATCGTGGATCTGATCGCCAACGGCGTGAATCACATCCACGTCTATACCATGAACTATCCGGACGTGGCGGCCAGGATCCGGGCCAATGTCTCCGCCATGCTGTTCTGAGACCCGTCCGGGCGGATGCCCCGTCACGGAGGACCCTGCAGGACAGCCTGCCTGCGGCAGACGGCAGGCACACAGTGGAGGAGTTATGGAAATACCTGTCAGAGAAGTGATCCGCTACCTGGGATACAGGAAGGTCATGCCGGAGGAGGAGATCCTTCAGAAGATCCGGGATGCCTCGGCACTGTTGAATGAACGGATCCGCCCCCGGACGACGTCAGTGCGCCTGTCGGTCATCGAGTGGGACGAGAGCCATGTCCAGATCGGCGGGATGGAGGTGGAGAGCCGGGGCCTGACCCGCAATCTCCACGGCTGCAGGGAGGCCTTCCTGATCGCAGCCACCCTCGGCACCGAGGCGGACACCCTGGTGCGCAGGGCGATGGTCCAGAGCCCCGCCGACGGAGCTGTGATGCAGGCGGCCGAGGCTGCCATGATCGAAGCGGTCTGCGACGGGTTCCAGGAAGAGCTGCGGCAGCAGGTCGAGAAGGAAGACCTGTGCCTGAGAGCGCGGTTTTCTCCGGGGTACGGAGATTTTTCGCTGGAGCACCAGAGGGATTTCATGAGGCTGCTGCATATGTCCTCCAGCATAGGGGTGACGCTGACGGACAGCCTCCTGATGGTGCCGACCAAATCGGTCACAGCGGTGATCGGGCTGTCTCCCATGCATGAAGAGACCGTCCACGACTGCTCCGCCTGCATGGCCAGGGAATGCGCCTTCCGGCGGGAGAGCTGACGAAACACGCGCAGAGAAAAGAGACACACAGAGGTGTTTTATGAAAGACTTCAGAGAGCGGCTGGGCCGGGAGTGGCTGTTCTGGGACGGCGGCATGGGGACCCTGCTGCAGGCCCGGGGCCTGGCGGGAGGAGAGCTCCCCGAGACGTGGAACCTGCGGTATCCGGAACGGATCAGGGAGATCCACGAAGCCTACATGCGGGCCGGCTGCAACATCATCAACACCAATACTTTCGGCGCGAACAGGCTGAAATACCCGGAGGAACTGGCGGAGATCGTATCGGCGGGCGTCCGGATCGCCCGAGAGGCCCGGGACAACGTGTACCAGGACCGCACGGCGGAGCAGGACATCTATATCGCCCTGGATATCGGCCCCACGGGCAAGCTCCTGTCTCCTCTGGGCGACCTGCCCTTTGAGGAGGCTGTCTCTATCTTTGCGGAAGTGGTGCGTGCCGGTGCGGAGGCCGGCGCCGACCTGGTGCTGATCGAGACCATGAACGACAGCTATGAGGCCAAGGCGGCGGTACTGGCTGCCCGGGAGAACTGCAGCCTGCCTGTCGTGGTGACCACCGTTTACGATGAAAAGGGCAAGCTCCTGACCGGCGGCACGCCGGAGAGCGTGACGGCGACCCTGGAGGGACTCAGGGTGGATGCCCTGGGCGTCAACTGCAGCCTGGGACCGCGGCAGATGCTGCCCATCGTGCAGCGCCTCGCCGCTGCGACTTCCATCCCCGTGGTGGTCAATCCCAACGCAGGCCTGCCCCGCGAGGAGGGCGGCCGCACTGTTTATGACATGGACGCCCGGGAGTGGGCGGAGACGATGACGGAGATCGCCGCCTGCGGCGTGCAGGTGCTGGGCGGCTGCTGCGGGACGACGCCGGAGTACCTGTCGGAGCTGATCGGCAGGGTCAGGGCCGCAGAGGGAGGGATCCCCTTCCGTCCCCAGACCCGTAAGGACCGCACGGTAGTCTCGAGTTTCTCGCAGGCCGTGGAGATCGGCGGCCGGCCGGTGATCATCGGCGAGCGGATCAATCCCACCGGCAAAAAGCGCTTCAAACAGGCCCTGCGCGAGCGGGACATCGACTATATCCTGGCCGAGGGCCTGCGTCAGGAGGATGCGGGCGCCCACGTACTGGATGTGAACGTCGGCCTGCCGGAGATCGATGAGCCGGCCATGATGGAGCAGGTGGTGCGGGAGCTGCAGAGCGTTACAGCCATGCCCCTGCAGATCGACACCTCGGATCCGGCGGCCATGGAGCGGGGGCTCCGGTACTGCAGCGGCAAGCCGCTCCTCAATTCCGTGAACGGCAAGCAGGAGGTCCTGGAGACGGTCCTTCCCATTGCGGCGCGGTACGGCGCGGTGGTGGTCGGCCTGTGCCTGGACGAGGGCGGCATCCCGGACACGGCGGACGGCCGCGTGGCCATCGCGCGCAGGATCTACGAGACGGCGGAGCGGTACGGGATCGAGCGCAGGGATGTGGTGATCGACGGGCTGGCCATGACCATCTCCAGCGATACCCGGTCGGCGCAGGTCACGCTGGAGACCCTGCGCAGGGTCCGGGACGAACTGGGAGGCCACACCATTCTGGGCGTCTCCAATATTTCCTTCGGGCTGCCCCAGAGGGAGCTCATCAATGCGGCTTTTCTCACCATGGCGATGCAGAACGGGCTGTCCTGCGCCATCATGAACCCCTGCAGCGAGGAGATGATGCGTGCCTACAGGTCCTACTGCGCGCTGGCGGACCTGGATCCCCAGTGTCGGGAGTACATCGCCGCTTACGCGAATGCCCCCAAAGCGGTCTACGGACAGGCGCCCGCCGGCAGTTCCGCGGGAGCGGCGGGGACTGCCGGAACGCAGTCCGGAGGAGCGGCATCCGGCGCCCAGTCTCAGGGGGCGGCATCCGGCGCCCGCAGCCTGGGAGAGTGCATCGAGCGAGGGCTCATCGGGCCCGCCCGGGAAGCGGCGGCGGCAGGCCTGCGCACCATGCCGGGCCTGGAGCTGATCGAAAAGGAGCTCATTCCCGCGCTGGACAGGGTCGGCAGAGGGTTTGAGGAGGGAACGCTTTTCCTCCCCCAGCTGCTGATGAGCGCGGATGCGGCAAGGGCCGCTTTTGACGCAGTCAGGGAGAGCATGGCCGACCAGCCCAGAGAGAGCCGGGGAACGGTCATCCTTGCCACGGTCAAGGGGGACATCCATGACATAGGCAAGAACATCGTGAAGGTCATGCTTGAGAACTACGGATATGAGGTGATCGACCTGGGCAAGGACGTGGCCCCGGAAGTGATCGTGGAGACGGCGCTGGAGAAGGACGTGCGCCTGGTGGGGCTCAGCGCGCTGATGACCACCACCGTGGTGAGCATGGAGGAGACCATCCGCCAGCTCAGGGAGCGCAAGCCCGACACGAAAGTCGTGGTGGGCGGCGCCGTGCTCACGCAGGAATATGCGGACGCGATCGGCGCGGACTGCTATGCCAGGGACGCGATGGCCACCGTGCGGTATGCCGACAGCGTATTCGGATACTGAGACAGGAGCCCGTCATCGGGAAGAGGACAGCATGAAGATCTACATCATCAGACACGGGGAGACGGAACTGAACAAAGAGGGCAGACTGCAGGGATGGATCGACGAGCCGCTGAACGCCCTGGGCGTGCGGCTGGCCGAGGAGACCGGCAGGGCCTTGGGCAGAGAAGGGGTGCATTTTGACGCCTGTATCTCCAGTCCGCTGCAGAGAGCTGTCAGGACGGCCGAGATCCTGCTCCGGGAGAGCGGGAACACCGAGACGCCCATCACCACGGACGACCGCCTCAGGGAGCTGGGCATGGGCGTGCTGGACGGCAAGAGCATCGATCCCGCCGCCGGCGAGGTGGATCCCGGGCATCTGCACTTCCTGTTCCACGATCCCTGGAATATGACCGCCCCGGAAGGAGGGGAGGATACGCAGCAGGTGGTGGAGCGGACGCAGGCTTTTCTCAGGGAACTCGCTGCCCTGGACGATGACCGGACCTACCTGGTCAGCATGCACGGGTTCGCGCTCCGCGCGATGCTCAACTGCCTCTATGAGGACCCGCAGGACTTCTATCACGGCCATGTGCCGTACAACTGCGTGATCAACATCGTCGAGTCGCGGAACGGCCAGATGAAGCTGGTCGCGGATGACAGGCTCTATTACGACCCTTCGGAGGCCATCGACAGATATGCCGTCTGATGAGAACAGGAGAGAGGCTATGATCTTATATGACAGTGCCCTGTGGAGACAGGACCTGGACACCATCGTCGACCGCTTCCCGGAGCTGAGGGAACTGGAGGGCAGGCGGGTCCTGATCACCGGCGCCGGCGGACTGATCTGCAGTGCCGCCGCAGATATCCTGCTCAGGTACAATGACCGGATCGCGGACCCCTCCCGCCGGATCACCGTGCTGGCAGCCGGCCGCAGCCGCGACAGGATGGCGGCGCGCTA
This sequence comes from uncultured Lachnospiraceae bacterium, assembly GCA_946617225.1. Taxonomy (GTDB): domain Bacteria; phylum Bacillota; class Clostridia; order Lachnospirales; family Lachnospiraceae; genus CAG-791. The sequence continues at coordinate 10,097 of CAMOJW010000005.1, forward strand.
CGGCAGCCGTCTCAGGGATCCCGGGCAGGAGGGCGACCTGTTTTATGTCGCCTATGATGCTGCCTCGGGGGACAACCGCCTCAGGGAGACGCTGCCGGAAGGCTGCGCGTACATCCTGCACGGGGCCTCCAATGCCTACCCCGGCAGGATCGTCAGAGAGCCCGTGGAGACCATGCTCTCCAATTTCACAGGCCTGTATGAGCTGCTGACCTTCCTGCGGGAGACCGGCGGCGGCCGCCTCCTGTTCGTCTCCAGCAGTGAAGTCTACGGAAAAAAAGAAGGCATACAGCCCTACCGTGAAGATGAGTACGGCTATATCGACCTTCTGAATCCGCGCAATTCCTATTCGGTGGGCAAAAGAGCCGCCGAGACCCTCTGCGCCAGCTATGCCTCCCAGTACGCGGAGGCGGGCGTTGAGACGGTGATCGCCCGTCCGGGCCACATCTACGGGCCCACGGCTTCCCGGAGCGACAACCGCGTTTCCAGCGCCTGGGCGTATGCGGCTGCCCGCGGCGAGGATATCGTCATGAAGAGCGACGGCGCACAGATCCGCAGCTACTGCTACTGCCTCGACTGTGCGTCCGCGATGCTGGAGATCCTGCTCAGGGGGGAGAACGGGCATGCCTACAATATCTCCAATCCCAACTCTATCATCTCCATCCGCGGGATGGCGGAGGTCCTGACCCGCGCGGCCGGTGTCCGCCTGATCAGGGAGGAAGCCACCGCCGAGGAGCGAAAGGGCTTCAACCCCATGAGCAACTCCTCCCTCGACGCCCGGAGCCTGTCAGCGCTCGGGTGGGAGGGCTGTTTTGACGCTGACACCGGTTTCTCCCATACCGTGACCATCCTGCAGGAGCTGGCGGAGCACTGAGTACGGAGCCGCAGGCCGTCACTCCACCTTGAGCATGCGGTAGCCCACGCCCACATGGGTCTGTATGTACTGCGGCGCGTCCGGGCCGGATTCCAGCTTGCGTCTCAGGGTCGCCATGAAGACCCGCAGGGAGGCGATATCGTTGTCCCAGCTGCTGCCCCAGATACTGCGGGTGATGAAAGTGTGGGTGAGGACTTTGCCGGTGTTTCTGGCCATGAGGCACAGAAGTTTGTATTCGATGGGGGTCAGGTGCAGTTCCTGCCCGTCCAGAGTGACGCAGCCGGCCGCGTAGTCGATCCGGAGCTGCCCGTTGACATAGAAGGATTCTCCCGGGGAAGAGGCTTCCAGCAGAGCCAGTCTCCTCTGGGTGACCCGGAGGCGGGCCAGCAGTTCGTCCACGGAGAAAGGTTTGGTCAGATAGTCATCCGCGCCCGCGTCCAGGGCGCGGATCTTGTCTGTGTCCTCGCTTCTGGCGCTGATCACGATGATGGGCATATTGGACCAGCTGCGGATCCGTTCGATGACCTCCACGCCGTCGATATCCGGGAGCCCCAGGTCCAGCAGGACTATGTCGGGGTTGTGGGAGGCCGCCTCCAGCACGGCGCTCTCGCCGGTCGAGGCCGTGATATATACGTATTCGTGGGCTTTCAGAGTCAGGGTGATCAGATTGCGGACGGGGGCGTCGTCCTCCACCACCAGAATCCTGGCTTTATTCATGCAGCATCACCTCCTCGGCGGGCAGCGTAAATTCAAAGATACACCCGTGGGGATCATTATCCCGCAGCGTGAGCTCGCCGCCGTGCGCCCGGACGATCGAGCGGCACAGGGAGAGCCCCAGGCCCAGGCTCCGGCGGCTGTCGGCCACCGAATTCCTGCCGGTATAGAACATGTCAAAAACGTACGGTTTGTCCTCGTCCGGGATACCGGGACCGGTGTCGGTCACATGGATCAGGATCTCCGGACCGCGCCTGCAGGCACCTATCAGGATCTCGGTGCCGGCGGGCGTATATTTTACGGCATTGTCCGCCAGGTTGATGATCACCTGGATCACCAGTTTGGCATCCATGCGGGCCATGAGCAGTTTCTCACCGCCGTCGGACAGATCCGTCCGGTCGATCCGCAGGGCATGACCTCTGCCGCGGACATGCAGGAGCGCCTCTTCCAGCACTTCCGCCACGGGCTGCGGCGAGAGCCGGAGTTCCATCTTGCCCTCCCGGATCCGGGAGATGGCCAGGAGATTCTCCACCAGACTGATGAGCCACTGCGCATCCTCATAAATATCCCGGTAGACCTGTGTGCGGGTCTCCGCGTCCATTTCGTTGCCGCTGCGCAGCAGATTGTCGGCATTGCCCGAGATGGAGGTCAGGGGCGTGCGCAGGTCGTGGGAGATCGCTCTCAGCAGGTCCGCCCGGAGCTGCTCATTGCGGGCCCGCACGGCCGCCTCTTCCTTCTCCTTGTGGTTGCGGTAACTCTCGATGGCCAGGGCACACTCGCCCACGATGGAGAGGAGGACACTGTCGAAAGGCACGTCCAGAGAGATCCCGCGGCAGTCGACGGCAATGACGCCGTAAGCGTGGCTGCGGATCACGACGGGCAGAAACAGGAAAGACGCGTCCGGAAAGACTTCCGTGGAGGCGCCCGCCTTGTTCCGGCTGTGCAGCGCCCAGTCTGCCACCTTGCGCTCCTCCTCCCCGGGGTCCGGTCTGGACGGTTCGTCCGGGAGAGAATAGAAGACGCAGTCGCCCAGTCTGCCGTCGCGCTCCGGGTAGACGGCGACACCGCATCCCAGGAGCTTCCGGAGCTGCTCCGCTGTCACCTGCAGGATCTCCTCTTCTCCGTGGGCTTTGCTCAGCAGCTGGTCTGTATCGAACAGGATCTTGGACCGATAGGCGGCCTGGGCCGACAGCTTGATCTGGTCTTTCAGGCGGTTGGCCAGCGTTCCGGTGATGATGGCGGTGGCCAGCATGATGGCAAAAGTGACCGGGTAGCCGCTTCCGTAGGCGTGAAAAGTGAACCGGGGCTCTGTGAGAAAGAAATTGAAGAGCACCACGCTGAGCACGGCACCGATGACGCTGCAGGCGTAGCCCCGTGTGAACACGGAGATCAGCAGGACGCCCAGGATATACACGGGCGTTATGTTATATTCCGCGAAGTGCAGCCGCAGAAAGAGAGAGCCGAGCACCGTCACCAGCGTCAGGATCACACCCATGATCAGCACGTCGGAGACGCCGGACAGGATCTGCCCCGGCAGATAGACGCGGCGCTCCCGGTAATCGCTGTCCGAGGCGGGATCCGGGATGATGTGGACGTCGATGTCAGGCGTCTGTTCGCGGATCCGTTCGCTCAGCGGAGGCGGGCTCCAGATATGGCGGCGGCTGGTGCTGCTGCGGCCCAGGACCAGGATCGTGATGCCCGAGACGCGGACGAATTCCGCGATCTGTTCCACCACGTCCTCGCCCTCCACGACGGCGATGTCCGCGCCGAGGTTCTCGGCGAGCCGCATATTGGCATGGAGACGCTCCCGGTCCGACGCAGACATACTGCGGGAACCGGGTGTCTGGACATAGAGGGCTGTGAAGCTTCCCCGGAATGCAGCTGCCATCTTGGAGGCGGTGTGCATGATGCGGGCATTGGAAGGGGAAGATGACAGACAGGCCAGGATATGTTCACCGCCTGCGCGGTCAGCTGCGGTCTCTTTTGGCATCATGTTTTTGGTCTTTCTGCGCGGTATGCTTCCCGGCACGTCTTCTGCGGCGAGGGGAGTAATGGCGCTTGCCCTGGCTCTTCCGGAGGATGATCAGCACGTCCAGATATCTGATGACAGCGATCCCCAGTCCAAGCAGGATCAGAAAGCTGATAACAGCCAGAATTATCTCCCTCATTTTATCACCTCTGTTCTTTCAGATACAGCTTTTTACGAACAACAGCGGAAGGGACGGGTCCGGGGGTCAGATGCGGAAGCATTTACGCAGGTCCCGGTATTCGCCCAGGACCAGAAGCGTCATATCGCTGTCGAGCAGGGTGTCGGGTTTGACTACCACGTTCATGCGGCCGTCTTTCTTGACGGCGATGATCTGGATCTCGTAGCGCTTGCGGATATCCAGTTCCTTCACCGTATGGCCGGCCCACTTCGGCGGCAGGGCGACCTCACAGATGGAGTGGCGGTCATCCAGTTCGATATAATCGAGGAGATGGTCCGAGCTGTAGCGGATGGCCGTCCACACAGCCACCTGTTTTTCCGGGTAGACGACCTCGTCAGCACCGACGAGCAGCAGGAACTTGGTCTGGACGTCCTGCTCTCCGCGGGCGACCACCTGGTGGGCGCCCAGTTCCTTCAGGAGGGAAGTGGTCTCCAGAGAACTCTGGAAATCGCCGCCGATGGCCACGATACACACGTCAAAATCCGGGATCCCCAGCGAGCGGAGAAAATCCGCCCTCGTGCTGTCGCCGATCTGTGCGTTGGTGACGTAGGGCAGCACTTCGTTGACGCGGTCTTCGTCCTTGTCCACTGCCATCACTTCGTGACCCAGCTGTCTGAGCTGGGCGGCGGCATGCCGCCCGAAACGTCCGAGTCCGATCAAAAGGATCGATTTCATAGTTGCCTCCTTAACGGCTGACGGCACCTCTGCGGGCTTCTTTTCCCGGGGGTATGCGTTCAGCCGACAGTTACGTTTTCCTTCGGCAGTCTGGCGCTGACCCGGTCCAAAGGAGAGAGTGCCGCATAGAACAGAGTCAGGCCGCCGACTCTGCCGAAGAACATCAGAAACATGAGCACCGCCCTGGACAGGCCGCCCAGCCCCGGTGTGATCCCCAGGCTCAGCCCCACCGTTCCGATGGCGGAGGCCGTCTCAAAGAGGCACTCGACCACAGGGAGCTGTTCGGCAGTGCTGATCACCATAGCTCCGGTGAGGAAAAGGATCATATACATCCACATGATGGCGGAAGCCTTACGCACAGCGCTCCTGTCTAAGCGGCGGCCGAACAGCCTGGCGTCTTCCCTGTGGGTGAAGACGGCCGCCATATTGGCTGCCAGCACCACGAAGGTGGTGGTCTTCATGCCGCCCGCCGTGGAGCCCGGAGATCCGCCGATCAGCATCAGAAAGATGAGGACGGCCCGGCTGCTCCCCTGCAGATGCTGCAGGTCGGCGGTGTTAAAACCCGCGGTCCTGGCTGTTACAGACTGGAACAGTGCGGACAGGACCCTCTCTCCGGAGGAGAGATCCCTCATGTCCGTGAGATAGAAGAAGGCGGCCGGAAGGAGGATCAGCAGGGCGGTGGAGGCCAGGATGACTTTGGTCTGCAGGTGCCAGCGCTGCACGTCGGTACCGTTCCTGCGCAGGTCCTCCCAGGTGAGGAAACCGATACCTCCCGTCACGATCAGCGCCATGACGGCCAGGTTGATGACCGGATCTGCGGCGTATCCGGTGAGAGAGACATAAGGCTTGCTCTGTGTCCCCAGGATATCAAAACCCGCGTTGCAGAACGCGGAGACAGAGTGGAAACCGGCCAGCCAGATCCCTTTCAGGCCGTGCCTGCTGACAAATACGGGAAGCATGGCAGCCATTCCCAGGCCCTCTGCCAGCAGTGTGCCCCCCAGGATCAGTCTCGTAAGAGGGACGATCCCGCCCAGATGCGGCGCTGAGACCGCTTCCTGCATGGTACATTTGCGCTGCAGGGAGATCTTTCTTCCCGTGATGTGTGCGGCGGCTATGGCGTAGGTCACGATGCCCAGGCCCCCGATCTGGATCAGGGTCAGGATCACAGCCTGGCCGAAAGGGGACCAGTAGGAAGCCGTGTCCCTTACCACGAGGCCGGTGACGCAGACCGCGGAGACGGAGGTAAACAGGGCATCCGAAAAGGATGCCGGGACATCTCCCCGTACGGCGGCGGGCAGTGTCAGCAGAAGGGCCCCGGTCAGGATCACGGACGAAAAGCCCAATATTATGAGGCGGAAGGTGGTCAGCCTGAAGAGCGGGAGACGCCGGTACTCTTCCGCGCTCTGTAAAGTCTGTGTGTTGATATATCTCTGCATGATCATTCTCCTGTGCCGGCTGTCAGCTGTCTTTTGTTTCCTTCATTCTAGACGCCGTCCGGCTTAAAATGGTGTTAGAGCCTCCCTGCAGGACATTAAGATTGTGTGAAGACGGGAAATTGTACAGACACAAGAGCAATACTGTTCAAAGCGGCGGCTGATGGTGTAAAATAATTCTGTATAGTCTTAAGGAAGACAACTGAATGGGTGTCGTGTATATTGGAAGTATCCCAAAAGAAGGATCCTGAAGGAGCATAACATCCTGAGGGGGAATAACAGCCAGAGGGAGCATAACAGCCTGAAGGAGAAGGACAGGACATGCTGGAAGAACTGAAACAGGCGGTCTATGAGGCCAATATGCTGCTGCCGCAGTACGGCCTGGTGACTTTCACGTGGGGCAATGCGAGCGGCGTGGACAGAGAGCGGGGGCTTTTTGTCATCAAGCCCAGCGGCGTTCCCTACGAGAAACTGCGCTGGGAAGACATGGTCGTGGTCGATTATGACGGCCATAAGGTGGAGGGGAAGTTGAACCCTTCCTCCGACACCGCCACGCACGCGTGGCTCTACAAGAAGTGGGATATGATCGGCGGCATCGTGCACACCCACTCCTCCTATGCCACCAGCTGGGCCCAGGCCGGGCGCAGCATCCCCTGCTACGGGACCACACACGCCGACTACTACTACGGGGAGGTGCCCTGCCTGCGCTGCCTCACCGGGGAGGAGATCGACGAGGCCTATGAGCTCAACACCGGCAGGCTGATCGTGGAGGAGTTCGCCGCCATGAACAAGGATCCCAAGGCGGTCTCGGCCGTCCTCTGCAGGAACCACGGACCGTTCACATGGGGCAAGGATGCTGTGGATGCCGTCCACAGTGCCGTGGTGCTCGAGGAGGTCGCCAAAATGGCCTACAGGTGCGAGCTGATCAACCCGAAGGTGCAGCCGGCCCCGCAGGTGCTGCAGGACAAGCATTATTACAGAAAACACGGCGCAGGCGCCTATTACGGACAGAACGGGAACTGAGCGTACAGCAGACAAGAAGGAGAGAACTTCACAATGAACATGCAGGAACTGCAGAAGATCGCCAATCAGGTGCGAAAGGACATCATTATAGAAGTGTTCCATGCCAAGGCGGGGCATCCGGGCGGATCCCTGTCGGCAGCGGAGATTTTTACCTGGCTGTATTTTGAAGAAATGAACATAGATCCGTCTCGTCTCGACGATCCTGACCGGGACCGTTTCGTCCTCTCCAAAGGGCACGCATGTCCGGGTCTCTACGGAGCCATGTGCGAGCGCGGATATTTCGACAGGGAGGAGCTGAAGACGTTCCGCCACATCGGCACGCGTCTCCAGGGACATCCCTCCATGCGCAACCTTCCCGGCGTCGATATGAGCACCGGCTCCCTGGGCCAGGGCATTTCCGCCGCGGTCGGGATGGCACTAGCCGCAAGGGTGAACGGCAGGAAGTACCGCACCTATACCCTTCTGGGGGACGGAGAGCTGCAGGAAGGCCAGGTCTGGGAAGCCGCCATGTTTGCAGGTGCCAAAAAACTGGACAACCTCTGCGTGATCGTGGACAACAACAACCTGCAGATCGACGGGGCCATCGACAAGGTCAACAGCCCCTATCCCATCGATCAGAAATTCGAAGCCTTCAATTTCCATGTGCTCCATGCGGACGGACACGATTTTGAATCCCTGGCCGGTGCCTTTTCCAGGGCCAGAGAGATCAAGGGTCAGCCTACGGTGATCATCTGCAGGACCATCAAGGGCAAGGGCGTCTCCTTCATGGAGAACGTCGCAGGCTGGCACGGCAAGGCTCCGAACGCGGAGGAATACAAGATCGCCATGGAAGATCTGGAAAGGATCGGTGAGACATTATGAGCGAAGTGAAGAAGATCGCCACACGCGAGAGCTATGGCAAGACGCTGGCGGAGCTCGGCGCCGAGGACCCGAGGATCGTCGTCCTGGATGCGGACCTGTCCGGTTCCACCAAGACCGCTGTTTTCGGCAAGGCATTTCCCGACCGGTTCTTCAACTGCGGCATCGCGGAAGCCAACATGATATCCATCGCGGCAGGCCTGGCAGCGGCGGGGATGATCCCTTTTGCCAGTTCTTTTGCCATGTTTGCGGCGGGGCGCGCCTATGAGCAGATCCGCAACAGCATCGGCTATCCGCACCTGAATGTCAAGATCGGCGCCTCCCACGGCGGTATCACCGTGGGCGAGGACGGCGCCTCCCACCAGTGCCTCGAGGATATCGCCATCATGCGCAGCATCCCGGGCATGGTCATCATGTGCCCCGCGGATGACGTGGAGGCCAGGGCCTGCGTGCGCGCGGCCGCCAAATATGACGGTCCCGTCTACATGCGCTTCGGGCGCGCTGCAGTGCCGGTGGTATTCCCTGAGGATTACAAGTTCGAGATCGGCAAAGGCGCCATCCTCCGCGAGGGCACCGATGTCTCCATCATCGCCAACGGCCTCTGCATCAACTCCGCCTTCGAGGCGGCCGAACTGCTGGCGGCCGACGGCATCAGCGCCGAGATCGTCAACATCTGCACCGTCAAGCCTCTGGACGAGGAGCTCGTCATCAAGACAGCTACCAAGACCGGCCGCGTTGTGACAGCGGAGGAGCACAGCATCATCGGCGGCCTCGGCAGTGCGGTCGCGGAGTGCCTCGCCGAGAAGTGCCCCACCAAAATGTACCGCATCGGCGTCCGCGACCGCTTCGGCGAGTCCGGCCCCGCCATGGATCTGATGCACCTCTTCGAACTCGACGGCGAGGGCGTCTACAAGCAGGTCAAGGCGTTCCTGGAGGCGTAAAGGTATCATTGGACCAGGATCTCCCCGGGGCTGTCCGAAGGGACAGTCCCGGGGAGTGCTGTCTTCCCTGTTCAATAGTTTTCCTGTCGGATAGAAATGAGCATACTGAGGGATATATTATGAAAAACACGAACGAACTCGCACCTTCCATTCTCTCTGCAGATTTTGTCCGGCTCGGCGAGCAGATCCTCGAGACGCGTCAGGGAGGCGCCGGATGGGTCCATGTCGACGTGATGGACGGACATTTCGTCCCTGAGATCTCTTACGGGGAGCCAATCGTCCGCTGCATCCGCCCCCTCACCGACCAGTTCCTGGATGTGCACCTGATGGTGACGAATCCGGGACAGCACGTGGAGAGCTTCGCGCAGGCAGGCGCGGACAGCTTCACATTCCACTTTGAGGCCATGCCGGGCGGAAATGGTGCCTACGGCGGGGAAGGCACTTACGGGCAGCCGGTCCGTTCCGATGTCGGCGACGATGACCTGCAGACCGCGCTCGCAGCCTCCCGGGAGCTGATCGCCCGGATCCATGAGAGCAGCATGAAAGCCGGCATCTCCATCAAGCCCCTCACCCCTGTGGAAGCGATCTTCTCTCTGCTGCCGGAGCTCGACATGGTGCTGATCATGACCGTGGAGCCCGGTTTCGGCGGCCAGAAATACATCCCCGCTTCCACAGAGCGCATCCGCACCCTCCGCGCGGAGGCGGAGCGTGTCAATCCCGCCCTCCGCATCGAGGTGGACGGCGGCATCAAGACCGACAACGTCCGCACCGTCCTGGCGGCCGGCGCAGACACCATCGTCGCAGGCAGCGCCGTCTACGGCGACGACGTCTACGGGCAGACGGAGGCGTTTATGAAGCTGCTGTGAGGATACTGTAAATACATTATATCCGCTGCGATGGCGGCCCGGCCCGGGGCGTTACCGCAGCGGTGAAATAACGAAAAAACCACCGCGGAAACAACGACTCAGCCTCATATCGTTGTCGCCGCGGTGAAATAATGAAAAAACCACCGCGGAAACAACGACTCGGCCTCATATCGTTGTCGCCGCGGTGAAATAATGAAAAAATCACCGCGGAAACAACGACTCAGCCGTATATCGTTGTCGCCGCGGTGAAATAATGGAATAATCACCGCGGAAACAACGACTTGGCCTCATATCGTTGTCGCCGCGGTGAAATAACGAAAAAACCACCGCGACGACAACGCCTCCGCGAGCTGCCACCAGCAGGCGTCTGTCCCCTGGCTACATCATCAGCGGCACATCCGACGCCCCGCCGAAAGGCACAGCAGACTTATACTTGCTGCAGAGCATCTGGAGAATCCATTCGCAATCCCGCAGATCTAATGGGCTGTCACCGTCCTCACATGTGATCAGAAGATCTCTGCCGGGATAGATCCCGGCATCGAGGTAGCGGGCGAGTCTTCTCTGTGTGTCCTGCAGGTAGCCGGTCTTGCTGAGCGCGCCGAAGTGCTCCCAGTATAGAAGCTTCCCGTCCGGCAGCAGGATCGTGAAATCCGGGCAGAAGACCTGATCTCCCACCCTCAGGATCTGTTCATAGTGAAACGGGATCCGGTGCTCGAAGAGCCAGTCAGCGATAAAAGCCTCCGATTTGGACCGCACGATGAGGCCGCATTTCGCCCGCACCCGCAGTTCGTTCAGGTGCCGGTCGCTGCATTCATAGGGTTCCCGGCACCAGTCAGTCATCCATTTTACTGATTCCAGAAGGGCTGGGGCGAGGAGGTCCTTCTCGGCGTGTTGACGGCTGTTCAGCGGGTATTTTTCTTTATACTGATAATTAGCATCTCGCATGAAGCTGTCCGGGACGGCATTTCCTGATTTTAAGACACGTCTGTTGGCATAATCGATACCGGCAGATATGGCAGCGACCGCTTCAGACGCCAGGTCAGAAGTCAGAAACAGTAATCCGGCATCCGCCGATGCAGCAGATGTTTCCAACAGCATCTGATCAATAAGACAGATCTGGGTTTCCAGCGTTTCCGCCATTTTCAGGTGATAGTCTTTTACAGACAGGTCGGTCGCAAGAGATCTGTTTTTACGGTTTATAACAGTTCCTCCGCTGCGTGCCCCCTCCTCTCTGTACATCCATTTCACGTAATCGCCGTTCTTCAGAAAAACGATCTTCCCATGTGGGCAGAAATTCAGCTGGTTCCTGTGATAAGCGGCCTGCTCCGCCATCTCTCTTCTTATCTCGCAAACTCGTTGATCCAGACGCACGTCCACTCCTCCTTATGGCGCAATCGCGAACTCAATATACGTTTATATGAATTCAAACACAGTATACACGCTTCAGAGGATCAAGCAAAGAGGTCTTCTGTGAAATTAGTATAAACATTTAATTGTTCTATCCCCAGGGCTTGCGAAAAAGCGCCCCGGTCTCATATCGTTGTCGCCGCGGTGAAAAAATGAAAAAATCACCGCGGAAACAACGACTCGGCCGTATATCGTTGTCGCCGCGGTGAAATAACGAAATAATCACCGCAGAAACAACGACTTGGCCTCATATCGTTGTCGCCGCGGTGAAATAATGAAAAAATCACCGCGGAAACAACGATTCAGCCGCATATCGTTGCCGCTGCGGTGATATAAAGGGAAAATCACGAGAGATATAACGACAGCAGACATCTTGGCGACATCCCGTTATACTCAGCAGTCAGGCCTGTAGTCAGGCAGCGCCAGAGAATGATTAAAAATGCAATAATGCTTGAAAACAATGCATAATCCACGTATAATCATCCTCATAGCGCCTGTATCATTGTATACAACGGGTGGAGGGAAGCCTCTGGTGGAGGGAAGCCTCTGGCGGAGGGAAGCCTCTGCCGACCGCAGCTGTAATCGATACAGCCGCGCAGGGCATCCGCCCGCCGCGGCCGCCCGAAGGCGGCGCATAGTTTCGATCAGTTTCACATGAGGAGGGAGAGTATGGGTCTGTTTTACATGACACCGTGGGCACTGCTGCCGCCGGTCATCGCGATCGCGCTGGCACTGATCACCAAGGAAGTTTATTCATCGCTGTTCGTGGGCATCATCGTGGGTGGCCTGCTGTATTCGGGGTTCAGTTTTGAGGGGACGCTGACCCACGCTTTCAATGACGGCATCGTCGCGTCGCTGGCGGATCCGTACAATGTCGGTATCCTGGTGTTCCTGGTGATCCTGGGCATCCTGGTCGCGCTGATGAACAAGGCGGGGGGCTCGGCGGCTTTCGGCCGCTGGGCTTCGGATAAGATCAAGTCCAGAGCCGGTGCGCAGCTGGCGACCATCGCACTGGGCGTGCTGATCTTCATCGACGACTATTTCAACTGTCTGACGGTCGGCAGCGTCATGCGGCCGGTCACCGACAAGAGCCAGATCTCCAGGGCCAAGCTGGCTTACCTGATCGATGCCACGGCGGCGCCGGTGTGCATCATCGCGCCGGTCTCATCCTGGGCGGCGGCAGTTTCCTCCTATGTGCAGGACGGCAACGGCCTGTACCTGTTCATCCGGGCCATCCCCTACAATTTCTACGCCATCCTCACGATCGTGATGATGATCTTCCTGGCGCTCACGGGCATGGAATACGGTCCGATGGCCATCCATGAGACGAACGCGAAGGAAAGAGGAGACCTCTTCTCCGGAAAGCAGCTCGCCGGAGAGACAGGGGAGGCCGTCGAGAATCCCAAGGGCCGCGTCATCGACCTGGTCCTGCCCATCGCGGTGCTGATCGTCGCCTGCGTCATCGGCATGATCTACTCGGGCGGTTTCTTCGAGGGGACCGGTTTTGTCGAGGCGTTCTCCAATTCCGATGCTTCCGTCGGCCTGATGCTGGGCAGCGCGGTGGCGCTCGTCGTGACGGTGATCCTGTACCTGGTGCGCCGCGTCCTGACCTTCAAACAGATCACGGACAGCATTCCCGAGGGTTTCAAGGCCATGGTGCCGGCTATCCTGATCCTGACTTTTGCCTGGAGCCTCAAGGCTATGACCGATTCCCTGGGCGCCAAGGAGTTCGTCGAGGAGCTCGTGAAGAGTTCTGCGGGAAGTTTTGCCATCTTCCTGCCGGCGATCATCTTCCTGATCGCGTGCTTCCTGTCGTTCGCGACCGGCACGAGCTGGGGCACCTTCGGCATCCTGATCCCGATCACCCTGGGCGTGTTCCCGCTGAAGGATCCCCTGGGCGTCATCTGCGTCTCCGCCTGCATGGCCGGCGCGGTCTGCGGCGACCACTGCTCGCCCATCTCCGACACCACCATCATGGCCAGTGCCGGCGCGCAGTGTGACCACGTGACCCACGTGTCGACGCAGCTGCCCTATGCCATCACGGTCGCGGCGGTCAGTTTCGTGGCTTACATCATCGCGGGGATCATGCCCAATGCCTTCATCGCGCTGCCGGTGGCGATCCTCCTGATGATCGGGACCCTGGTCGTGATGAGAAAAGTGTTCCGGGCCGGACAGTAAAACTCCGGCGCGGGTCAATAGCAAGATCAGCAGCATCACAGCGCAGAACAATGCCGGTCAGCGGCATCACAGCGAAGAACAGTACAGAATAGTACAGAACAGGGCAGGACAGGCCGGGGACGCGGAGCAGAGGTCCGCGTTCCCGGCCTGTCAGTATTCAGTATGTGACAAATGGACCCTGCTGTGCTAAAGTATTCAGAGAGATCAAATAAGGACATCGGAGCGCCGCAGTTTTCATGATGCGGCAGCCCCATGCGGATACATACAGGAGGGAACGATGAACAGGAAATTACTTGCGATCGCGGCTGCGCTGGTCATGGCGGCGGGTCTGCTCACGGGCTGCGGAGATTCCGTCCGCTCCATCGACGAGAGAGAGAAGGAGTATGACCTGTACATCTTCAACACCGGCGGCGAGAGCGAGCAGGGCCTGAAGGTGGCCGTGAATGCCTGGTCCGATGAAGTGGGCATGAAGATCAAACTCTGGTCCCCCGAGACGGGCGACGATGCGGAGGCTTTTCTCAAGAGCGAGATGGGGACCGACGGACAGCCTGGCCTGTACTGGGTCAGAGATGACGCGGCGGTGCAGCAGTGGGTCGATGCCGGCAAGGCACTGGATCTGAACGCGGCCGGAGGATCCATCGCGCAGCTGGCAGGATCGATCCCGGAGCAGTACCGCCTGACTGTGGCAGCGTCCGGTGACGCCGCATCTGAAGAAGGCGAGGCGCAGGAACCTGCCACCGTGGGCATTCCGGCGGGTCTCGAAGGATTCGGACTGATCGTGGACAAGGAAGTGCTGGCAGCGCTGTTCGGCGAGGAGAACGTCGGCGCGTGGCTGGATGCCTACCGCACTGCCACCTATGAAGAGTGGGAAGGCATGGTCGTAGCGCTCAATAAATATGTCAAGAAGGGCGAGAAGGGCACCGTGACACTGAGCGGGAAGGAGTTCCCGCTGGCAGACAAGAAACAGGGCGCTGCCGCAGGGCTGAACGCCGTGTTCGCCCTTGCGGGCACTGAGACCTGGGTCTATGCGGAGTACCTGCTGGATCCCGCCATGGCGGCGATCTTCCCGGATGCGGCAGCGGCCCGAGGCGCTTCCGCGGACAAGCTCGAATCCGGCCGCGGCAATATCGAAGCGTATGCAGAGACGCTCTGGAGAGTCTGCGCCAACTCCATCCCCGGCAGGGGCGACAATCTCGTGAACCCGGAGAAAGCCAGCTACGGCGAGCAGATCAAGAATTTTGCCGAGGGCAAGGCGGTGTTTCTGGTACAGAGCAGTCGGGCATACGCGCGTCTGCGCGCCGCCAGCACGGAGCTGAGCGAACGGCTCGCGATCCTTCCCGTGAAGATGCGTTTTAATGAAGAAGCGGTCCTTACGGGCATGTCGGCAGATCAGCTCAACAACTCCATCCCGATCTATGTTCCCGGGTATTTTGTGATCAATGCCCAGGCGTCCGAGCGGGAGAGAAGACTCGCCGCCGAATTCCTGGTATGGCTCAACACCTCGGACACAGGCAGGAAATTCCTTGCGGAGGAGATCGCGCTGGTCTCCGCCACGGCGCAGAGCGCCTCCGACTGTGACACGAGTCTGGGCAGTTCGGTCTGCAGCTACATCGAGTCGGGCATGACGCTTCCCTATGTCATGAACGGATGCCCGGACCTCTGGGCGGAGAATGATCTGGGGACATACCTGATGAAGAATTATCTGAGTCAGAAGAAATGGAGAGATGACACGTACGAGGATATCGCGAACTTCTGCGTGAGCAGCTGGGCGGAGCATCAGTGAGGCCGGGCGGATCCCCGGTAAAGCAGCCGGGCGGAACATCGGTGAAACGGAGCGAGCCCCGGCGCCTGCGTGATCGCCGGGATCAGAGACTGAGACTCAGTCTGCGGATCTTCTCCTTCTCGATCCACTCATCCAGCGTCAGCGGCGTGTAGTCCGCATCCATACAGAAACAGTTGATCATCTGACAGGGCAGCCGGTAAGGCTGCCCTTTTCTGTCGTATCGGACAGTGTTTTCGGAGAGCCTGACAAAACTGTCTACAAGCTGCCTGTCCTGCGTGTTGTGGACATGGCCGTAGAGCATCCAGGTCCGCGGCGTTCCGTCGGGGAGCGTGCGGAACTGGCCGTTATAACAGAAGACCGGATAATGGCACAGCACCACCTTCCGGCCGTTGTCCCTGAGTTCCGTGTAGTCCCGGATCCATTTGAAGCGGGCGTCGGACCAGCCTTTTTTCAGCCCGTAGCAGTCGTGGTTGCCGCGGATCAGGCAGAGCTGCCCGTTGAGCTTGTCCAGGAGCTCCATGGTCTCTTCAGGCTTGCCCAAAGAGAGATCTCCCAGGACCACCACCTCGTCGTTGTACCGGACGCGGGCGTTCCACTTCTCCAGCATATAGGCGTTCATCTCTTCCCCGGAGGCAAAACCCCTGAAATCCATCTGCCGGTTCAGGCTCTCGTGGAAGAAATGGCAGTCGGCGATATAGTAGCGCATGAGGACGGTTCCTTTCAGGATCTGGCGATGTATTTTTACCAGTCTACAATATGGCCCTGTTCCTGTAAAGCAAGGCCGGGGAGAGAAAATGCGCCGCAGGGTATTGTCAAACATACCCTGCGGGGGTATAATAAGCCCCGCAGGATACCCCAAGGGGGTATATAATATGAAATGGGAGATTTGAACATATGGATCAGACAGCGACCGAAGAGATGCAGGTACAGGATGCCCTCTGTCCCCACTGCCGCACCAAAGAGCGCGATGAGAAGGAGATGCGTGACCTGGTCAACCGGCTGAAGCGCATCGAAGGCCAGATCCGCGGGATCCGCGGCATGGTGGAGAAGGACGCCTACTGCGTGGATATCCTGAACCAGACGGCTGCCGCCGAGAGCGCGCTGGCCAGTTTCAGCCGCGTCCTTCTGGAGACCCACATCCGCACCTGCGTGGCCGACGACCTGCGGGAAGGCAGTCAGGACAAGGTCGACGAACTCATGCAGATACTTAAGAAAATGATGTGAATATGTGAATAAACAGCGAGCCGGGCGACGGAGAATTCGGAGCTTGCTCCGGCATTCTCCGGCATCCGGCGAGCGTCCCTCATGAGGATGGAGCGGAGCGAGGGTATGAAATACCCGAAGCGACGCGGGAATCCGAATGAGGGAGCGTCGGGGAAGTCGCGAAGCGACGGCCGACGCGGGTTTATTCACCGGATCACGGTCATGAGGATGGAGCGGAGCGAGGGTATCCTATATTACGATACATAAAAACATAGAAAGGACATCATGGATCAATATACAGTCACGGGGATGAGCTGCGCGGCCTGCCAGGCGCGGGTCGAGAAGGCCGTCTCCAAAGTGGAGGGCGTCACGAGCTGCAACGTGAGCCTTCTGACCAATACACTGGGCGTGGAGGGATCGGCTGATCCCGCCGCGATCATACAGGCGGTGGAGAACGCCGGATACGGTGCGGCTCCCCGCAGCAGCGGAGCTCAGGACAGGGCCGGCGCAGGGTCCCCCTCCGGATACGGGGAGGACGGAGCCGGCGGGAGCGGGGCGGCTTTTTCCGCCCGGCTGGCGGCCGAGGAGGAGGCCCTCAGGGACCGCGAGACCCCGGTCCTGAAAAAAAGACTGATCGCATCGATCGGCTTCCTGCTGGTGCTGATGTATTTCAGCATGGGACATATGATGTTCGGGTGGCCGCTGCCGGCTTTCTTCGACGGCAACCACGTGGCGATGGGGCTGGTCCAGCTGCTGCTGGCGGCGGTCATCATGGTCATCAATCAGAAGTTTTTTGTCAGCGGCTTCAGGAGCCTGCTGCACGGCGCACCGAACATGGACACCCTGATCGCCATGGGCTCGGGAGCGGCTTTCGTGTACTCCACCGCCATGCTGCTGGCCATGACCCGTGCCCAGACAGACGGCAACATGGACGCTGTCATGCATTACATGATGGAGTTCTATTTTGAATCCGCGGCGATGATCCTGACCTTGATCACGGTGGGCAAGATGCTGGAGGCCATGTCCAAAGGCCGCACCACTGATGCGCTGAAATCGCTGATGAAGCTGGCCCCCAGGACCGCGACCGTGGTCCGCAGGGACGCGCAGGGGGAGGAGCAGGAGGTGACCGTCCCCATCGAACAGGTGCGGCGGGGCGACATCTTCGTGGTGAGACCCGGCGAGAACATCCCCGTGGACGGCGTCGTCCTGGAGGGAGCCTCCGCCGTCAACGAGGCGGCGCTCACCGGGGAGTCCATTCCCGTGGACAAGGCGCCGGGCGACGGCGTCTCCTCAGCCACACTGAATCAGTCGGGATATCTGCGCTGTGAGGCCACCCGCGTCGGCGAGGATACGAGCCTCGCCCGGATCATCCGCATGGTGAGCGACGCCGCGGCGACCAAAGCGCCCATAGCGCGGCTGGCGGACACCATTTCCGGCGTCTTTGTGCCGGCTGTGATCGCGATCGCTGTCCTGGTGACGCTGCTGTGGCTGGTCGTCCTGAAACAGCCGCTTGGGTTTGCCCTCGCGCGGGGCATCTCCGTGCTGGTGGTGAGCTGTCCCTGCGCCCTGGGGCTCGCGACGCCCGTGGCCATCATGGTGGGCAACGGAGTCGGCGCCAGGAACGGCATCCTGTTCAAGACCGCCGAGGCGCTCCAGGAGGCCGGCAACGTGCAGATCGTGGCTCTGGACAAAACGGGTACGATCACAAAAGGCGAACCGCAGGTGACGGGCATCGTCCCCGCGTCCGGCATTTCGGAGAACGACCTGCTCTATATGGCGGGCGGTCTGGAGCAACACAGTGAACATCCCCTGGCCAGGGCCGTCACGGCCGCCTGCAGGGAGCGCGGGATCCGGGCGGCGGAGGTGAAGGATTTTGCCGCCGTGCCCGGGAACGGCCTCACGGCGGACGTCAGCGGATGGAAGATGCGCGGAGGGAATCTCCGGTTCATCCGGGAAGGCTGTACCGTACCCGACGAAGCGGTGCGGCAGGCGCACGAACTGGCGGAGGAGGGCCAGACGCCCCTGTTTTTCTCCAGGGAAGGCGCGTACCTGGGCATCATCGCCGTGGCGGACACCATCAAGGAGGACAGCGCCAGGGCGGTCAGGGAACTGCAGGATATGGGCATCCGGGTAGTCATGCTGACGGGTGACAACAAGCGGACCGCTGAGGCTATCGGCAGAGAGGCCGGCGTGGACGAAGTCGTGGCCGGCGTGCTTCCCGACGGCAAGGAGGAGATCATCCGCCGCCTGCGGGAGAAGGGCAGGGTCGCCATGGTGGGCGACGGCATCAACGATGCGCCGGCCCTCACCAGGGCGGACATCGGGATCGCCATCGGAGCCGGTACCGACGTAGCCATCGACGCGGCGGATGTCGTGCTCATGAACTCCCGGCTCACGGACGTGAGTGCCGCAGTCAGGCTCAGCCGGAGCACCTACCGGACGATCCTCTGGGGCCTCTTCTGGGCGCTGATCTACAACAGCATCCTGATCCCCGTGGCAGCAGGTCTTCTGGTCCCGCTGGGCATCACCATGGATCCCATGTTCGGCGCGCTGGCCATGAGTCTGTCCAGCTTCTGTGTGGTCACCAACGCGCTGCGCCTGAACGGGATCCGGCTCCACGATACACAGACTGAAACAGCAGGTACGGCTGCTGATCAGAATACAGAGAACATTACAGACGCCGGATCGCCGGCACAGAAAGGAGAAGACGTTATGACTAAGACTATGAAGATCGAAGGTATGATGTGCGGACACTGCGAGATGACCGTCAAGAAAGCTCTGGAAGCCCTGGACGGCGTGGAGAGCGCACAGGTGAGCCACGAGGCGGGCACCGCCGTGGTGACGCTGGCCGGCGATGTGGCGGACGACACGCTCAAGGCGGCTGTGGAAGCGAAGGATTACGAGGTCAAGTCGATCGCGTGAGGTAAGTAATATGAAAGAGGGCCGTCGCGATGCGACGGCCCTTTAAAACCAGCCAATAATCAGGGGAACTCCGCTGCCTTCACGCCTCGGAGAGTGACTCCCCGATCAGCCCGAGCTTGCGCAGCGGAGCGCGCAGGGCCATGTAGAGGATGACCACCACGAACACGGAGACGACCGAGTTGATGATCGTGACGACCATGTTGACGGCCAGGGTCACTTCCGCAGCCGGCTTGCCTATGATCAGGATCTTGTAGGCATAGCGGGCCAGCGGGTCGCAGATCGCGTTGAACAGCAGTGCCGCGGCGGAAGCTATGGCGGCCGCGCGGAGGATCCGGGGGTGTTCCGTCTGTTCGTCGATGTGCAGGAGCCTATGCGCCACGAGGCCGGCGATCAGGCCCATCAGGAGCTTCAGGACAAAGGTGATCGGCGCCTCTATGATATAGACGGGGTCCAGCAGATCAGCCACGACCAGCCCCAGAGCGCCTGCCGCACTGCCGTAGCCCGTGCCCAGCAGCAGTACGCCGAGGATACAGAAGGCATTGCCCAGGTGGACGGACACCTTCCCGCCGCCCGGCGTGGGGATCGGGATGGACAGGAAAGTGAAGACGATGTAGGTGAGAGCGGCAAAAACGCCCGCCAGCACCAGATTGCGGATCTTGGGATCAGTCGCTGAATTCTGCATGATGAAACCTCCTCTTCTGCGATGATTCTGTCCGGTAAACAGTCGGCACGACGCGTGTTCTCAGTGACGGGAGCCTGACATTTACCGTTTCTGACAGTATACATCGAACTGGACATATGAAAATACCCAATAATTGACAAAAATATAGGGTCAGATCACAGGAGATCTACATCGCATTTTGGAGCATTTCCATCGTGGCCAGAAAGAGTGTTCCGTGATACTATAGGTGGGAGACTGTGCGAGAGCGATCCCGCTGAGAGAGTATCCGGAAGGAGAGACTGCATGACTTTCCGTAAATATATGTCCACGTTCCTTGCAGCCATGCTGTTGGTAGTGGCAGCAGCTTCGGGAGGATGCGGCGCATCAGAGAAGAAAACAGAGACCGGACAGGCGGAGGCCGCCCCGGAGGAGCACGCAGCGGATAAGGACGCGGCGGGAGACGCAGCAGCCGGTACCGATGCCACGGTATCTGCCATAGCAGAAGACGCAGCACCGGCAGACGGCGGCGAAAACGCCGACCCCGTACAGGGCAGTGTACCGGAGGGAGACCTCTCCCTGGAGGCCGCGCCTGACCCGCTCAAGGTCTGGGCCTGGGACACCGGGTACGCCATCGCCGCCATGCGGGAGGCAGAGGTGTTTTACCGGAAGGACCATCCCGGTTTCGCGCTGGAGATCGTGGAGAAGAGCCCCGAAGAGATCGAGACGGCGCTCCTGACGGCCGGTGCGGCCAGTGACAGCAGCCTGCTGCCGGACATCCTCCTGCTGCCGGACGATGATTTCATCCTCTGCGTCAAGCGCTGTCCGTCCCTCTTTACGGACCTGACGCGTTCGGGCATCGATTATGACCAGTTTGACCCCCAGAAAGTCGCCTGCTCCAAGAGAAAAGGCGTCAACTACGGCATTCCCTTTGACCTGGGCACCGTGTGTGCCGCCTACAGGACCGATATCCTGAAGGCTGCACAGCTGTCCGTCGATGAGATGACGGACCTGACCTGGGAGGAGTGGATGGAAAAGGGGCGCCGGATCCTGGACATCACAGGGCATCCGCTGATCGCCGTCAGAGAGGGCAGTGCCGATCTGCTGGTGATGATGCTGCAGTCCAAGGGCCTGTCCCTGTATGATAAGGACGGAAAGGTCGATTTTGCCGGCAACGAGGAGCTGAGGCGATGCATCCTGCTCTACCGGGACGCGCTGCAGCAGGGCATCATCATGCAGGTCAAGGATGACAAGGCCTACCGCGCAGCCGTCACGGAGGGGACAGCCGCCGGGATCATCGGCGGGAGCGGGACCCTGAGCATCGTGATGTCGAACCAGCAGCAGTCGGGCCTCTGGGCAGTGACCAATATGCCCTGCATCGAGGAGTCCGAACAGGCCGGTCATTACGCGGACATAGGCGCCTCCAGCTGGGCGGTGACGGTGGAGTGCCATCAGCTGTCCGCGGCGGAGGATTTCTTCCGGAACACTTTCGGCGGCAGCGTCCGCTTCTATGAGACGCTCCTGCCGGTCACGGGGACCATTTCCGCGTATCTCCCCACACGCGAGAGCACCGTCTACGGCATGCCCAGGGAGTTTTTCGGAGGACAGTCCGTGTATGCGCTCATGAATGATTTTGCCGCGCGCGTCCCTTCCGTGAAGAAAGTGCGACGCGAGCGGGAAGTGCGGGAATGCCTCGGCAGCGCCTTGCGCTCCGTGCTCGTGGACGGCGTCGACGTGGGCACCGCACTGGAGACGGCCCAGACGGCCGCGAGGTTTTTAACTGAGTAAACGGATGGCACGGAAGAGCCGGCAAGGTACACCTTCCCGGGACCATCCCCGGAGATCCGTCAGCGCGGGCTGACGGCGGAGAGGAGAGTGAAATGAAGAAGATCCATATCTTTACAGCAGTCGTACTTGCACTTCTGACCGTTCTGGCGGCCGGGTGTTCTTCCGAGTCAGCCTCGATGTCCGTGGATCTTTCCGATGAGAAAACGGCCCTCATAGAGATGGAGAACGCCACCGACGACCATCAGCTCGTCTCGGGGACGCTGGCCGTCGAGGAGGGAGAGGAAGTGGTGATCGAGGCGGAACTCAGCGACGGCAGTGATGTCCTGATCGAGTACTATGCCGGAGAAGAGGAGCAGGATATCGATGAGGTCCCGGAACTCAGCGAGTCCGCTTACGAGACGGAGCACAAGGGAAGCGGCACCATGACCATCACGGTCGACCCCGGTTACTACTACCTGAGGGTGACGCCGCAGAGCAAGTCCACCGGCAAGATCACCATGACCGTGCGGCCCATCGAGTGATGTACCGCAATATGGCCGCAGGGCAGGAACGTCCTGTCTGAAGGCTGCACGATCTGAGGACAGCAAAAGGGGCTGTGAAAAAAGAATAGCCCAAAAAAGAAGGACCGCGGGTTCATAAA
>CAMOJW010000006.1 GCA_946617225.1 uncultured Lachnospiraceae bacterium
TGAAGGGTTCGTCGGAAGCGGACAGTTCCGTCAGCACTTCTCTGGCGTTAGCGAACAGCTTCTCATCCTCGTACCCCCAGAATACGCCGTAGTCCTGCGGGATCCAGCCTGCTTCCTTGGCGTAGGGATAATCATACAGCGTATAGTCACCGTGATTGATGAAATACTGGCGCCGGCCGCCGAACGTGGCGTCCGATCCCAGCAGGAAATACTGCCTGTAGCCCTCATCCTGCAGGATATCTCCCAGAGTGACGACGGAATCGAAGAAATGGTCCTGGACCGACAGGTCTTCGTTGTCAAAAGCGGTAAAGTCCTTGCCGAGACCGGAGATCTCGATCTTGAGCGGAAGCCCCGAAGTGATCCCGAATATCCCGCCCATGGTGAAATGATTGCCGGGCATGACGCGCCCGCCGTTGAGGGTGTCGCTGCTGCCGGAAAAATCCTCCGCCTCCTGCGCGAGCTCCGTCAGTTCGGGGATCACGTTCTGAGGGAAAGCGCCGCCGCTCTTCTCATCGGCAAAGGTGGTCTCCATGGACTCCAGGTAGATGAAGATCAGGTTCCTCTTCTTCTCAGGAAAAGCGATGGCAGTCTGCGCGGGATCCACATAGTTGTCCTCGATGAAGGTCGAGGCGTTCATCTGATCCTGGATATACTGTTTCAAGTGCATCTTCTTGGCAAAGATCAGCAGGGACAGGGCAAACAGTCCCAGGCCCGCCAGAGGGAGCGCGATGCGGAGTATCCGGTACCACAGGCTGCCTTCAGCATGGAGACGCCTGCGCAGGAAGACCAGGCTTCCTGAAAGCACGATCGCGATCAGGAGCGAGGGCACGAGGACCTGGGCGATGAACTGTCCGATCATGCCGTTGCCGGTCCCCTCCAGAGGCGCTTTCAGATGAAAGATCACTTCATTGACATCCAGTTCCGCCCAGAGGGAGAAGACCCATCTCTCGAGCAGCATGCCAAAACCGCCCAGCGCCAGCGGAAGGAAGAGAGTAAATATGAATGAGAGTGCCCGGCGGACGGGATGGGTAGTTTCCTTTCGGGCCGCCTGGCCCTGTGTCTGAACAGAATTGCTCAAAAATGACCTCCTGAAACTATAGGACTGCTGACCGTTTCGTCAGCGCGCAATGCGGATTATCATCCGCTAATTGTAACACAAAATCCCCCCTTTTCAATCCCCGCGGCGCAAAAGGGCCGATCCGGGCTCTGACTCGTCCGGGCTCTGACTCAGGCTCCCGCGGCGGCGATCTCCGCCGCCAGAGCGGCATTGCTGAGGAGGAAGGCTTTCTGCGATTCCATGCTCTCCTCACCCATGTAGGCCTTCAGTCTCCCCATGAGGTAGCCTGTCATGGCTTTGCCCCGCACATTGTTGCGGCGCACGTCCTCCGTGGCCCGGTCCACGGCCTCCCGCATGCGCTGTGCATCCTGCGCGTTCTCGTGGGGCACCGGATTGACGACGAGCACGCCGCCGGGGATGTGCATCCTGTCCTTGATCCGCATGACCCTGGCCAGCTCGGCGGGCTCCTCCATGCGGTAATTCAGCCGCAGATCCGTGCCCCTGACCAGATAGTCGGGCATCCGGTCCGTCCTGTAACCGATGACCGGCACGCCCACGGTCTCCAGATACTCCATCGTGAGATACAGGTCCAGAACAGGCTTGGGGCCGCTGCAGACCACCATCACCGGCTCCTCCGCCAGCATCTCCAGGTCCGTGGAGATGTCCATGGTCTGGGCTGCTCCGATCTGCGCCCCTCCGATGCCGCTGGCACAGGCCACGTGCAGTCCCGCCATGGCCGCGGTGCGGACTGCCGCCGCGATGGTCATGACGCCGTCCGCTCCCATGGCCAGGAGCACGGGTATGTCCCTGGCTGAAGCCTTGAACACCGAGCCGCGGCGCTCCTCCAGGTAGAGGATCTCCTCGTCCGTGAGCCCCACGTGGATCTTCCCGCCGATGATGGCTGTATAGGCAGGTACCGCGCCGTGTTCGCGCACCGTCTCCTGCATCCTGTGGGCAAACGCGGCGATGCCCGGATACATCATACCGGTGAAAGTGGCCGCACTTTCGATCACCACCACGGGTCTCCCCTGTTCCATAGCCGCCCGCACTTCCGGTGTATAGACCAGGTACTCCCCGTCGTCCTCCGCGGCATCGCGCTGTCCCTTCCGGGCAGCGGCCGTTCCCGGCCTGTCCTCGCTGCCGCCGGCCCTTCCGCGGCCCGCATCCGAAGCGGAGGCCTCCTCGCTGACGGAGGAGAACATGTCCACGAACCGCATCCACTCCTCCGCGCTGCCGCGGATGTCCGGGGAGGCGATCAGTTCTCCCTCTTCGGAGAACAGATAGGACAGGGAGGGTTCCGTTTCGCCTTCTCCGGGCATAAAGCCCTGCGTCTCTTCCGCTTCCCCGAAGGCGCTCTCATACTCCTCGACGGGATGCACTGTCTCCAGTCCGAGCCAGCCGTTGGCGAACAGGTAGAGTCCGCTGACTCTCTCGTCCCCCGCCAGGCTCCAGCGGACGCTCTCCGTCAGTTCCTGCTCCCGGGCCATGCTCCGCAGCAGATCGTCCTGCGCGTCCGCTTCCGAGAGGCCCATCTGTTTCAGATGGCCGCGCGTGCAGGCTATGCGTGCCCCGCTCAGTACCACGTTCTCGCCCGTTTCCGTGATGTCCAGGAGCGCTCCGAAGAACACCTCGTCCTCCAGAAGCTCCGCAAGGATCGGAAAAGGCAGATAGGAGGACTGGCCGTTCTCCGACGCCCAGTCCTCCCATCGACATTGCAGTTCCTCTCCGGCCATGCTCAGCAGCTCCGCACCGGTGTATTCGGCCTCATACAACAGCTCCCCACCGTCAGGCAGCAGTCCCGCCCAAAGGTCCGACGCGATCATCCCCATGATATGTACTTCTCCTTTTTTTCTGCCGGTCGATAGTTACCTGCTATCTCCTGCTGCGGTTCTTCTCCCAGATGACGCCCAGGCCGCGCAGCAGAAGGTCCTCGTCGATCCGGATCCTGTGCCTGCAGTGAGGGCAGATCGTCGAGGCGAACTCGCCCGTTGCGACTACAGTGGCATCCTCCCCCAGGATGTCCAGATAGCGGTCCAGGATTCCGTCCAATGCCCCGCAGTTGCCGTAGATCAGGCCTGCCTTCATGCTGTCTGTGGTGTTGGAGGCGATGACTTTCTGCGGGGGAGCGATCTCCACATTGGGCAGGAGGGATGCCCCCCGGGTCAGTGCCTGCAGGGAGATCTCCACGCCCGGCATGATCGCGCCTCCGATATAATGGCCTTTTCTGTCCACCACCGTCACTGTGGTCGCGGTCCCCAGATCCGCGATCACACAGGGCAGAGGATAGAACTGTC
Source organism: uncultured Lachnospiraceae bacterium (assembly GCA_946617225.1). Taxonomy (GTDB): domain Bacteria; phylum Bacillota; class Clostridia; order Lachnospirales; family Lachnospiraceae; genus CAG-791. The sequence goes on from CAMOJW010000006.1 coordinate 3,352, forward strand.
TGACGGCCACGGCGGAGGCCACCAGGTTGGCTGCGATGGTCCCCGGGTCATCGATCATGATGTTCAGTCCAGTCCGCACGCCGGCGCCGACCACGAGCGTATCCAGTCCCGTCAGTATTTTGAGCGCTTTCTGCAGCGTCCTGGTCAGCGTGGGCACCACGGACGCCATGATCACGCCCTCGACGGCCCCGATCTCAATCCCCGCCATCTCCAGCATCGGTCTGATCCCGGCGGCGTACTCGAATTCCGTTTTGTCCGGATCCGTCTTCATCCGCACTATCCGGTAGACTGTATCCTTCCTGTCGATACAGCCCATGACTATGTTGGAATTTCCCGCGTCGATCGCAAGGATCATACCGTTCCCTCCTGTATGATGACCTGTCCTGTTCCCGTGTGCCCGGTCAGCGTTCCGCCCGCTGACGTCTGCTTTATTCTACCATCTTTTGGGGGGTGTGAGAACACAGTGTTAAGTCTGCGGCGTCTCCCGCGTCAGATCCGCGGCGGCGCATGGCCGGACACGCATCCCGTCAGTTCCCTCACTCGCCCAGGATCTTCAGCACCTCTTCGATGTGCGCCTCCTGCATGCCTGCGGCCTGCTGGGCCCGCAGATCCAGGCGGATGGTCTCCGTCTGCCCTTCTCCCAGAGAGGCCAGGATGCGGAAGAGCCGGTCGCACTCGTCGTAGCGGCCGCTGTACAGACAGGCGTAGGCCAGGTTCAGATTGGCGAGCACGCTGTCCGGCTGCAGGCGGCAGGCGATGAGGCCCTGCTCATAGGCGGCTTCCGGGTCCCGTTTGTGGATCAGCTCGTAATAGGAGCGCCAGGCGTGGTACTGGGAGCTGTCGTAAGCGCCCAACCGGGAAAAGAGAGACTCGCAGACCGACAGGCCGCGGACAAAAAACTCCTCCGAATCCGTATACTCCCCGGCTTTGAAGGCATTCTCCCCGGTGTTCAGGAGGGACACCGCATAGGCCATCCCGTCCGACGGGGCGCCGGTCTTGTCGTAGATGCGTCTGTAGTGCTGCGAAGCGGTCTCATAGAGCGGCGCGGCATCGTCGTAGAGCCCGCGGATGTTGAAGCAGAGCCCCCGGTTGTTGCAGAGATCGGCCAGGATCCGCTGACGGGAGAGGTTCTCGTCGTCCTGCGCCAGCTCCTCTGCGAGCGCGATCGCCTCCTCATAGTACCCGTCCGCCTCCTCGAGCTCGCCCTGGTCGGTCAGGCAGGCTGCCAGGGCGGAGGCGGCATTGAGCCAGCTCCCCCTGTTCTGAAGGGAATCCGTGGTCTTCAGGAGCTGCTCGTAGAGACGGCAGGCATCCTCCAGCTGCTGCTGTGCCTCCGGGTACCGGCCGGACCGGTAGAGCAGGATGCCGTAGTTGCAGGAAGCTCCCGCTGCGATCTCCGTCATGCCGATGTCCCCCGCAGCCGTCTCCGTCGCCCCGGTGTCTCCCGCACTTATCGCTCCCAGGATCCGCAGGCATTCGGAGAAAGCTTCCTCCGCCCTGTCCGGATCGCCCGCATCCGCCGCGTTGGCGCCGGCATTGCTGCAGATCTGCGCCAGCAGACGTGCCTGCCGGGGATCCCCGGGGATCGCCCCTCCTGTCAGCGTTCCGCCTGTTTCCCCGCTCCCGGGATCGCCGTCCGTTTCTGCGCCGCCCGCAAGCGCGCGCAGCCTTGCCGCGGCCTCTTCGTAAGCCTGGGCAGCCTCTTCATAGCGTCCTGCGCTGTGGAGGATGTTGCCGCGATTGCTCCAGGCGGATGCACAGGAGATGGCGGCCTCCTCATCCCCGTCCGCGAGGCGGTCAAAAATCTCCAGGGCGGTCTCCTCGGAAGCCAGGGCCTGCTCGTACATGCCCAGGACGCTGCGGGCATTGGCCAGCTTCTCGTAGTTGGCGGCTGCTTCCGCCTCGGCGGCCTTCCGGTCGGGCGACAGCCGCACGATGGCATTCAGGTCCTCCGTGTTGGCCTCCAGGATGTCCGCGATGCGGGAATACGCGCCGGGGACATTGGTCAGATGATCCGGGAGATCGTAGGTCAGTTCTCTCAGGATCCGCATGGAGGCCTCGGCGTGCAGAGCAGCGCTGTCGCGGTAATTCTGTGCCAGGCGCAGCAGGCCGAAAGAGATCCCCGTCACCAGCGCAAGGACAGCGATGGCGACCGTGGTCCCGCGGGTCCTGCGCCGGGTGCGGCGGAAGGCTTCCTCGCGGACCAGCTCCTCCTCCTCACAATTGGCGACGTCGGCGATCACGCGCAGCATCTCTGTCCGGGCCTTCTCCATCATCCGGCGGATGACCTGCCGGGCGGCAGGTGTGGAGAGCGCCTCCGGATCCGCGGGGAGACCGCTGCAGCGGATGTCCATGGTCCGCTCCGCGATGTCGGGGACCTTTTTCAGGGAGGGAGGGAACGATGTCTCCGGATCTCCGCCGATCAGGATCGGGTAGATGTGCTGCGCCCTGCCGCGCTCGATAAAAACGGCGACCTCCCTGTCCACCCAGTCGGAGGAGGGCGTGTCCGGCGAGCAGACCACCACCAGGCAGTCCGCCGAGTTCAGCGCCGCGTCGATGGTCTCGGTCAGGACGCGGCTGAGCATGAGCTCCTCCGTGTCGCGGAAGGCGCGGCTGATCTGCCGGTATCCCGCCTCCCTGAGGGGATCGGGCAGCCGGTAGCTCTCCGCCAGTGTGAACAGCTTCTGTGTGATCAGCGTGTCCAGGGGTCGGTGGCGGTAGCTGAAGAACAGGTCATACTCGAATTCTCTCCCGCTCATCTCAGTCACCCGCCTCTCCGTCCATCAGGCCGGTCAGCCCGAGCTCCTCCAGGGAAGCTCTGGCCGCTTCGATGGACTCCTCTATATACGCGAGTGCCTGCTCATCCCCCGCAAAACGCTCCGGGAGTTCACGGATGGTCCTCTCCGCCACATGGACTGCCTGTTCGGTCTGCTGCCGGGCGATATCTCCCTCCCTGGCGGCGATCAGCCCCAGCCTGGCAAAGATGCCCGCCGCTGTCAGGCACACGACGGCCGCGGCCGCTACAGCTGTCAGGGAATTCCGTCTGGCCCTTGCCTGGTGCCGCTGTTCCAGCTCATCGGGATGCAGGTCCAGGACCGTGGCGACGATCCGCGTCGTCTCATAGCGGAGGAGCTGCTTTTTTCTCGCGGGCGTGTCCGCCCGCAGATCGGCCGCCACGGGCTCGATCTGTTCGATCCTCTCCACTACCGTCATGTCCGGAAGGATACGGGATACCGGCTTCTGCTCGATAAAGCCTTCCGGCATCACGTCCGCCGGCTCCCCGGAAAGAAGAACGGCGATGAGATCTTCACCGCCGTGATACCCGCGAAAACAGGCCAGTTTATCGGAGACGGCGGCGCTCGCTCTGGAGAGGGGGGAGCATAGGACGAGCAGCCAGCGGCTGCCCTCGAGGACTGCGCGGCTGCGCTCGTCCAGGGGCTCATCGTCCGTTTCGACGACGACGCGGCGATAGTCCACCCCCGCCGGAACGGCCGCTCCGCCGGGGATCCTGTACGACTTTATGCTGCTGGCCAGCGTCTGTGCCTCCCCGCTGTCGCCGGAGGCACAGAGGATACAGATATCATAGGTCTGCATGGGTGAGGCCCTCCCATGGGCAGTCTGTGCAGCCACATCCTGTGGATCATCCGCGGGGACTGTGTGCGGCTGCACTCCCGCGGAGCGTCCGCAGGGAACTCACGCTTTGGTCTTCAGTCTCTCTATCTCCGATGCAGCCATCATGAAGGCACCGATCCCGTGCAGGTGGTTCTTCTGGCGCGGCTCGCTGATGTAGTAGTCGTAGGAGCCGTCACGGGCGGGATCGCCGCCCAGGCCGGACACATAGACTGTGCCGTGAAGGTCCAGCAGCCCGTTCTGGTCCACTTCGATGAACTGCCGGATCAAGGAGTAGAAGGCCTTCCTGCCGTGCTCGCGGTAGGATGCGTCGATGTAGCCCATCCGCGCCGCCTTCAGGAGAAAATACGTGAACATGCAGCTGCACGAGGCTTCCGGATAATTCCCGAACCTCTCCTCCTGGTCCACGACCTGGTACCACACGCCGGTCCGGGGCGACTGCACCCTGACCACGGCCAGGGCCAGGTCCTTCACCATCCCGATCAGCTCTTCCCTGTCCTGCTCCCGCTCCAGATAGTCCAGCGTGTCCACCAGCGCACAGGAGAACCATCCCATGGCGCGGCCCCAGAAGTTGGCGGAATGGCCCGTCTCCGGGTCCGCCCAGGGCTGCTCCCGGCTCTCGTCCCAGCCGTGATACAGCAGGTGCGTGGCGGGATCCAGCAGGTGCTTCTCGATGAGACGGAACTGCCGGACGATGTCGTCATAAGCAGCGTCCTTGTCCGACACCTGCGCGGATCCCCCGAACAGGCGGGTGTACTCCGCATAGAACGGCTGGCCCATGTACAGGCCGTCCAGCCACATCTGGTGGGGATAGACCTTCTTGTGCCAGAAGCCGCCCTCCGTTGTCCGGGGATGATCGTCCAGCTGGCTGCGCACCCGTTCGGCAGCGAGGCGATACTTCTCCTCGCCGGTCTGCCGCCACAGAAACAGCAGGACCTTGCCGTTGCTGATGTGGTCGAGATTGAACTCGTCGCGGGCGTAGAGGGGGATCGAACCGTCCTCCCCCACGAACCGGTCCATGTTCTGCCGGATATAGTCGTAATACTGCTCCTCGCCGGTGACCTCCCAGACCATCTCCAGCCCTTTGCTCACCACGCTCTGGTCGTACGACCACTTCTCGCGGAGCACCGGGAACTTCTCCAGCACCGTATCGGCCATCCAGGCAGCCCAGCTCCTGTCAAAGACCTGCTGTCTCATATCGCTCGTCCCGCTCTTTCACTTTCAAATACGCTCCATTTGCGCCGTTGCCGGCTCAGACGCCCAGAAGCTCCGCCCACCTGGCGAGCTCCGCCTCTGACTGCCGGGCATTCAGGATCTTGCCGGTGATGATCTTCGCTCCCGGTGCGGAAGGCTGGAGCGCTTTGGCCGTCGAACCCAGACCGCTCCCTCCGGATGTGGCGAACAGCACTATCGTTTTGCCGCTGAGATCGTAAGTTTCCAGGAAGGTGTTGATGATGTGCGGCGCGGTGTACCACCAGATGGGGAATCCCAGGAAGATGGTGTCGTAGTCCGCCACGGGGGCATCTTTGGCCGCCAGGGCGGGGCGGGAAGTCTTATCGTTCATCTCCACGCTGCTCCTGGACTTCTTGTCCATCCAGTTCAGGTCAGCCCTGGTGTAGGCGACCTGCGGCCTGATCTCATACAGGTCCGCTCCCACAGCACCGGCCAGCTTTCTGGCGGTGGCGGCGGTGACACCGCTGGCTGAGAAATACGCTACAAGTTTTTTGGACATGGCAGATCTCCTTTTCTCACAAGTGATGACTGATCCTCTCCCTCAGCCCTTCAGGGTCCCTCGGTCTCAGTATACTCCCTGTACCGCCCTCGGGGCAAATGTTCGCGCATCACGGACCCGTCATTTCACATGCAAAAAAGAACTGATACCCCGAGATCACTCTCAGGATATCAGCTCTGTCATCATTCACTTGATCCGCAGCGGAGATCAGGAAAGCGAATCCACCTTCTCTTTCCTCTCGATGATCTCGTTCCGCCACGCGTTCCCGATGAACAGAAGGTAGATGGCAAAAAAGAGGAAGATGATCATGAGGATCTCGGAGATGATCCTCGCCATCATTTCGGTGATCTCTATCCCGGACAGCGCCGCGGTCACGATGGCCACGATCACGGTGAAGGGATTGTACCAATAGCCCAGCACGCCCAGGACAAAGAAGAGGAATCCGAACACGGGCTCCCTCTTGCCCGCCTTGTGCGGCCACAGGTGGATCAGCAGCACTGTCAGGACCGGGAACAGATGCATGAGGAGATAGGGCTTGCTGGTGTTCAGATAATCGAAAGTCTGCGACCACTGCGGATGGTTCATCACGATGAACGGAAAGACCGTCCAGACCAGGGTGTAGACTATATACAGCGCCTTCTGCCACTGGCGCAGCGGCTTGACCTTCTCCTGCCTCGCTTTCCTCTGTTGCTTCGTCTCCCGGCTCATATGCCCCCCTTCCGACACGGCTCCACTATCGTCCGGCACAGCTCCCGGACTGAAAATCTGTTCAACTGTACTAGAAAAACTGTAGCTTATTCCGGGGGTTTTTGCAAGCCTCTATCATCCGTTGCAGATGCCGAAATCCTTCTCCTTGTAGTTCCACTGCGCATGCCCGATCGCATAGTGATCGAAAGCGGTCCGGATATCCTGCAGCCAGCGGTCGACACTCTCCGCGTCAGCGCGGTCGATGACGCCGAACTCACCGCAGTAGAGGGGGACGTCGTCGCGCTGCGCCTTCCCGATGGCGGGCTGAAAGATGTCCTCGAAAAAAGCCGGCCCCGGGTCGGGGGCGCCCTCCTTGTAGACAGCGCCTGCCAGATCCGCTGTGAGAGCCTCGCCGGCGGCCTTGTACTCGGCCAGGGTCTTCGGATAGGAGATCCGGAAATCGAGGGGCATCCCCTCCATCCAGTACGCGCCCTGGTGGGTGAATACCAGAGGCTCGTAGCAATGGAAGTTGTAGACGATCCGCGGATCGACGGGGACGTCCAGGAGAGGGACGCTCAGCACGTTGTTGTACCGGACGCCGCCCAGCACCAGCCAGCTGTCCGGCGCGATCCCGCGCATCGTGCGGATGTACCTGCGCAGCACCTCGTTCCAGGCATCCGCCACTTCCTCCAGGACCACCTCGTTCAGGGGCTCGAAGGCCACCTGGTCCGGCCAGTCCCTGAACCGGAGGGCGATCTGCTCCCACAGACGGAGGAAACGCGCCTGCAGCGCCTCGTCGTAGAAGAAACGGCGGCGGTCCATGTCTTTTTTCAGGGGGTCAAAAGAATACCCGTAACACTCATGCAGATCGATCAGCATGTGGAGCCCCAGTTCCTCACACCACTCCCTGCAGCGCTCCAGATAGCCGAATCCCGCTTCGATGGGCCTGCCCTCCTCGTCATCGAGCACGTTATAATCCACCGGCACCCGGACGTGGTCAAAACCCATCGCCGCGATCTTCTCCAGATCCTTCTTCTGTATGAATGTCTCAAAATGTTCCGTGTCATAGACGGCAAACTGGGAGATCCACCCGCCCAGGTTCACGCCGTTATAAAAACCTTCAAATCGTCTCATCTCTTCCCCCCTCGAAGTGGGGCATCCGTCTGCCCCGCAGATCCATCTCACATCCGTCTGCCCCATATCCCGCACGCTTGTCGCTGCGCGCAGCAGCCTCGGAACCTATTGTATCATCCCGGTCCTTCTGTGGGGAGGGGTTTCGATAACGTTTTCGTAAAACTCGCAATTTTCTGTGAAGCCAGGGCTGCAGCACACTGAGAGCATTGCTTTCCGCCGGATTTTTGGATACAGTAATCTTACAGGACCACATCAACGGATCAGGTCCTGTGCGCTGACAGGCCATGTTTGTCAGGAACTATCGTATATGGAGAGACTGGTCTGCCTCGGTTAATTGCCTGGGAGGTGAATAAGATGGAAGACAAGAGAATGGACACCGGAAGACCCGACTTCACTTTTGACCTGAACAGAAAGCTGCGCGAATCGATGCCCCTGCGCGTGGGGCTGGCCGTGGCGTGCCTGCTCCTGGCGATCCTGTCCTTCACCGTGTGCGCGGACTATTTCTCCGCGCCGGAACGCCACAAGGACACGATAGCTTCTCTGGATGCCAAGCGGCAGGATGTATTGGAACTGACAGGCGCCGCGACGGCGACGTCAGTGCTGATCTCGGCGGTGCCGGGGGACATGGCGACGCCCATCGCACAGAAATTTGCCGACATGATCCAGTGGTTCCTGATCGTGCTGTGCGCCATCTCGCTGGAAAAATATCTCGTCACGGTGATGGGGGTGGTGGCCTTCCGGATCCTCATACCCATCGGCCTGCTGCTGATCGCGGCAGGGCTGCTGTTCCCGCTCCCCAAGGCGCGGAAAAACGGCACCAAAGTCATCGCTTTTGCCCTGATCATCTTCCTGCTGATCCCCGCCAGCGCCTGGGTCAGCGGAATCATTGAGCGGACCTATGCTTACTCCGTCCAGGATACGCTGGATTCCGCGGAGTCCATCCAGGAGGATCTGGGAGGACTGAGCGGCAGCAGCGGCCAGGGCGCCGGCCAGGAGCAGGCCCAGACCGAGTCCGGCGGCGGACTGATCGACTTCCTGACAGGCCTCCCCTCCGGCATCGCGGATGCCGCAGGTGATGCTGCCACCACCCTCTCCGGCATCACACAGCTGCCGGGCCAATTGGTGGAGGAGCTCCAGGCCCTGCTGAACAACTTCATCGAATCCCTGGCCTACATGCTCATCACTTCCTGCGCGATCCCGCTGCTGGTCCTGATGTTCTTCGTATTCCTGATCAGGATGGTGTTCGACGGCCTGTTCGGGAGGTCCTTCGGGCCCGGGATGATGTGAGGTAAACTGATCCGCCGGTTTCATGGCGATGGAGGTATCTCCCTAGCCTCTCAACCGGCAGATTTGACAGGAATAAAGAAATCTGACGGTTTGATGGTGATGGAAGGTGCTCCACGACCACTTAACCGGCATATCAGCCAGAAATACAAAAATATGCCGGTTGAGAGGTTGTGGAGGGTGCTCCACTCCCTCTCAACCGGCAACGCTGACCGCACTGGCCTCATCCGCCGGTCAAACGACGGTGTCTGAGGTCATCTACCCTTCCTCACTCTGCCAAAATCCCCGTCTTCTCCAGCACTTCCCGGACCTCCCGGACCGGGATGATCTCGAGGCCCTCCAGGACCTCGGGGGCGATGTCGTCCAGGTCCTCCATGTTCTTCTCAGGGATGAAGACGCGGGTGATGCCGGCGCGGCGGGCGGCCATGAGTTTCTCAGGCAGGCCGCCGATGGGCGTGACTGCGCCGCGGAGGGAGACCTCCCCTGTCATGGCGGTGTGGGGATCCACACTGCGGCCGGTCACCAGGGACGCGAGTGCTGTCGTCATGGTGATGCCGGCGGAGGGGCCGTCCTTGGGCACTGCGCCTGCGGGCACGTGGATGTGCAGGTCGTTCTCCTTCAGGACCTCCGCCTCCTCGGGAAACATGGACTTCACGAGGCTAACGGCGATCTGGACCGACTCCTTCATCACGTCGCCGAGCTGACCGGTGACAGTGACCTTGCCGCTGCCGCGGGTCAGCAGCGTCTCGATGTACAGGATATCCCCGCCGGCCCTGGTCCAGGCCAGGCCGGTGACGATGCCGGGGGCCGGATCCGTCAGGATATGGTCGTGCTGCATGGGCTTGCGGTCGAGGTATTTCTTCACGTTGTCGGGCGTGATCTCCACCTTTTCCGCCCCGTCGGCGATCTCCACGGCCGCCGCGCGGCACAGGGTGTCCATGCATTTGCGCAGGCCACGGACGCCGGCCTCCATAGTGTAGTCGGCGATGATGGTGCGAATGGCTTCGTCGGATACTTCCAGCGCTTCCGGCGCGATGCCCATGGCCGTCTGCGACTTGGGCAGCAGGTGCCTCCTGGCGATCTGGAACTTGTCGGTGGCGGTGTAGCCCTGGAACTGGATCACTTCCATGCGGTTCAGCAGGGGCTCGGGAATGGTGTCGACGGAGTTGGCCGTGCAGATGAAGAGCACGTCGGACAGGTCGTAGGGCACGTTCATATAGTGATCGGTGAAGGTCCCGTTCTGCTCGGGATCCAGCACCTCCAGCAGGGCACTGCCGGGGTCGCCGTTGTAGGAGACGCCCAGCTTGTCCACCTCATCCAGTACCATGACCGGGTTGGACGCGCCGCTCCTGCGGATGCCGTCCATGATGCGTCCCGGCATGGCGCCCACGTAGGTCCTCCTGTGACCGCGGATATCCGCCTCGTCGCGGCTGCCGCCCAGGCTGACGCGCACGTAGGGGCGGTGCAGCGCCGTGGCGATGCTCTGGCCGATACTGGTCTTGCCCGTGCCCGGCGCGCCGACGAACAGCAGGATGGAGCCCGACTGCTGCCTCTTCAGGTTCATGACGGCGATCTGCTGCAGGATCCTCTTTTTGATCTTCTCCAGGCCGAAATGATCGGCATCCAGCACAGCCTCCGCCTCGTGCAGGTCGATGGTCTGTGCTTCTTCTTTTTTCCACGACAGCCCGGTGACAAAATCCAGATAATCGTAGAGCATCCCGCTCTCCATGCTGCCGTTCTGCTCCTGCTTCAGCCGGTTCAGGACCTTGCGGGCCTCCGCGAGGGCGGTCTCGTTCATGCCGGCTTCTTCGATCTTTCTCTCAAAGCGCCGCACATCCGAGATGTTCTCCGGATGCATCTCATCCAGTTCCTTCTGCAGGACCTCCATCTGCCTGCGGATGGCCTGCTCGCGGTACATCTTCTGGTAGTCCTTCTTCTGCTCGCCGGCAGCCTCGTTGGCAGCGCGCGAAGCGGTGAGGAACTCGTAGACCATCTTTTCCAGGGCCGCCATGCGGGCGTTCTTGCTGTCCTCTTCCAGGATGGCGTAGCGCTCCGCGGCGTCCATGCTGCTCCAGACCGCCACGGCGGCGGCCATCTCGCTGACCGTGTGCAGGTTCTCGATGAAGAGCATCACCTGCCGGCCCCAGTCGTATTTCTGCACCGTCTGCAGGATCTCTTCCTTGAGCCGCTCGGCGTGCTCCTGCTCCACCTCCCGTTCCAGGTCTTCGATGTCCCTGCGGGGCGAGACCGTGAGCTCGATGGAGTGGTCGATATTCACGTAGAGCATGTCCACGTTCACGCGCATGCCCGTTCTGATCACGGCAAAACCGTTCTCATTCACCTCCGCCACCCGGCCGCTCAGCGCCACCGGGTAGAAGCTCTCCTCCGTGAGATCACGGCGCCTCTGCGCCTCCCGCGTGGCCAGCAGGATCACCCTCTCCTCCGCCTCCGGCTGTCTGCCGGCCAGCAGCGCGTACTGGTCCGTCTTGAGATAGACAAAAGAATCCGGCACCAGCAATGTGTTATATACGGGAATGACTGTCATCTCGTCACCTCTCTTTCTCCGATGAAAACCAATAAAGAATGCGTGCAGTGATCCGGTCTGCAGGACCTGCTGATCATGCCTCAGCGCCAAGTCCCGGAACGCTGTATCCCAGATCTGCTGCACGTTCTAAAGTGCTGTGCACAATCGACTTGTTAGCACTCTTTCTTGTTGAGTGCTAATTTATCATCTGTACTCTCTCCTGTCAAGCGGCTTTAGAAAGATTTAAGGGATGACTGCCCGCGGAAGGCGTGCTTCTTATTTCCTGCAGCGCATAGACCGTGCCGCGTGCATGATGGCGGCTTTTCGCCTATTTTCCGTAGCGCAGCGGCCTCGCCACGTGCTCGTTGAAGAACTCGATCAGCGGCCCCATGAAGAACGCTGTGATGATCGTCCCGACCCCCGGAAAAACGCCCATGAGCGTCCCCAGCCCGGTACAGAGCAGATCCGTCGAGATGCGGACTACCCGGAAATCCCATCCCCTCTGCTCTGAGAGCGCCAGGGCGATCGCATCATAGGTGGAGACGCCCAGGTCCCCTGTGAAATACAGCGCGGACGCCAGGCACATGATCACGATGGCAGCCGCCAGAAACAGCACGCGGACACCGATCGAGGGTGCCGGGATCAGCCGCACCCAGATACCGTAGGAGAAGTCCACCACATAACCCACCAGAAACAGGTTGATGAAGGTGGCGATACCGATCTTTTTTCTGTCCAGCATCAGGTCTGCGAGGAGCAGGACCAGGTTGATCCCCATGTAGACCGGCCCATAGCCGATGGCCGGGCTCTGTATCCCGGCCGGTGTCAGCAGCTGCACGCCGTCTCCTCCCAGGACATGCAGGATCTGGGTCCAGATCCCGTGCGCGAACACCTGAAAGGGATCCATCCCCAGCATCGAGAACTGGAACATCCCTACCGACCATCCCGCGATCACCACGCCGCAGACCGTCATCAGGATCCGGCGGCGCATCTCCGGCTGTGCTGTTTGTGCTTCTCTCATAGTCTGGTCCCTCTGTGCTCTCACGGTGGCTGCTGCGATCACTGTAAGCAGCGTGTTTCGATCCACCCGTGATCATGGTGTGTTTCAAATCCGTTCGTGATGATATGTTTCCAATCCCCCGTGATGATACCCCTGCCGGGTGCGGAGGGCAATGGCTGGATGTCAGTTTTCTTCTCGGATGACGGAAATCACTACGAAATAAGAAATCTAGACAGGTGTGATGAAGGTTCAATGACCTGATGTCTCGGAAAATCACTACTGAGTGAGGATTTCTTTCAGATGTGATGAGGCATTACGACCTGTCGGCCTTCGAAAATCACTACAGACTGAGAGATTCTTCCGGATGTGATGAACTATTCCGATCAGCTGGCCTTCGAAAGTCATTACAGACTGAAAGAATCTTCCAGATGTGATGAACTATTACGGCCAGATGGCCTTCGAGAGTCACTACAGACTGAGAGATTCTTCCAAGCGTGATGAAAATCACGACCTGCTGACCTCGGGAAGTCACTACAAACCAAGATAATTCTCTAAGGGTGATGAAATTCCCGACCTGACGGACCCAGAAAGTCACTACAGACCAAGACAAACATCCAGATATGATGAAATCGCCTGGAATTCAAGAAAATGACCAGCACCCAGTCCCAAAACGCTTCGCGTTCCGGGACTGTTGGCGGACAGAGGGGCTGCGCCCCTTGTCCGCCCCGTGAAAAGATATGGCCATCGCCTGGAAAGCAAGCTTTCCGATCGATTTAGTAACTCAATGATCAGCACACCCAGTCCCAAAACGCTTCGCGTTCCGGGACTGTTGGCGGACAGAGGGGCGCGCCCCTTGTCCGCCCCGCGAAAAGAAATGGCCATCGCCTGGAAAGCAAGCTTTCCGATCGATTCTTTCCGATCGATTTAGTAACTCAATGATCAGCACACCCAGTCCCAAAACGCTTCGCGTTCCGGGACTGTTGGCGGACAGAGGGGCTGCGCCCCTTGTCCGCCCCGTGGATGAGAAGAGAAAGAGGAGCGTGAGCAAGCTCCCCTCCTCTTTCTCTTCTCATCCACGGTGTGCTGTTTATTTAACAAAAAAACACCTCTTCTTCCCTTCACGTACTTTAAAAACCGCGGGTTCTCATATATAATCGATGTTAGCGGGGACAACAGGCGCGTCTCCGCTCACGATAAACTTCACGTACCTGTTCGCACCGGAGTTCCCCACAGGGGATGTGCCGCACAGGTACACTTTCACAAGGAGGTTCTATACCATGTTAGTATCCGCAAGAGAAATGACTGCTGCAGCAAGAGCTGGCCACTATGCGATCGGCGCATTCAACCTCAACAACCTTGAGTGGACCAAATCCGTCCTCAAAGCCGCTCAGGAGATGCAGGCCCCCGTTATCGTCCAGTGCTCTGAAGGCGCAGGCAAATACATGGCCGGTTACAAGACCGTTGCCGACATGGTCAACGACGTGATCGCTTCCCAGGGCATCACCGTCCCCGTAGCGCTCCACCTCGACCACGGCAGCTACGAAGGCTGCCTGAAGTGCATCGATGCCGGTTTCTCCAGCATCATGTTCGACGGTTCCCACTTCCCGATCGACGAGAACATTGAGAAGACCAAAGAGCTCGTCGCCAAGGCTCACGAACACGGCATGTCCATCGAAGCGGAAGTCGGCGGCATCGGCGGCGAGGAAGACGGCGTCGTCAGCCAGGGCGAGTGCGCAGATCCCGACGAGTGCAAGCTGATCGCGGACCTGGGCGTGGATTTCCTCGCCTGCGGCATCGGCAACATCCACGGCAAATATCCCGCAAACTGGGCAGGACTTCGTTTTGACGTCCTCGAGGCCATCAAGGCCAAGGTCGGCGACATGCCTCTCGTCCTTCACGGCGGCAGCGGCATCCCCACTGAGATGATCCAGAAGGCCATCAGCCTGGGCGTCTCCAAGGTCAACGTCAACACCGAGTGCCAGATCGCTTTCGCAGAGGCGACCCGCAAGTACATCGAGGCCGGCAAGGATCTCGAGGGCAAGGGCTTCGATCCCCGCAAACTCCTCGCTCCCGGCGCCGCCGCCATCGTGGACTGCGTCAAAGAGAAGATCGAGATCTTCGGCAGCGCCGGCAAGGCCTGATCCCGGAGATACTCATCGGTATCAGCCCGGAGCGACGATAGAACACATCGTCGCAGAAGTGGATCCACAGATGGATCCGCCGCATGACTGTTCCAGCTGAAATCAAAAAGGAGCCGGACACTTAGTAAAGTGCCCGACTCCTTTTTAATGCTGCAGATCCGGGGGTCTGTTTATTCCGCTTCGATCATCTGCACCCGGTTGATCAGCGCCAGGACCGCTCCCAGCACACAGATGCCGGCCAGCGTCAGATATGCATACATGTAATCACCCGTGAGGTTCCGGATGCCCAGCACCAGCACGGAACCGAGGGCGTTCCCGAGAAATGAGGTCGTCGAAAGCGTCCCGTTGATAGCGGTGTAGTTCCGGTTCCCGAAATAGCGAGGCATCAGCAGATACTGCAGGACGTAGATGAATCCGAAAGCACCGCCCACTACTGCTCCGCCGGCAAAAAAGACCGGTGCATTTCCCGCCGCTGCCATGATGCCCAGCCCTGCCGCTACAGCGGCAAAACTTATGGCATAGCACACGCCCAGAGGGATCCTGATCCTGTCCACGACACCGGAAGACAGTCTTCCCATCAGGCCGAAGACGCTGTAGATCGTGAGGATCCACACGGCATGGTCCTGCATCACCCCGCGCTGTACCGCGAATAAGATGATGTAGGACAGGACCGCGCCCGGCACGCATTTGGCCAGGAAGAACTGGAACGCCAGGATCACGAACTGCGGCGAGCGATAGCACCTGGCCAGGGACGGCTCGCGGACAGCCGCTCCTGCTCCCGTATCTCCTGTCTGTACTGCAGGCAGAGGATGTGCAGCGACCCAGGCTCTACCGTCAGGGATCTCGCCCTTATCCTCCGGTCGGTCCCTGATCACGAACTCGGAGAGGAGGAAGCCAACCACCTGCAGGCCTGCCAGAAACAGCCAGCAGGTGCGGATGCTGAGATTGCAGAGAGCCTGCGTGATCAGCGGATAGACGAATCCCCCCACCCCGCCGGCCGAAAGGACCAGGGACATAGGCAGGGACCGGTTGCGGGCGAACCAGGTATTCACCAGGCCGGTGCTGCACAGGACCGAGCCCACCAGGGCCGCAAATCCCAGGATGCCAAAAGCTGCAATGTACCCCATCTCCGAGCGATTCACAAAGGCGAGATATAGGTAGCACAGAAGGCTGATCCCGAACGCGAGCTGATACACCCTCCTGAAGCCGGTCCGCTGCAGCAGCAGACTGGCGGGGATCCCCACCGCGGCCATCATGACATAGTGGGCGCTGAGGGCGGTCCCGATAACGCTCTCGCTCCATCCTCTCTCCGCCACCACCCGCGTGGTGATGACGCTCCCTCCGTAGGAGGGCGGCGCTGCCGTCATGAGGATGAGCAGGAATGCCGTGCCTGCCACGACCCAGCCGTAATAGATCTTATTTTCTTTCATTGTTCCTATCCATCTGCGGGCAAAAACGTTCCTGCATATTTTTAAGCATATTCTATGCCAGTTTGGTGTGGCACAGAACAGGTCGTTTTCCGCGTTCACAGACGGAAAGAAAGCCGGGACCTGTGTCACTTGCACAGGTCCCGGCACATTCTGGTGTCTGCCACAGTCTGTCAGCTCTGGCTGTTCCTCTTCTCGTCGACATGCGCGATCAAGTCTTCAAAGCGGGTAGCCGCCAGATTCTGAAGATCCTCGGAATAGCCGTAGATGGCGTAAGGGGCTGCCTGCTGCAGAGCAGCATACAGGCTGTCCGACTCGGCCTCGTTCTTGCAGCTGATGGTGAACTGCTGCTTCCTGCGGTCGTGCAGGACCACGGTCCTGGTCACGGTCTTGCCGGCCGGAATGATCCCGTAGATCTTGTGATTCACGGTGTGCACGGAGGGATAGGCCCAGACCAGCGAGTCGTAAGGCACGATATCCGCCTGGTTCCCGTTGACGAAGGCAAAACTCCTCGCCAGCTCCGCGCCGGAGAAATGCTGCGCCTGATCCAGCTCCCCGGAGACACGGTCGGGGGTGAGTCCCTGCGCGGTCATCTCGTCGGAGAGTTTTTTGGTGTAGCCGCCGCGCATCTGCTTCATCGTATAGAAGGCCAGCGCCGCGCCGCCGAGCGTGAAGAGCACGCCTGCGATCACCATGCCGATATCACTCTCACCGGTGTTGAGGGTGCGGAAATCCACGCTCTCCTGCACCTCCTCATCGGTCCAGCCGCTGTCGGTGAACCATTCGGTAAAGTAGCGCTTTTCGTCGCCTTCCATGGCGGTCAGCTTGCCCTTTACGGAGATCGTCTGCTCACTGAGCGCCTCAGCCTCGCCGTCCAGATATTTCCAGTTGTCCTCCATGATGGTCTCGGCTTTGGTCTTGTCCGAGCCCTTCAGGTAGAGGCCCATGTATTTCTCGTCCTGCGACCTGTAGAGGATGAAATAGGCGCCGGAATTGTCCGTCGCATACTCTCCCAGGACCAGGTTGTTGTCCTCGATCTTGCAGGTATCCCCGGTCTTGAGCTGGGACTCGGAATAGACATCCACGTTCTTGACGTCGCCCATGGTGATGACGTAGGAACCCGCCAGCAGAAGTCCCACGAGCAGGACCAGCACACCCAGGATAAAAAGCGGGAGAAAACGCTTCCTTGCCTTCGCTCCCAGTTTCTTGTTCAGTTCTTCCATTGCACTCTCCCCTTGACAGAATATAGTTACCAAGTTGCGGTTTTTATTATAGCATCCCGCGGGAAAAACGGGTAGAGAAAACCGCGCAGAGACGGCTCTCTGCGCGGTCTACAGTCCTGCCCAGGCGGGTGCCGGCGCCTCCGCCTGTATCGTCTCGCCCGTAAAGGGCTGGATCAGGCGCAGACGCCAGGCGTGAAGGCACATCTGTACATCTGTGACGGTCTCCGCTTCTGTCGGCCTGTCCTGCTCCGATACTCTCCGGCCCCGGTCCCTGTCGCTCTCCACACCGTACAGCGGATCGCCGACCAGCGGGTATCCTATGGAAGCCATGTGGACCCGGATCTGGTGTGTCCGCCCGTGGGTGATCCGGCAGCGGAGGAGGCTGACAGCGGTTCCGGCGGATGCCTCTCCGCCGGGATCAAGGGAGGCCGCCGGGGGAATATCCTTCCTCTCCCCCTCCTGCCACACTCTCTCCACGACATACTCAGTCACGGCCGCTTTTCCGTCTGGCGCCGTGACCATGCGGTGGGAACCGGGATACTCCCGGCGCAGCGGCGCGTCGATCCGGCCGGTGGTGCCGGCGGGGCCGGGTATGCCGCGGACCAGGGCGAGGTATGTTTTGTCCAGAGAGCCGGAGGCGCGCTGTTTCTGGATCTGCGCGGCTGTCTCCGTATTCAGGGCCAGCGTGACGATCCCGGAGGTCTCCCGGTCCAGCCGGCCGGTGACGCGGATATCCATCTGTGTGCCGATACCGCCCAGATGCTCTGCGGCCTGGTTGGCCAGCGTATCCATATAATGCCCCGGGGAGGGATGGCACACGATGCCGGCCGGTTTATTCACTATCAGCAGGTCCGCGTCCTCGTAGAGGACCTGCAGGGGATAGTTCTGAAGGGAAGGGGCCGGAGCCAGCCAGATCTTCGGAGGACGGGCTCCCTCCGTATCCCTCGGCTCATGTCGCTGGGTGAGCCGCAGCTGCAGCCGGTCCCCCTCCTTCAGTATGTGGGAGACATACGCTTTGGACCCGTTGACCGTGATCCCGTCCTCCCGGAACTTGAGCCTGCTCATCTGGTGGGACGAAAAGCCCAGTCTCTCCGAGAGAAAGGCACGCACTGTCCTGCCCGCCTCCTCCTCTGTGATGTCGTAAGTCAGCTTTCTGATATCCATGGCACCTGCCGCTCAGTAAGAGACCGAGATATTGCCCATTCCGTTGTGGACGGTGAGCTTCCGGGAGAGTCCCTGGTCACGGGTATAGCCGTTCCCGTAGGACTGCCCGTTGATATCCACCCGGCCCAGATCGGTCTTCAGGGCAAGATCGGTCTCCTCGACGAAAGGCACCCAGAACTCCGCGTTCCCGGCTCCGAGCTCCGCCTCCATCTGCGTGAATTCCATATTGGACACCCGAAGGTCCCCCAGATCCACCCTGAACGTTGCGTTCGCGACGGAACTCTCGTTGACCTCAATACTGCCCGCGCTGTTCCGGATCTCACATCTCGTGGCGTACAGACCATAAACAGAGACTGATCCCGCATCCACGAGGATGTCCACATCCTCCAGGCAGATGGAATCGGGCACCTCGATGGTCAGGGTCCCGGCCCGCTCCATGTCCGTGACCGGGACGCCGCTCTGCCTCACTGTCAGGATCCCGTCTTCCAGGGCAAAATCCGTGTTGCCGTCTGTCTCACCGGACTCTCCGTACCAGTAGTTGTAGTCCCCGCCGCTGGTGATGTTGACCGAACCGACAAAACCGTCGATCCGGATGGACCGGAACTCCCCGACGCCGGGGATCCCGCTGCCGGCATAATACTCGTCGCCGGCGTAATACTCCTCCTCCGCCTCGGGCGGTGCGTACTCATAGGCCTCATATTCCTGCTCATAGCGCCTCTGACGGACCTGTCTCATGAAGATCCCCAGGACCACACAGACCGCTGTCACCGTCCAGAGGATCCGAAGATACCTACTCCTGTTCATAGTCCTCCTCCCCGTCCAGTCTGCCGTCCCGTCTGCCGTCCGGTCTGTCGTCCCGTCTTCCATACCTTCTGTCTATCCAGGCCTTCAGAACGCCCGCAACGGGCCAGATCAGCCAGGAGATCCCCCACTGGAAGGTCAGGAACGACCAGCACAGATAGATGGCCGTGACAGTCTGCCAGTACACGGACATCCCGTCCTCGACGCGCGGGTCGATGTAACCGGTCTCCCTCTGCGCCTTGGTGCTGCTGCCGCCGATGGTGCTCGGGTCCCCCAGCCTGAGCAGTCTCTTGCAGGCTCCGTTCCTGCCGGCGCTCAGCATGATCAGCATCACGCCGATCCCCACCATCAGCAGGAAGAATGCCATCCCGAGCGCATTCAGGAAACGACTGCCGATCGACAGGATATCCACGCCGATGACCGGCACGACGCTCAGCACGCACAGGATGATGCCCACGGTCCTCTGTGCCATGGTGCTGCTCCGGATCGACTCCATCATGTTCTCCACGTGGCGGGCCGCCGCGTAATCCAGGCAGCTCTTCCTGCGCTTCAGGTGCTTGAAGGGTTTGAGCAGACCGGAAGAGATCAGCATCAGCGCGATCCCGGCCGCGATGCAGAGGAAGAACATCACCATCCCCGTCAGTTCCAGCACGCCTGACGCATCGTCAAAGAGGGACACCGGCGCCACGGAAACGATGAAAAAGAACACTCCCAGCCCCCGCAGATAAGCCGCCAGCCATGCTGCGTTCAGGAACTCCTGCGCCTCGTCGGCCGAGACCGTGTACAGTCCGGATGCCTGCTCCCCGGCCCTCCGGCTCGCCCGCCTGCTCTCCCGACGGCTCGCACGCTGGTTCACCCGGTCCTCACTTCTATTCCTCCGTCCGCTCCACTCTCTCTGCTCTTTTTGTTCTCTCTGCTCTCTCCTGTCCCTGTTCCTGAGCCTGTCCCTGAATCCCCTGAACAGGTCCTTTCCGCTCTCCTCCGCATGCGCGCCGTTGCCCCTGTACTCCGCGGACCCGGTATACTCTTCCCGCTCCATCCGGGAACTCTCCGCCCAGCCGGCGGTCTCTCCGCTGTCCGCTCCTTCCGCGGTGGGCGTCTCCCGCACCGCAGGCGGCATATAGTCGCGGATCCCCAGGGGCTCCGCGAGCTCGTCCAGATTCCCGAACTCAGCGATCACCGTTCCGATGGCCTCGTTCTCGGTCCGGCCCTCCTCTATCAGCTCGGTATATTTATCCTCCATCATCTGCCACAGTTCGTCCATGGCCCTGCGCACCTGCGGTGTGTTGGGCAGCGACGCGAACATGGTCATGAGGTAATTCCTGATGGTCTCCATCTCGATCCTCTCTCTCCGCTGATAAACTGTTTGATAAGGAAACTCCGGGAGATCACTCCCCGTCAGCCGACGTCCCGCCCGTTCGGATCGCCGGCCCGTCTCCCCCGACTCAGCCCGAGCTTCAGCTCAGCTTGAGCCGGTGACATCCCGCTCTGTCAGGGAACGCTGCCCCTTCGGGGAGATGAACTTGCTGATCACCTCCTGTGTCAGGAGCCACTCCTCACACTTGTCCCTGTAATATCGTCTCCCGCTCTCCGTGATCCGATAATACGTCCGCCTCTTTCCGTTCTCCGCCAGCTGGGAGAAGGACATGATGAATCCGTTCTTCTCCATCCTGGTAAAAGCCGAATACAGTGTCGTCTCCTTGATGACATATTTCTCCCCGGAAAGGGACCGGATCATCTTGGAGATCTCATAACCGTAGGATGGCCGGTCCAGAAGCAGATAGAGGATCATGGTATCGTTGTATCCCCTGATCACATCACTGCTGATCCCGCTCATTTCTTCCTCCTGTGGTGATGACTTCTTTCTTCCGACAGACGTTGCAACGTCAGCCGATGCAACGTCTATCGTACTATGTCTGTCGTAGTATAAAAATAACACGCCGCAGCGTGTTTGTAAAGAGGATGTTTTAGCAGCCCTTCAGCGATTTCCCGGACTAAGTCTGTAAGCCCGAAAGGTGATTACCCACCTCCAGGCTTACCTCAGATCGTCATCACAACTGATGATTTCTCTTATCGTTATTTCCGTCGTGATATTTCCCTTTATTTCACTAACTCTATAACATATTCCTTAAGGAACTTTATTGACAGTGTGATTTTAGGCTGCCTTTCACATGGCGTTTAACGGTCTCCATTCAAGATCTTATAGTAGTGTAAAAAACTACTCTTGCTATGTATCGACTTGAGTACCATATTCCAGAACAGCTGTCAAGGAATCGGTATACCTCGCCAGAGGCGTCCTTGACAGCTGCTCTGGAAAACGGTAACTGGCAGACAAGAGGTGCTGCCGCACCTCTGCCCCCCAAGGAGGCCAGTAATCATCATGATCACAGAAATGAGTCGACTGTAGACGGTCATAAGCCTGCACAGGCCTGGAAATCATTCCAATAACAGGAATTCATCAGCTGTAACGACGATCTGTGACATGAAGAAGCTGATATGTCATTACAACAACAGAATCTCACCTCCTGGAATGACTGTCAGCGACATGAAGAGGCTGGGTTGTCATTACAGCTACAGAATCTCATCTCCTGGAGTGACATCAGGAGACTTGTAGAGGCTCAGGCGTCATTACAGCTGCTGAATCTCAGCTCATGGAGTGACATCAGGAGACTTGTAAAGGCTCGGACGTCATTACAGCTGCTGAATCTCAGCTCATGGAGTGACATCAGGAGACTTGTAAAGGCTCGGACGTCATTACAGCTACTGAAACTCAGCTCATGGAGTGACATTTCACGCGGATGATAACGTTTCTCCTCCCTGTCGTTATTTCCATCGTCATTTTTTCTTTATTTCACGGCAGATGTAACGTTCATCAGCCTCCTTCTCCGGCCTCCTTGGAGGCAGAGCTGCGTCAGCAGCTCTTGTCAACCCTCCACCATCTTCCGGGGCAGCTGTCAAGGACGCCTCCGGCGAGGTGCACCGGTTCCTTGACAGCTGCCCCGGAAGATGGTCCAAAAGGCTTCTATCAACACAGCAACTAACTGAAACTAAGTAAAAATAGAGGCTGTCGCACACGACAGCCCCTTTCGTTCCCCTATATCTTATCTGTCAAAATACCTGCTCAGGACCTCGTCGATCTCCTCCTGCTCCCTGTCCGTGTTGGAGAGGAAGTTGTCGATGTCCAGCTCCTCCCGCACCTGGTGCACGGCCCGGCTGCGCCGGATGGACCAGGAGGTGATCAGGAGCATGGCGATGATCAGGAGGATCGCCAGCGGCACGCCGAAGAAAGGCGCGATATACACGGACTCGATCTGCAGCGCGTCCGCCACGACCTGCACGTCGCCCTGCAGGTTGGCGATGCGGTGCCCGCGGATCAGCAGCCTGTGGGTGTTGATGCCGTAAGGTGTGCACGTGACCAGCGTCACCAGGTCCTGTCCGGGCTCAATGGTCAGCGCGGACAGGTCGGAGGGCTCCACGATGCGGATCTGGTCCACCTCATAGGTGTAGGTGCGGTCCAGGATGGAGAACATGAACGTGTCGCCGTTGACCATCTTGTCCAGATCCGTAAAGAGCTTGGCGGAAGGCAGTCCTCTGTGGCCGGAAACGACGCAGTGGGAACCCTCGCCGCCGACGGGCAGGGAGGTGCCGGACAGATGGCCGATGGCCACCTGCAGGATGGCGTCGTCGGTACCGTGATACACCGGCAGCTGCACGTGGATCTTGTCGATGGTGATGTAGCCCATGACGCCGGAATCATTGATATCCAGTTCCTTGAGATAAGCTTCGTTCTGCTCATCCGTCATGGTCCAGTAGGGACCGTCCTCTGTCATGGCCGCGTTGTACGCCTCCGCGCTCCTGATGATCGCGTCGTATTTTTCCGGATCCATGCTGGAAACGGCCTCCACGTAGGAAGCCACCGCTCTGGACTGATGGAAAGAGTTCCACCAGTCAGCTACTGTGGGATATGCGATGAGCCCCGTGCCCACCACTGCCATAGCCACCAGGATCAGGGTGGTCCTGTGATAGCGGAACCACTCCTTGAGCCCGCTCAGCAGCACTCCTCTGCCTGGCAGGGCAACGTGTTTCCGGGGTGCGGCAGATGCCTTGCTGTTCTGTTCCATACTTCTGTTATTCCTGTTTCTTTCCTGTATATGGCCGTCCGTCGCGCACGGCCTCCTCATCCTCTGTCAGATCCCGCCCTCACTTGAACAGGGCCGGGAAGTTCTCCCTCGCGCCGCGTCCCGTCCTCACTTGAACAGGGCCAGGAAGCTCTCCCTCGCGCTGCCCAGTCTCGCATAGATGGCGGCGTAGTCCGCTCCGTTCTGTGCCCGGAGGGCTTCCGTCAGCTCACTGGCGGGCTCGAACATGGGCGTCAGGGCCAGGTTGCCGAGCACGCCCTTCAGGGCGTGGGCAGCTTCGAAAGCCGCCTTCAGGTCCCCCGCCTCCAGGGCGCGGCCGCAGTTCTCGTAATTGGTGTCCGCCTCGACCATCCCCACCATGCGGAGATAGAAAGGCTCGCTGTTCATACACCGGGCCAGCCCGTCCTTCACGTCGGCTCCCCAGTTTCTAAGTGCATCCACTGTGATCATAGTTTATCTCCTCATTCAGGCCAATGTATGTCCTCGGCGGGCTCATCGGGATCGCTGACAGTGTCCAGAGCGCTGCCGATCAGTTTGACCAGCTCCCACACGGAGCGGAAATTCATGGTCTGGTTCTTTTCGACCCAGGTGATCCTTCCCTGCCAGCTGCTGTTCTGTCTGTGCTGGACACGGATGATAAAAGATCCCAGCTCTCCGTGTTTCATCAAGAGTTCTTCATCTTTCATGACTTTGCCCTTTCTGGGTTGAGGATAGGATTTGGGTGCGGGGCCGGTAAAGGACCGGGTGGAAGTCGTCGGGTACGGGAACCGTATGTCGTCGTAGAATTTCTCCATCTCGAACAGCAACTGGTCCCAGCTGTTCACATGTACGGGGTCCGGGCTGTAGCTGGTGTAGAAGTGTGCCTTCAGCGTGCTGCCCTCCAGGGCATCCACGCACAGCACCACGCCGCCCGGTGTGCCGATATAGATCTGCGATCTGTCGTCCATCTCCGGTCACCTCCTCTCGCTTCGCATCAGGAGGGCTGCTTTTTCCGCGGAGCAGACCACACTGTTCACGTGGTAATGGATGCCTGTCCGCTGCCTGCCCACGATGAAGCGCTTGTTGATACGGCGCTGCACGATGCTGCAGTCCTCAGCGGTGGTGTTGATGAGCAGGACCAGGTACTGTCCCTTGCTGTAGCGGCACAGCGTGTCGGAATGTCGCAGAGACAGCCGGATCGCGTCTCTCATGCGGTCCGAGAGGCTGTCCAGCATCGGGCCCTGCCGCATGGGATTGCCCTTGGAATCCACGACCGTGCACAGCATGAGAAAAACGGACTGCCCGCCGCGCTCCATCATGCGCTGCACCATCTGGTACACGCCCTGGAACACCGGATAGGGGCACAGGAACCCGCCAGGCTGGGTATCCGCCTCCGCCTCCAACTGCCCCTGGATCTCGTCCAGCAGGGCGTACTGGTGCTCGAGCTGGGACCCGAGGCGGTTCAGCAGTTCCATCATCCTGGGGGAGGGCTTGAGTCCCTCCGAACGCAGGTACAGGTCCAGCGTGTCGTCATAGAACTTCATGGCGTCGTCGAACCGTCCCGTGGAAACCATGGCCTCCATGGTCACCGTCTCCCAGTCGGAGAGAGGCATGAGTCTCGCTGCGTAGAGGCCCAGCTGTTCCATCTCGACGTAGCTGTCCAGCTCCCGCATCAGCTCTACGGCGGCTTCCGCGCATCGGGTGAAAAGGGCCCTGTAGTGGCGCGCCGCCGATGCGACCCACAGCATGCTGATCTGGTTGGCCAGGAACTCTCCCTTGTAGAGGTAGCAGGCTTTCAGGTAGAGGGCTTTTTTCCTCTCCGGATCGGTCTCGGCCTCCGCTTCCTGTGCCAGGCGTTCCATCTCCCAGGCATCCACCTGGAGCGGGATGTCCGGGGTCCAGCGCAGGAGCCCGGAGGAAAGCTGTATGTAGTTGGTCTGGGGCAGGCCGGAGGAGGCGAGTCTCTTTTTGGCGTTGTAGGTCACGCTCCGCATGGCGTGATGGACGTCCTCGATATCCCTGTCCTCAAAAAGTGCCCGTTCCACCTCGTCCCTGCTCACGCCCTCCCGGGCGTGGTACAGGATCATCTGCATCAGATAGGAGAACTGCGACTCGCTGGAGCGCCCTTCCCCCGTGATGTTCCTGTCCTTGTAGTGCAGGCCGAAATTCCCGAAAAACTGCACCTGCAGAATGTTATCATCCATAGCGTTTACCCCGGCTTCCTGTTTCTGCGGATCTTCAGTACCAGGTATGAGAGCGGCTGCGGGGTCACCCGAGCCTCTTGACCATGTTTTCGTAGTGTACGCAGGAGAGGAGCGCCGTGTCCCTGGTGATCCTGCCCTGCCTGTAGAGCTTGAGCAGGCTCCCGTCCATGGTGCACATGCCCTCGGCCGCGCCGGCCTGCATCGCGCTGTCCAGCTGATGGAGCTTGCCCTCCCGGATCATGTTCTGGATGGCCGCGGTGGACTTCATGATCTCGAAGACCGGGATCTGTCCGCCGTCCACGCAGGGCACCAGCTGCTGACAGACGACGCCCATGAGGATCTGCGCAAGCTGGATCTTGACCTGCTGCTGCTGATTCGCGGGAAAAACGTCCAGGATCCGGTTGATAGTATTGGCGGCGCTGCTCGTGTGCAGGGTGGAGAACAGCAGCACGCCCGTCTCGGCTGCGGTCATGGCAGCGGAGATGGTGTCGTAGTCGCGCATCTCGCCCAGCAGGATC
>CAMOJW010000007.1 GCA_946617225.1 uncultured Lachnospiraceae bacterium
CCTAAGGGTTGAGCCTATGGCTCTATTTAATTTACACCAGTATAGGGACGTAACCAGGAAATCATCAGCTGTAATGACGGTCAGAGACTTCCAGAGGCCGGGAAGTCACTACAATAACAGGAAATCATCAGCTGTAATGACGGCCAGAGGCTTTTAGAGGCAAGGAAGTCACTACGGGAACAGAAAAACGTCAGCTGTAGTGCAATTCATAGGCCTGTGAAGGCAAGGAAGTCACTACGGAAGCAGAAAAACCACCAGATATAGTGAAAAAAGGAAAATATCACGGAGGAAATAACGATAAGGAGAAGCAGCGTTATATCCGCTGTGATGGAAACGCTTACATCACGATGAAAATAACGATGAGAATAACGATGAAGACATCGACATGGAGCGGAAGAACTGCTCAGCTCTTCTTTCTGCCCTCCCGGAGGTGGCGCAGCGCACGGCGGGCGGTCCGGCGGAAGAGAGCCTCGAAGTAATGGTTCAGGTGGGCACCGATCAGAAAGATGTAGAAGCAGCAGTACAGCCAGAAGAGGAAGATGGCAGTGCCGGCGAGGCTACCGTAGAAGAGGGTATAGCGGTTGCCGCCCCGGAGGTAGATGGAGAAGAACCAGGAGAAGACCACAAAACCGGCGGCGGTGAAGAGCGCGCCGGGCAGCTGCATCAGGAAACGCCTGCGGCCGGCGGGAATGAAGGTGTACATGAGTGAGAAGATGGCTACTGACAGCAGGAAGGCGATCTGGTAGCGGAAGCCCTCGTAGCCGAACACGGCGGCGTCCCGGTCGGTGATCACGTCATAGATGATGCCGCGCAGGGATTCACTGAAGATGGCCAGATACATCATGCTGATGAAAAGCAGCAGGAGGATGGCTGTGTAGAAGATGGAGAGAAGCAGCATCACCGGATAGCTCCGGCGCTCTCTGACTTCGTAGACGACATTGAGGCCGCGGATCAGGGCCAGCATGCCGGCGGAAGAGGACCAGATCAGCAGCAGGATGGCAGCGGACATGAGCCTGCCGCTGGCGGAGTAGGCCTCCCGCAGGATCTGCAGCACCAGGGGATCCACCATGTCCGGCGTTAGGGAAGTCGCGCCTTCCGCCATCATGGTGTAGGAAAAACCCAGATGGGGCAGCAGCATGGAGAGCAGGATGACCAGCGGGATCAGGGACAGGAAGAAGAAAAAGGCCACACTCGAAGCACAGGTGGAGATCATGCGGCTCGAAAAAGCAATGGCAAATCTCCTCCCACTGCCCACTATGCGATGTCGGAGGCTGTTTTGATTGTCAGGAGACTGTTCACTCATCTTGTCCTCTCAGATCATCTGCCTGTCCGTTCATTATGTCTGCACATTATCATCATACTGTATGAATCAAAAAAAAGCCATAGCGCAGGCTGAAAGGGTATCCGGCCAGGCGGAGGGAACATGCATAAACATAGTTCCGTGGGGCCCGCTCTCGCTCAGTCCTTTTCGCCGAAGGCGCGCGCACCGAAATTCGCGCAGGCGATTTCGGTGCTGCGATCAGAAGAGATTCGCAAAGCGAATCTCGTGAGCTAAGATTCATGCATAAGTATGAATCTTAGCTCTGTCCTCGCTGCAACGGTACCACGGCTCGAAAAAACCTCGCCTTGTACCGGCGCAGCGGAAGGCCCCGCGTAACTATGTTTATTGCTTTCTGCCGGATACTGTCATGGCTTCTTATCTTTCCAACCCGGAGGAAAATGTCCCACGTCGGAGGGTATTAGATGTATAATGTCAGCAGACGTCTCAGTCGGGAGGAGACTGAGTTTTTTCGGATGATGGGAGAAGAGTACACATATGTCGGGGGTTTTCCAGAAGAACGTGAAATCCCTGATCCTGGCAGCGGCAGCGGCTTCCTGCCTGTACGGGGCCTGTACAGGCGAGATGCAGACGGTCCTGAACAAAGCGGTGCAGATCTGCCTGGAGTGCTGCGGGATCGGATGAGACGATGAGAGACTGGCTGAAGAGGAGAAAGTTCATACAGTTTCTGTGGGCGCTGATCACGAACGCGCATCTGACAGGCTTCGTCACCGGGAGGATCTACCAGGGACCTCTCAAGAGGTTCTGTGTGCCCGGGATGAACTGCTACGCGTGCCCGGCGGCAGTCGGGGCGTGCCCGCTGGGGGCCATGCAGACTTTTTTCAGTGCGAGAAAGCCGCGCTTCGCCTTCTATGTACTGGGCTTCATGGCGATGGTGGGGATCGTGCTGGGAAGATTCGTCTGCGGCTGGCTGTGCCTGTTCGGGCTGCTGCAGGAGCTGCTGTACAGGATCCCGACGCCCAAGCTGACGGTCCCGGTGCGGGCGGACCGCCTGCTCCGCAAGGCGAAATATGTGTTTCTGGTCGTCTTTGCCGTCCTGCTGCCGCTGCTTATGCGGGACGGGATGGGGAGCAGCTATCCTTATTTCTGCAAGTGGATCTGCCCGGTGGGGACGCTGGAGGGAGGGATCCCGCTAGTGATCCTGAACAGTGAGCTGCGGTCTCTGGTACACTTCCTGTATGCGTGGAAACTGCTGATCCTGGCGGCAGTGATCGTCCTGTCTGTGGTGGTCCACCGCCCATTCTGCAAGTATATCTGCCCCCTGGGAGCCTTCTACGGCCTGTTCCAGAAGTTCGGCTTCCTGCGGCTGGTGAGAGAAGAGAGCGCCTGCACCCACTGCGGCGCCTGCGCGGGCTGCTGCGATATGCAGGTGGATCCCGTGAGAGATCCCGACAGCGCGGAGTGCATCCGCTGCGGGGCATGCGTGCAGGCCTGCCCGGAGCATGCACTGAGATTCAGATTTGAGATGGAGGTCAGGAAATGAAAAAACGGATCGTTCTGCTGCTGGTCGCCATGCTGACCGTTTCTGCCGTCTGTGCCGGCTGCGCGGGCGGGGACAAAACGGAACCAGAGAAGGCAGTGGAGGAGAAGGAGGAACTGGAAGGCGAGACGGCTGAGGAGATCGGAGACCCCGAGGATTCTTCAGATCCTGAGGAGACCGCAGACACTGAGGAGGCGCAGTCCTCCGACGAGACAGAGGCAGTCCCTGAAGGGGGCTATGCCGACCTTGTCTTTGACACCACGGATCTGGACGGCAATCCGGTCCACAGCACGGACCTGTTCGCGCAGCACAGGATCACCATGGTCAACGTGTGGATGACCTGGTGCGGTCCCTGTGTGGCGGAGATGCCGGAACTTGCGCAGCTCAGCGGGGAGTTCGCGGAGCAGGACATCGGGCTCATCGGCGTCTGCATGGACGCTGTCGACGAGGACACAGTCGCGGAAGCTCACGACATCCTGACGCTGGCTGGGGCGGAATTCCCGGTCCTGGCGGGTTTTGAGGGCGGCGAAGCGCTGTTTCAGCTCTATGCGGTGCCTACGTCTTTTTTCGTAGACAGAGAGGGACATGTGCTGGGATCGCCCGTGATCGGCGCGGATCCGGAGATGTACAGGAAGACCGCCGCACAGCTGCTGGAGGAGATGGACGGGCAGTAAATACGCACAGTAAATGTGAGCAGTAAGTACGTGCAGTATCAGGACACAGCCGGCTGCGATCTCAGGGAGGAGCACAGATGGAAGAAGTATTTAACTGGGCTTTTATCGGTACCGGCACACTCGCGAAGACTGTCGCAGATCTGATCACGGCGACGGGCCGCCACAGGATCGTATCCGTCTACACGCGGAATTATGAGAAAGGGCTTGCCTTTGCGCAGAAATACGGTGCGCAGGCCTGCCGCACCGCGGAGGAGGCGATCTCCGCGCCGGGCGTGGATGGCGTCTACATCGTCACGCCGCACACCAGCCACTATGAGTACGCGAAACAGGCACTCCTCCTGGACAGGCCGGTCCTCTGCGAGAAACCGGTGAGCACGGATACCGCTAAAACAGCCGAACTCCTGCAGCTCAGCGAGGAGCGGGGCGTCTATTTTGCCGAGGCGATGTGGACGTGGTTCGCACCTGTCGCCAACAAGGTGAAGGAGTGGCTGGACGCGGGGGAGTACGGAGAGGTGCGCAGACTTCATATGACCTACCACCTGCGCTCGATCGGGTATGCCCCGCGCGTCTCCGATCCGAACATGGCCGGCGGCGCTCTGCTGGATATCGGCATCTATCCTCTCACGTACATCTACCGTCTGTTCGGGATGCCTGAGCGTATCGAGTGCAGGGGGCGGCTCAAGGACGGGATCGATACAGGAGAGCATGTCACGCTTTATTATCCCGGAGGCAGGAAATACACCTGGAGCGCTTCCATCCTGGATCTCTGGGGACTGGAGAGGCTGGTCCTTCAGGGGACGAAGGGAAGTACGCGTCTCTGGTTCTACCATAACGCGGGCCGCGTGAAGCTGTATAGGAAACACGGTGTAGACGAGACTTTCCGGGGAGACGGCGGCTATGTCCATGAGTTCGATACAGCCGCTTCCGAGATCCGGGCGGGCCTCACGGAGAGCCCGCTGGTCCCTCACAGGGCCACCCTGGAGGTCATGCAGCTCATGGACGAGTGCCGCAGACAGATGGGGCTGGTCTATCCTTTCGAACAGTGATCCTACAGACAGGGAGGCATGGTATCATGCGTGAGACAGAGAGACTTCTGAAAGTCGTGGAGAGACTACGGGCGGAGGACGGCTGTCCGTGGGACAGGGCCCAGACACACGCCAGCCTGAAACCGGCCTGTATCGAGGAAGCGGCGGAAGTCCTCTGCGGCATCAATATCCTGGAGGAGACCGGCCGGCCAGATGATCTGCGGGAGGAGCTCGGAGACCTGCTGCTGCAGGTCGTCATGCACGCGCAGATAGCGGCGGAGGAAGGATACTTCAATTTTGAGGATGTGGCCAGGACCGCGGCGGACAAGATGGTGCGGAGACATCCGCATATTTTCGCGGACCAGGAGGATCCGGCAGTGCGTCTGGTGCAGGGGGCTGCTGCGGCGGGACAAGACATCACGGCTGAACAGGTGAAAGTCTCCTGGGAGGAGATCAAAAAGGCTGAAAAAAAGGGCCGCGAAGCAGAGGAAGCCTATGTTGCGGAGCACCTGTACGCCGCGATGGAAGAGGCACGGGAGCTGATCGACGTCGCGGAAAAAAGGAAGGGATTCCGATAAGAAATACCGGGACCGCATGAGAGACAGCAGAGGTTCGTGAACAAGGAAAATGGGGGTACAGATGCTCAAGCTCATCACGCCGGAGAGGGCCCGGGAGATCCTGGAAAAGTATAAGGGGACGATCGAAGAGGTCAGCCGGAAATATGGCGTGCCCGCAGCAGCGATCAGGGCCATCCTGTACAAGGAGATGACGGAGATGGACATCATGGATCCCGCCGTGGACCTGGTGGTCTCTACGCAGCTGACGGGCAGGAAGGACAGTTCGACGGGGTATGGACAGATCTTCGGACGTACCGGGTTGCGTGCCGTGGAATATGCCGTGGAGCATGGCCTGGTGACGTATGATACGCTGGGGATCACTACAGACCACAGGCTGCGTGAGCAGGACCCGGCCGATATCCGCCTGATCTGGAACAAACTGAACAAAGAGCCGGAATTCAACATCGAAGTCACCGCCCTGAACCTGCTCACCTGCGCGGAGGAGATGACGGGGAGAACCGATTTTGCGTCTTTTTCCGAGGAGGAGATGAAGCGGGCGCTCACTCGTTACAATGCCAATACAGATACGATCACAGCTTACGGGGAGGACGCCTATCGCCTGATGTGCGCTTTTGAAAAAGAGTGTTGACACAGGAAAATGAGTTAGCTATAATTAACCCAGTCAGATAACAGGCGCCGGAAGCGGCGCATTTCTTAAAACGGCGGGTTAGTAAAAACTAACTCAGAAAATAGTGAGGTCCGGGTCCGAAGTCCTGGATAGTACAGAAAAGGAGGCTCAGATGAGCGTTGTGATCCTCGGCGGCAACGAATGCATGGAGAGACAGTACAAGGATCTCTGCAGAGAATACAGCTGCAAAGCCAAAGTTTTCATCAAACCTTCCGGCAGCCTGAAGAACAAGCTCGGAAATCCGGACCTGATGATCTGCTTTACCGGTGCGCTCTCCCACAAGGTCCTGAAAAATGCGCAGAATGAGATCCGCGGCGGCAGGACACAGGTGGAGCATTCCAAGACCGCTTCCATGGCCGCCCTGAGAGCGATCCTTGAGAAGTACACGGCGATCCCGGCATAAAGAGAGTTCCAGGGAGGAAACATACATGTCCGACGAGATGCTGGTCAGGTACGGCTCGCCTACACTGGCCGGGCTGAAGACAGGCAATCTGTTTACAGCGGAATATTCGAACACGCAGGAACTGTCCGAACAGCTCCGGGAACTGAACCGTCAGCTCGTCCCGAAGGGACTGCGGCTCCTTCCCCTGCGCAGGAGCGCCAGAAGGGTGCTGCTGTATCTGTACCGCCCAGACCGTCTGGAGAAGGATCTGTCAGGAAGGGAAGCCAGAGAACTTCTCAGGGAAGAGGGCTACAGGGACAGGACCGCACAGCAGTGTCTCCTGGAACTGATCCGCCGGCTGCGGGGACGGAAGGCTTTTCCGCACGAGATCGGGCTGTTTCTCAGCTATCCGCCCGAGGATGTGCGCGGTTTCATCCGGTACGGCGGGAGCCGCAGCAAGCTGACGGGCTGCTGGCAGGTATACGGCGACGAGGAGGCGGCGCGTAGGACCTTTGAGAGATATGACCGGTGCACGCGCATCTACTGCCGGCGCTGGTCGGAGGGCGTGCCGATCACGAGGCTCGCAGTGGCAGGCGCCGGCTGAACAGTGCTGCATGAACGGCCTGCCTGTGAGGTCCTGCATTTTAGTCTCTGCCGGAAGAGGGAGGCACTGCGGAATCGCGTCTTGCGGCACATGATGCCGTGAAGATAGAGAAATACAAGCTTGAAAGGAGCAAAAAAACAATGAGCAAAGTTGCAGTAGTTTTCTGGAGCGGGACAGGCAATACACAGACCATGGCGGACGCTGTCGCGGCAGGCGCACAGGGCGCCGGTGCTGAGGTGGACGTGAAGACCGCCTCCGAGTTCGGTGCAGCGGATGTCGCTTCCTACGATGCCATCGCTTTCGGCTGCCCCGCGATGGGCGCGGAAGTCCTGGAAGAGAGCGAGTTCCAGCCCATGTTCGATGATGTCAAGGGAGAGCTCTCCGGCAAGAAGATCGCTCTGTTCGGTTCCTATGGCTGGGGCGACGGCGAGTGGATGCGCAACTGGGAGGACGATTGCCGCGACGCCGGCGCGAACCTCGCCGTGGACAGCGTGATGGCCAACAACGAGCCCGACGACGACGCACTGGAGGCCTGCAAGGCTCTCGGCGCTGCGCTCGCCTGATCGGGACGCATCTTTCCACAATAAAACAGGGCTGTCACACTAAGCTTATCAATGCATAAACAATTCCTCTAAGACCCGCTCTCGCTCATCAGAAACGCAGCGGTACTAACATTTTTCCATCGCCAAAGGCTCGGAAAAATGAAGTGCCGGCGTTTCCGAAAGGTCTTCGAGGAATGTTTATGCATTTTATGCTTAATGCGACAGCCCCGGTTTTGGAATTGTGGGAAAATGTCCGAACAACGGCTCTGACAGAGTTATTATTGTATAACTTCTCCATTGTTTGGAGTGCCCGCCGAGTGCTATATTAGTATTAGCTAACTACAGGCACTGCAGATATGCGGAGCAGAAGAACAGAGAACGGAAATGGACATGTTTCTGACATTACATAACATTCACAAATCTTACGGACAGGGAGACAGCCGCGTGGAAGTGCTCGGAGGGATCGACCTCGAGGTGACCAGAGGGGAATTCGTTGTTCTGCTGGGCCCTTCCGGCTCGGGCAAGTCCACTCTCCTCAATATCATAGGAGGGATCGACGACGCGGATGAGGGTGAGATCGTCATCGACGGGGAATCCATGTCCGGCATGAACGACAGGCAGCTCACTCAGTACCGCCGCAGACATCTGGGGTACATCTTCCAGATGTACAACCTGATCCCCAACCTGACTGTCCGGGAGAATATCGAGGTCGGTGCATTTTTGAGCAAAGAGTCACTCGACGTCGACGAGCTGCTGAGGGTCCTGGGTCTCTGGGATCACAGGGGCAAAATACCCAGCCAGCTCTCCGGCGGCCAGCAGCAGCGCACTTCCATCGGGAGGGCGGTGGTCAAGAACCCGGACATCCTGCTGTGCGACGAGCCCACCGGTGCCCTGGATTATAAGACTTCCAAGGATATCCTGCAGCTCATCGAGAAGGTGAACAGAAGATACGGCAGCACGGTGATCATGGTCACCCACAACGATGCCATCAGCGCCATGGCGGACACTGTAGTGCGGCTGAGGGACGGCATGATCCGGGACATCCGGCGCAACGAAGTGAAGACACCGGCGGCGGAGCTGGAATGGTAAGAACGATGAAAAACCCTCTCCACAGACGATTCCTGAGAGAACTGCGGGATGATCTCGGGAAATATATGGTGATCTTTCTGCTGCTGGTGCTGACCATCGGGTTCGTCTCCGGTTTCCTGGTGGCGGACGGCAGCATGATCAAGGCCTATAACGAGAGCTTTGAAAAATACAATATCGAAGACGGCAATTTCACCCTCGCTTCGGAGATGAACCGCGCCCAGAAGAAGATCATCGAAAGGGCCGGCGTGAAGGTGTACGAGAATCTGTATCTGGACCGGAAGACCGGAAACGGCAGCACACTGCGGCTGTTCCGGAAGAGAACGGAGGTGGATCTCGAGGACATACTGGAAGGCAGGATGCCTGAGACGGCGGATGAGACGGCCATCGACCGGCTGTACGCCCGCAACAACGGGATCCGGATCGGCGACGTGATCGTTCTGGAGAACGGCACTGCGCAGCTGAAGGTGACCGGGTTGGTGGCCCTGTCGGATTACAGTACCCTGTTCTCCGACAACAACGACTCCATGTTCGATTCCCTGCTTTTCGGGGTGGGGATCGTGACGCCCGAAGGCTGGCAGCAGGCGGTGGGCGGAGAGAAGATCACTTGGTGCTATGCCTGGAAATACAATGATCCCCCCGCGGACGTCTCTCAGGAGAAGGAACTGTCCGAGGACCTGATGGAAGTGTGCAACGGGACAGGGCAGCTGGAGTCTTTTACCCCCCGCTTTGCGAATCAGGCCATCCAGTTCACGGGCGAGGACATGGGCGGCGACAAAGTGATGATCGAGGTGCTGCTCTACATCATGATCGTCATTCTCGCCTTCGTGTTCGGCGTCACTATCAGCAACACCATCTCCGCGGAGGCACCGGTCATCGGGACCCTGCGGGCCATGGGATACACAAGATCCGAACTGGTGAGGCACTACATGGCCATGCCCCTCCTGGTCACGCTGGCCGGCGCCGTGGCGGGCAACATCCTGGGCTACACACTGCTCAAGGAGCTGTGCGCCTGGATGTACTACAACAGCTACAGTCTCCCTACCTATGAGACGATCTGGAGCGGGGAGGCTTTTGTCAAGACCACGCTGGTCCCTCTGCTGCTGATGGCCGTGGTGACGTTTGCCGTCCTGCAGAAGAGACTGCGCCTGTCTCCGCTCCGCTTCCTGCGCAGGGATCTGAGCGGGCACAAGGGAAAAAAACGCGTCCTGCAGCTGCCCGCGATCCTGCCTTTCCTGAACCGATTCCGGCTCAGGGTGATCCTCCAGAACCTCCCCAATTACCTGGTCCTCTTCTGCGGGATCCTGTTTGCCAACTTCCTGCTGATGTTCGGTCTGATGCTCCCCTCGGTGCTGCACCATTATCAGGACACCATCGGGGACGACATGATCTGCGCCTATCAGTACATCCTGCGCGTTCCCTACGATGCCATGGATGACACCCACAAACTGCGCAGCTTCCTGAAAATGGCCGAGTTCTCCAAAGCGATCGAGACGGACAATGAAACAGCGGAGCGGTTCAGCGCGTACACCCTCGAGACAACGGGAGATGACGGACGCAAGGTCGAAGAGATCATGCTGTACGGTGTTGCGGATGACAGCCGCTACGTGACGGGCGTGCCCGGGTCGGGCAGGGAGGAGATGCCGCAGGTCCTGGTCTCTCAGGCCTATTCCGACAAATACGATGTCTTTCCGGGGGATGTGATCACTCTCAGAGAAGTGTACGAGGACACCCGGTACGCGCTGGCCGTGGCGGGGATCTACGACTATGAGGCCGCACCGGCGATCTTCCTGGAGCAGAAGGCGCTGAACCGCATGCTGGACCTGGGAGAGGACTATTTCTCCGGGTATATGTCGGAGACTCCGATCACGGACATCGATGATGCCTGTATCGCCACTGTGCTGGATCTGGAGAGCGCCACCAGGATCAGCCGCCAGCTGGATGTCTCCATGGGAAGCATGATGTATATGGTGGACTTTTTCTCCGTGATCGTATTCTTCGTGCTGATCTATCTGCTTTCCAAGATCATCATTGAGAAAAACGCCGAATCCATCTCCATGGCCAAGATACTGGGCTACACAGGCCGGGAGATCAGCGGGCTGTACATCCGTCCCACCACAGTCGTGACGGTCCTGAGTCTGCTGGTCACGCTGCCGCCCCTGACGGGGGCCATGCGGGCGATCCTGAAGTGGATGCTGTCCACGGAGATGAACGGGTGGATCGCTTTCTACCAGGATCCGAAGATCTATCTGATCATGCCTGCAATGGGGCTCGGCGCCTATGCTGTCGTTGCGCTTCTGGAGTACCGGAAGATCTGCGCCGTGCCCATGGAGGAGGCGCTCAAAAATGCGGAGTGAGAGTGTGATGAAAATGAGAAAAAGGAACAGGCATCCCGCCGCTGAGAGAAGGACGGCCCTTCTGCTGTGCGCCGTGCTGCTGTGCATGCTGCTCGGCGGCTGCGGCGGGGGGACCGATACGGAAGCCGGGATACAGGAGGATGCACCGGACGCAGGAACAGCGACTGTGGCGGAGAGCAGTACCGCAGAACAGACGGAGGATCACACGCCTGCCACCGGCCCCTCCCTGGCCGCGGAGTTTCTGGATCCGCAGGCGGTCCGCACAGCGGTCCCGGCAGAAAAAAAGGAGACCGTCACCGTCCGCGCGGACGCTTCCGGCAGGCCTTACGAGAAGACCGTGGAGGCGGAACTGTCCCGCCCCGCAGGAGAAGCAGAGGCAGCCGGATATCTCCGTGACAGGACGGATCTCTACGCCATCACCAATACGGAGGGGGACGAGGAGTTCGTCCGGGAGGACGACAGCACCATCCTCTGGAAGGACAGCGGGGAGATCCTCCGCTATGAGGGAAAGAGCGACGCTCAGCTGCCCGTGGAAGTGCAGGTCCGTTATTACCTGGACGGCGAGGAGAAAAGCCCCGCGGAGATGGACGGCGCGGAGGGCGAGGTCCGGATCCGCTTCGTTTACAGGAACAGGACGGAAGTACAGACGGAAGTGGACGGCAGGGAGTATTATGTGCCGGTGCCTTTTACCGTGATCAGTGCGGTGCTTCTGGATGGAGACGTCTTTTCGGAGATCGAAGCGGAGAACGGCAAGGTCACGGAGATCGGCGGGCAGACGGCCGTCATCGGATATGCCTTTCCGGGGCTGGAGGATGCCCTGGAACTGGGGAATTACGAGCCGACGGAGGAGGTGGAGATCCCGTCCTTCGTGGAGATCCGCGCCAGAACGAGCGGATTCAAACTGGATTTTACCGCCACCGTGATCACGCCCGGCCTCTTCGGTGAGCTGGAGGAGGACGATCTCAGGGACGCGCAGGATCTTCCCAAAGATATGGAAGAGCTTGCGGACGCATCAGCGGAACTGGCGGATGCGGCATCGGATCTGTATGACGGTGCGGGCACCTTCGGAAGTTATCTGCGGAAATATGTCCGGGCTGCCTCCCGGATCGGGGACGGCATCGACGGTATGAAGGAGGGCTTGGAAACCCTGGATGAAAACGGGGCACAGCTGCGGGAAGGCGCACAGGGGCTGCAGGAAGCCCTGGGAGCCCTGGACCGGATGCTGTCTCAGATGGACCTCTCCTCCCTGGATCCGCAGGATGCGGAGAGCGCTGCGGCCATAAAGGCTCTGCAGGAAGCTGCTGCCGCACTGGAGCAGGACGGGAAGGCGCTCCTGGAGGAGCATCTTCCGGCGCTTGAGGAACAGGTCCGTGATCTGACGCAGTTCACGGAGGATGCGACAGCTTACAAAGAAGCCGTGGACCAGGGGATAGCGCTGACGGAGGAGGCGCTGACGGAACTGGAAGCCTTCGATACGGAAGCCTTTGAGCAGGAACTGACGCAGAAAGCCAGGGACCAGGCGGGAGAGGCCGCCCGCCAGGCACAGGAGACCGCGCAGGCGGAACGCGCGGAGGAGATCAGGAAAACAGCGGAACAGACAGCCGGCTCCGCAGCCGCCAGTGCAGCGGAGACTGCAGGCCTGGATGCGGAGCAGCAGGCAGCGCTGGAAGCCGTCCTGGAGACGGAACTGAAAGAACACCTGGCCGGGCTGCAGGAAAGCGGCTCCGTGGAGGAGCAGGTGC
The DNA here is from genome assembly GCA_946617225.1 of uncultured Lachnospiraceae bacterium. Taxonomy (GTDB): domain Bacteria; phylum Bacillota; class Clostridia; order Lachnospirales; family Lachnospiraceae; genus CAG-791. Next base: position 12,477 of record CAMOJW010000007.1, read on the forward strand.
GCGCGGCCGTGGATCTCACAGGAAGCGCGGAGGCGCTGGCACAGCTGCATGCGGACACAGTGCAGAAGATCAGGGAAGCCTGGGAGCAGGACGTGATCCGCGGCTATACCGTGCCCGAAACGTCCATAGACGGGACAGAGCTGCTGGCCTGTCTGGACGATATGGCGCGGCAGATACAGATCCTGGATAGTTTTGCCTCCGGCATGGGCGGCACGGCGCAGCAGCTGGAGGGCCTGAAGGCGGCGCTTCAGTCCCTGCAGACCTATGCCCGCCAGCTCTCGGAGGGAAGCACGGCCCTCAGCGAGGGCCTGTCCGCCTACGGCGAGGGAGTCTCGGCCCTTGCGGACGGTGCGCAGCAGCTGAGCGGGGGGATCCGGGAATTCTCGAAGGCGGGAAGTCAGCTGGCAGGCGGATATGGCGCTGTCACGGAGGGGCTGAAAGCTTTCTCCGAGGGGATGGATACCTTTGACAGAGATGCCATTCAGAAACTGGGGGACCTGGCCGGGGAGGACCTGGCGGAGCTTCTGCGTCGTCTGCGGGCCGTGCGCGCCGCGGACAACAGCTATACGAACTTCTCCGGCATCCTTCCGGAGCAGCAGGGCAGCGTGCGGTTCGTCCTGGAGACGGACGGGATCGGGGAGTGAGTGATGTGCCCTTTGTAAACCCTTTGTAAGTTCTGGAGAAAGCTTTGATAAAAAATTGCGAACTCAGCCATTTTACTGTATTATTAGTATGCAGCACAGTTATCTGGGCTGAACAATCCATAGTATGTAAGGAGGATATCATGGAAAACGAAAAGATCCTTAATGATGCTGAACTGGAACAGGTCGCCGGCGGAGCAGCTGCTGCCAAAGCGAAATGGAAATGGGTCGTCTGCAACGTCGAGAAGAACTATCTCGCACTTCGTTCCGCTCCTGAGTACAAGTTCGAGAACGAGAAGGTCAAGATCTACCCCGGCACTGCCTTCGAGATCCGCACCGACAAGAAATCGGGCGTCTATGTGTGGGCACGCTTCAACGGCACTGAGGGCTGGGTCAACGGCAACTATGTCAAAACTCTGAAGATCTGATCCCGCTGACTGTGCGGCGCCGCGCAGTGTTTTATGATTCTGTCTGGTCCCCGGTCCTTCGGACCGGGGACTTTCAGATAGCAGGAGGAACCATGGGAGAAGAGAAGGAACAACTGTTCCGCAAGGAAAGCACGGAACGCATTTCTTCACCGGACCAGCTCCGGGATTACATGCGCGTCACCAGTCCCTCGGTCTGGATGGTCCTGACAGCCGTCATCGTGCTGCTGGCAGGGCTCCTGTTCTGCGCATCCGCCCGGAACGTGGAGACGACCGTCCATGTCCGCGCATCGGCCGAGGGCGGCACAGTGACAGTGGTGTCCGAAGAACTGACGGCGGACGGGGAGCAGGCCCGCTCCGGCATGATCCTGCGGGTGGCCGGCGAGGAGCTCCCTCTGGAGTATGTCTTCAGGGACGGGCAGGGCAGGATGACGGCCACAGTGGAAGCCGACCTGCCGGACGGTGAGTACGAGGCCGTCCTGGTCACGGAGTCCGTGAGGCCGATCAGCTTTCTCCTGAACTGAGGGACAGCGGACGGCACGACAGCATCGGAGGATGAGTACGGATGGCGGAACGAGCCGACAAGAACAAACTGAATATCCGGCAGCCGCTCGTGGGGGGCGTCGCCAGGGTCCCCGTGGTGATGCAGCTGGAGGCGCTGGAATGCGGCGCCGCCTGCCTGTGCATGGTGATGGCCTGGTATCACAAGTGGATCCCGCTGGAGCAGATGCGGACTGCCTGCGGCGTCTCCAGAGACGGATCCAATGCCAGGAATCTGCTGGCAGCGGCCAGGAGTTTCGGCATGGAGGCGAACGGGTACCGCATGGAGGTGGAGACTCTGAAGGAGAAGGCGCAGCTCCCCTGCATCCTGCACTGGGACCTTCAGCACTTCGTGGTGCTCTGCGGCTTCCGGGGCAATAAAGCGGTGATCAATGATCCCGCCAGAGGGACTGTGAAGGTGTCCATGGATGAGTTCAACGAGTCCTTCACCGGGATCTGCCTGATGTTCAGTCCCGGAGAGGGTTTCGAGCCCTCCGGGAAGAGAAAGAGCACCCTCGCTTTTGCGGCCAGGAGACTCACCGGGGCGGGACCGGCGGTGGCTTTTGTCGCGCTGACGACCCTGATCTCCTGCCTGTTCGGAATCATCGATCCTGTGATGACCCGCGTCTTCTTCGACCGCTTACTGAGCGGCAGCAATCCGGAGTGGACGGGGCCTTTTCTCAGCCTGATGGTGCTCCTCTGCGTCATGCAGCTGGTCGTGCTCTGGGCGGAGACCATGAGCTCCCTGAAGATCAACGGCAAGATGTCCGTGATGGGCAGCACCTCCTACATGTGGAAGGTGCTCCGCCTCCCCATGGAATTCTTCTCGCAGAGACTGAGCGGCGATATCCTGCAGAGGCAGGCCACCAACGCCTCCATAGCGGGGATCCTCGTGAATACGGCAGCCCCGCTGGCGCTGAACACGATCATGATGATCTTCTACCTGGTCCTGATGCTCCGGTACAGCGTGACGCTGACCGCCGTGGGACTGATCTCCGTCCTGCTCAACCTCGTGATCGGGCGCTGGATGTCCGAGAAGAGAGTGAACCTGACCAGGGTGCAGTCCCGCGATGAGGCCAAACTATCCTCCACGACGCTCGCCGGCATCAGCATGGTGGAGACCATCAAAGCCGCGGGAGCCGAGAACGGATTCTTCCGCAAGTGGTCGGGATATCAGGCTTCGGTCAACACACAGAACGTCCGGGCCTCCAGGATGAACGCCGTCTATGGCATGATCCCCGCCTTCGTGGGCATCGCCGCCAATTATCTGGTCCTGATCCTGGGCGTCCGCTATGCCATGGCCGGGACTTTTACCCTCGGCAAGATCACCCTGTTTCAGGGATTCCTGGCATCTTTCATCGGACCCGCCATGTCCCTGATCGGCGCCAGCCATCTGATCCAGGAGATGCGGACCCAGATGGAGCGCGTGGACGACGTCATGGAGTATCCGGACGACCCCTTCGTGCGGTACGATCCTGTCCGCGAGGACGTCGATTATGCCAAGCTGAAGGGCCATGTGGAACTGAAGAATGTCACCTTCGGATATTCCAGCCTGGGAGATCCGGTCATTGTCAATTTCTCGGCGGATATCAAGCCGGGCAGCCGTGTGGCCATCGTGGGGCCCTCCGGCTGCGGCAAATCCACCATCAGCAAGCTGATCTCGGGACTCTATCAGCCCTGGAGCGGCGAGATCCTGTTCGACGGTGCGCCCATAAAGGATATCCACAGGAGCGTGTTCACCGGGTCCGTGGCTGTCGTGGACCAGGATATCATCCTCTTTGAGGACACCATCGCGGAGAACATCCGCATGTGGGACAGTTCCATACAGGATTTTGAGGTCATCCTGGCAGCCCGGGACGCCCAGATCCACGACGACATCCTGCAGAGACCCGGCGGTTATAAGGGCAGACTTACGGAGAACGGCCGGGACCTGTCCGGCGGTCAGCGGCAGAGGCTGGAGATCGCCCGCGTCCTCGCGCAGGATCCCTCCATCATCATCCTGGACGAGGCCACCAGCGCGCTGGACGCCCGGACCGAATATGATGTGGTCAATGCGATCCGTGACAGGGGCATCACCTGCATCGTGATCGCGCACAGGCTCTCCACAATCCGGGACTGCGATGAGATCATCGTGCTGGAGAAGGGGAACATCATCGAGAGAGGCACACACGAAGAACTGCTGCGCGCCGGCGGAGCCTACGCGGAGCTTGTCACCAGCGAGTGAGCCGGGCTTAAGAGAGAGCAGAGAGAATGAACTGGTTTGACGAACAGATCCGGGAACGGATGAGCAAAGACCAGGAGGTCTTTGAAGATTCCTTCCTGCAGGTCGCCGGGGCCGTCCTGGGAAGCCGCGCCGCCGGCATCCATGCGGACAGCACGGAGATCGCCAGAGAGGCACTGGAGGAGATCCTTCACTACTATCACTTAAAGATGCCGGAGATCCCGGACGAAGTGAGGGGAACGGAGGATCAGCTGGAGTATGCCCTGCGGCCGCTGGGCATCATGACAAGAAATGTGGATCTGACCGAAGGCTGGTACAGAGATGCCTTCGGACCTATGCTGGGGATCCTCAAGGAGAGCGGGACCATGGTCGCCCTGATCCCGGGGAGGCTCACGGGTTACAGTTACCTGGATCCCGCCACCGGCAGCAGAGTGCGCCTGGACAGGCACACGGAAGGCAGACTGGCTTCGGATGCCATCTGCTTCTACCGGCCCCTCCCCACCAAGAGACTCGGCATCCCTGATCTGCTCCTGTACATGAAGGGATGCCTCTCCGAGAGCGACATGGTACTGATCTTCCTGGCCACGCTGGCGGTGACGCTGGTGGGCCTGATCGAACCCAGACTGTACCGCGTGATCACAGGGCCGGTCCTGGAGAGCGGAAGCGTCTCCCTGCTGCTGGCCATGGCCTCCTTCCTGTTCGGCGCGGCTCTCGCCGGGCAGCTGCTCGACTCTGTCAGGAGTCTCCTGATGGAGCGGATGTCCACCAGGACCACCCTGGCCGTGGAAGCCGCAGTCATGATGCGGATCTTCTCCCTCCCCCTGAGCTTCTTCCGGCAGTACTCGTCCGGTGAATTGTCCAGCCGCGCGGACTCGGTCAATTCCCTGTGCGTGATGCTCCTGAACCAGATCCTGTCGGCGGGACTGAGTTCGCTGCTGTCCCTCCTGTACATCACGGAGATCTTCCGGTATACGCCGCTGCTGGTCATCCCCTCCCTGGTGATCATCCTGGTCACGGTGGGATTCAGCCTTCTGACTACTTTTGCCCGGATGCGCGTCACCGCGCAGCAGATGGAGCTCTCGGCCAAAGAGACCGGCATGTCCTACGCCATGATCAACGGCATCCGCAAGATCCGCCTGTCCGGCGCCGAAAAGCGCGCCTTTGCCCGCTGGGCCTCCCTGTACTCCAAAAACGTGAAACTGGAATACGACCCGCCGGCTTTTCTGAAATACAACGGCGTGATCGTGACGGGGATCGGCCTGGTCGGCACCATCGTTCTCTACGGCATGGCCATCCGCTCGGGCGTGGATCCCTCGGGTTACTTTGCCTTTATGGCTTCTTACGGGCGAGTAATGGGCGCTTTTACTGCTCTGGCAGCCATCGTCACCGATGCCTCTTCCCTAAAACCGGTCCTGGACATGGCGGAGCCCCTGCTGCAGGCTGAGCCCGAGATGGGCGAGGACAGGGCGATGGTCACCAAACTGTCCGGCAATATCGAGATGAGCCACGTCTCCTTCCGCTATACGGAAGACACACCTTATGTGATCAATGATCTGAGCCTGAAGATCCGCAGCGGAGAGTACGTCGCCATCGTCGGCAGGACCGGCTGCGGCAAGTCCACCCTGATCCGCCTGCTGCTCGGCTTTGAGAAGCCGGAAAAAGGCGCCATCTACTACGACGGCCACGATCTCGCCTCCCTCGATCCCCGCTCCCTGCGGAGAAAAATGGGCGTTGTGACCCAGAACGGCGACCTGTTCGAAGGGGATATCTACTCCAACATCGCCATCACCGCCCCGCAGCTGACCATGGAGGAAGCCTGGGCAGCCGCAGAGATCGCCGGTATCGCCGATGATATCCGCGCGATGCCCATGGGCATGCACACCCTCATCTCCGAGGGCTCCGGAGGCATCTCCGGAGGCCAGAAACAGCGCATCATGATCGCCCGCGCCGTCGCCCCCAGACCGAAGATCCTGATCTTTGACGAGGCCACCAGCGCTCTGGACAACAAGACCCAGAAGAAGATATCCGAAGCTCTGGACGGCCTGAACTGTACACGCCTCGTGATCGCCCACCGCCTCAGCACCATCCGCCACTGCGACCGGATCCTGCTGCTGGATCACGGTACCATCACCGAGGACGGCACCTACGAGGAACTGATCCAACTGGGCGGCGCCTTCGCGGAGCTGGTCGAGAGGCAGCGGGTGGATACGGAAGCAAGTGCCCCGGCAGTGGAAGCTGGTGAAGCCAGTGAGTGTCAGAAGGCAGTCACATCATAGTGGACGGTTAAGTGGATGTGGAGACCCCTCCATCGCCATCAAACCGTCAGATTCCTTTATTCCTACCAAATCCGCCGGTTGAGAGGCCATGAAGACCCCTCCATCGCCATGAAACCGGCGGAATTATATATTTCATGAAGATCCGCCGGTTGAGAGGCCATGGAGAAACCTCCATCGCCATCAAACCGGCGGATCTTTGAATTCCTGGGACTTCTCTAAGTTGGACAGTCCTTTTTTTGACAGATGAGCTCGCTCACCCTCACTCCTTCTCTTTGCACGCCTTCTTCAGCGACTCCACCACGATGCGGAGCGCCTTGATGCGGGCGTACTTCTTGTCGTTGGACTCGAGGATGTACCAGGGTGCGAAGGTAGTGTTGGTCTTCTGGAGCATCTCGTTGACCGCCTCCTCGTACTGGTCCCATTTCTCGCGGTTGCGCCAGTCCTCGTCGGTGATCTTCCACTGTTTCTCGGGGGTGTTCTGGCGGTCAGTGAAGCGGGCGAGCTGGGTCTCGTTGTCGATCTGCACCCAGAACTTGATCACGACGGCGCCCCAGTCGGCCAGTTCCTTCTCGAACTCGTTCATCTCGTTGTAGGCGCGCTGCCAGTCGTTCTCGCTGCAGAATCCCTCGAGACGCTCCACCATCACGCGGCCATACCAGGTGCGGTCAAAAATGGCGATGTGGCCGTCCTTGGGAAGGCGGGTCCAGAAGCGCCACAGGAAGTGGCGGGCTTTTTCGTGGGGCTCGGGGCTGGCGATGGGCTGCACCTCGTAGCCGCGGGGATCGAGAGCGGCGGCTATGCGCTTGATGTTGCCTCCCTTGCCTGCGGCGTCCCATCCCTCGTAGGCGATGATCACCGGGATCTTCTTGCGGTAGATCTCGTTGTGGAGGGAGGAGAGCTCCTTCTGAAGGCTGTCCAGTTCCGTCTTGTACTCCTCGTCCGTCAGCACCTTGTCGGAGAGGGAGACTTCGGAGAGAAGAGGAGTCTTGCGGAGCGGGAAGGTATTCTGAAGGATCGGCGCGGCCAGAGCGTGGTTCTTCAGGGCCGTGTCGATGCCCTGGTTCAGGAAGCGGAGCACCTGGAGCTCAGCCCACTTGCGCTCCTTGGCATCGATGAGGTACCACGGCGCGGAACTGCGGTTGGTGTCCTCCAGATACCGGTCGTACAGCTCCAGATAGTCGTCGTAATGCTTGTTTTCGTGGATATCGTCCTGATTGACGCGCCAGCGGGTGTTCTTGTCCTCCTGGAGGGCTTTGATCCGTTTCTTCTGCTCCTTGCGGCTGATGTGGAAGAAAAATTTCATCACCAGGTAGCCGTTGTCGGTCAGGGAGCGCTCGGTGGTGTTGATGCTCCGGACACGTCTGGCGTAGTCCTCGTCGCTGAGCTCGCCGGTCATCTTCTGGGTGATGACTTCGTTCATCCAGAAAGAGTCAAAGAAGACGAACTTGCCCGCTTCGGGGATCTCTTTCATATAGCGGTACAGGAAAGGATAGCGCATCTCCTCCTGTGTGGGCATGGGCATGGTCCTGACCTTGAAGAAACGGGGATCGATGTTTTTGATGACGCGGCCGATCACACTGCCCTTGCCCGCAGCGCCCCAGCCTTCGAAGATCACCATGACCGGCAGTTTGGCCTCTTTGATCAGGGTCTGATAGCCGGCCAGTTTCTCGCGGGCCTGCTTCAGCTCCTGAGACAGTTGCTCCTCTTCAGGCTTCTCAGCCCTGACAAAATCCTTCAACATCCCCGTACTCCTTTCTGAGTGGTCATATATGGCTCCATGCGGCAGGATCCTGTTCCATAGATACTCCCATTATAGCAAAGCCGCGGAGAGACAGAACATGTGCAGATGTGGAATCTTGGGCGTTTTTTCTGTCATATTGCACAAAAAGGCACGTGCCGGACCCGCAGGTCTGACACGTGCCATTTGCAGTGATCCCGGGATTGTTTTTTTGCATCAGGCAGAGCAGGTCCTCTACCGGCGCAGCCGGGAGATCAGGACGCCCAACGGGGAGCGCTTCTCCTGCAGGAGTTTGGCAGAAACGGCTGCCAGACCGGCGCCTGTGCCCGAAACGGTAAAACTCATGTGCCGGTCGATCTCCTCGATCATCTGCGCGCCGCTCTGGAAGCGGTCGGTCTTGGGGATGGAGAGCCCGCGCGTCAGGATCTCTCCAAAAAAGGCGGGCAGACCCGGGACCATCACAGAGGGCGGGACCAGCGGCTGTCCGCGCAGTCTCTCCGCTGCGCTCCGCGGATACTGGCCGGTGAGGGCACAGTAGCCGGCGGCTGCAAGGCAGTAGAGATCCGTGCGGCGGTCCAGCGTGGCCTGCACCACCAGCTGCTCGGGCGCGCAGAAATCCTGATTGACGGCCTGGGGGACGTTTTCGGCCGTGTGAAGGATGGTGCCGGTGTCATCGGGGACGGTGAGCAGATCCGCGTTGCCCCAGTCGATCAGGACGACATGTCCGTTTGCACACAGGAAGATGTTCATGGGGCTCACGTCGCCGTGCATGACGCCCGCCTCGTGGACCCGGTCCAGGATGCCGGCTGTCTCCCGGAGGATATAGCCCACGAGGGCATAGGGGATGCGGCCGCGGAAACGGCGGGCGTGCTCCTCGCAGGTCATGCCGTCCAGGTAATCCCTGACCACCCAGTAGGTGCCGCCCTCCGTGAAGGATTCCAGGATGCCGGGAGTTCCGGGGATATCGATGATCCTGTCCAGGATCTCTGCCTCCCGGTGCATCTGGGCAAGTCCCAGTTCCTTCTGCTCAGGGCTGGCGCCCGCCATATGTTCGGGCACGAACTGTTTGACGGCGACGGAGCGGCCTGTCTCCCGGTCTGTCGCCCTGTAAATGACGCTGAAACCGCCGGTTCCCTGGACGCTGTCCAGGTAGTACCGGCCGTGCAGAGTGGTCCCGCATAAGGAACCGACGCCTGATTCGTTCATGATCACCATCCTGTCTGTGCTGAAGAGGTATATATTCTGTCGGGATCGGTCTGTACTTTTATCATAACGCAGGAGGGAGGAGAAGGAAAGCAGAGGTTCCCGGGCACAGATCCCGGTCTGCTGTGCAGTCTCTCGCTGTACATCGAAAAGAGTGGTATAATGGAAACGGACACTGTGTCTGCTTCATCACTGATCGCAGAGTCCGTATAAACAGAGATCCAGGAAGGGATAGGAGCATGGATATAACGCCCAGATCACAGCAGATACTCAGGGTGCTTCTTGACAGCAGAACGCCCGTGGGCAAGCAGGAGATCGCGGAGAGGATCGGTGTCAGCAAGAGGACCGTCCAGCGGGAATTCGAGGACATGGACAGAGTCCTGAAACCCTACGGACTGCGGCTGCGCCAGAGAAAAGGCACCGGCGTCTCTCTCGAGGGTACGGACAAGGCGCTTCAGGATCTGCGTGAGCAGCTTGCCGGGAACAAAGACATAGACGCGGGCAACAGGGAGGCCAGGAGAAAACGCCTCCTTTTTGAGATGCTGCGGGACAGGACGCCCCACAAGCTGTTTTACTACAGTGAACTGCTGGGGGTCAGCGAGGGGACCGTGGCAGCCGATATGGACGCCCTCTGCCCATGGCTCGAGGAGAGCCGATTGGGGATCATCCGCCGTCCCGGATACGGAGTGATCCTGGAAGGTCAGGAGAGGGACTATCGCCAGGCCATGAGGCGGTTCATGGAGGAGAACGCCGGCAGCATGGAGAGCGGAAGGACCGGCGAACTGTCCGACATGGAGGGACTGCGGGATCTGGGCGGCGATGACTTTATTGACGCCCTGCTGAATGCCGCAGACCGCGGGATCTACTCGCTGCTGTCCCAGGACACTGTACGCAGAGTGGACCGTGTACTGAAAGAACTGGAGGAACCCAGGATCCTTCAGCTGGCTGACAGGGCCTACGCGGGGCTGGTGATCCATATCTCCATCGTCATAGAGCGTCTGCGCCAGGGGGCTGCCCTGGAGAATATCCCGCCGGAACTGGGGGATCTGGAATTCTGGGACGAGTATGAAACGGCGGTGAGGATCCTGGAGGCCATGGAGCGGGAGTTCTCCCTCGAGATCCCCCGCGGGGAGCTCTCCTACGTGCTGCTGCATATCCGCGGGGCCAAAGTGGCCTATTCCGGCGGAGACCGGGCTCTGCGGCCGGATCTGGGTGATGAGAGGCTGCTGGAGATCATCGACCGCATGATCGACGCCTACGACTGCGGGGTGGCGGACAGCCTCCGCGAAGACGAGGAGTTTCTCCGGGGGCTCCTGATCCACCTGCGGCCTGTCCTCGTGCGCCTGCGCAGTGGGATGCACATCCACAATCCCGTGCTCGAGGATATACGGGCCGAGTATCCTGAGGTCCTGAAGGCAAGTGAGAGGGCTGCAGCCGTACTGGAACAGGAAACGGGCTGCAGGGTGAGCATCGAGGAGACCGGTTTTCTGGCCATGCATTTCGGTGCGGCCCAGGAGAGGCTCAGGGAACAGAGCCAGTATACCCGCCGCGTGCTCATCGGCATCGTCTGTGCCAGCGGTTTCGGCGTGGCCAGGCTGATGATGTCCCGCCTCAGCACCAGTATCGGAGACAGGGCGATCCTCCGCGCCTACGGCAGGGGGGAGATCGATCAGCATGTGATGGAAGGGACGGACTTTTTTGTCTCTACTTTGAATCTGGACAGCCTGCCGGTGGACTATATCCGCGTGGCCCCGCTGATCCCTCCGGGCGACCTGGAACTGATCGAAGGGAAGATCAACGACTATTCCCATCTGCGCAGGGAGACAGCGGTGGTCAGAACAGGAAGGAAACTGGACGAGATCTGGATGGTGGGCAGAGAGATCAAGGGTATGATCCGCCGCTACCGCCGGATGGAGACGGCTCCAAATGTCCGCTTCCGGGAGATCCTTCAGTTCATGGCCATGCAGGTGACGGAGAGCCTGCACGCCGCGGCCAGCCTGCGGGAGGCGGTGGAGGAGCGGGAGAAGGTCAGCTCCCAGATCATGCCGGACCTGGGCATCGCCCTGCTGCACTGCCGGACCGGGGCAGTGAGGGAGCCTGTTTTCGTCACCTGCACGCCCAGAGGCGGCGGTCCCTTTACGGATCCGTTTTTCAAAGGGATCCGCACGGCAGCTCTGCTTGTCATGCCTATGGACAGGAACAGGGCTCTCCATGCAGAGGTGCTGGGGAGCATCAGCGGTGCTTTCATCACCAACAGGTTCTTCCTGGACCTGGTCAAGTACGGGACGGAAGAAGCCGTCCGCACTGAACTGGCCAGGGAACTGAAATGCTTTTTCTTCGACTACGTGGACAGGAGCACGGATTCGCGATAAGGCATGTGACAAAGCCTGTGATAAGACACGTGCCATGTCCCGGAAAACCGCATAAATAAAGGGCTTTTCCGTTCTTCAGTTTTGTCACTTTGGACGGTGCCAAAGTTCATTTTGTATTTGTTGAATCTGTATTTTTCCCTCTCTATAATCATGATCAGAAAGTACGTACGTCGACGGTACAGTAACTGATGTCATGATTTATGAAAGGGGTAGAAATGAAAGAAAGAGTACAGTCCTTTGGCCGTGCCCTGAGCGCGATGGTCATGCCCAATATCGGCGCATTCATCGCCTGGGGTCTCATCACGGCTCTGTTCATCGACACAGGCTGGCTGCCCAATGCCCGCCTCAGCACGATGGTAAGCCCGTTCCTGCAGTATGTCCTTCCGATCCTGATCGCCTATCAGGCGGGCCGCAACGTGCACGGCGCACGCGGCGCTGTCATCGCTGTCATCGCCACGGTCGGCGTGATCTGCGGTTCCGAGTACACCATGCTCATGGGCGCCATGGCTATGGGTCCTTTTGCCGCATGGGTCCTGAAGAAATTTGATGCCGCCATCGACGGCAAGATCAAGCCCGGCTTCGAGATGCTGGTCAACAACTTCTCCATCGGCATCATCGGCATGATCCTCGCGATCCTCGGATTCTTCCTGATCGCTCCGATCATGACCGCCATCCTGGTGATCCTGTCCGGCGGTGTCCAGATCCTCGTGGATCACGGCCTGCTGCCTCTGATCTCCATCTTCGTGGAGCCCGCCAAGGTCCTGTTCCTGAACAACGCCATCAACCACGGTATCTTCACTCCCCTGGGAGGCGAACAGGTCGCGGCTGCCGGCAAGTCCATTTTCTACATGATCGAGACCAACCCCGGCTCCGGTACCGGCATCCTGCTTGCCTACTGGCTCTTCGCAAAGGATAAGACCACCAAAGATTCCGCTCCCGGCGCTCTGATCGTGCACCTGCTCGGCGGTATCCATGAGATCTACTTCCCTTACGTCCTGATGAATCCCCTGCTGCTCCTTGCAGCGATCGGCGGCAGTGTCGCGGCTATGTTCTACAATTCCCTCTTCAAGCTCGGCCTCTCCGGCCCGCCGAGCCCCGGCTCCATCCTGGCTTATCTCGCGATGGCTCCTAAGGGAAGCACCTTCCAGGTCCTCCTGGGCGTCGTGATCGCAGCAGCTGTTTCCTTCCTGATCGCTGCTCCGATCGTCCGCATGGCCGGCACCAAGAACCTCGAGGATGCTCAGGCTGAGATGAAAGATATGAAGGCTCAGGCCAAGGGCCAGGGCGCCTATGCAGCCACCGATGACGGCGGCGAGGTCGACCTCCGCACCATCGACAGGATCGTGTTCGCCTGCGACGCAGGTATGGGCTCCTCCGCCATGGGCGCTGCCGTCCTCCAGAGAAAACTGGAAGGCGCCGGTCTCACCAACATCAAGGTCGAGCACTTCTCCGTTTCCGAAGTGCCCGCAGGCGTGAAGTTCGTGGTCTGCCACCAGGATCTCGCTGAGAGAGCCAGAAAGAGCGCTCCCGGCGCCAGGATCGTCACCATCAGCAACTTCATGAACGCTCCTCAGTACGATCAGATCGTATCCGAGATCATCTCGGCGAGGACCAACCGCAACGTCAAGAGCGCGGACAGCCACGACTATCACGGCGGCGTGCTCCTGAAGAAGAACATCGTCATGAACTGCGCCCCCGTCTCCAAGGAAGAGGCCATCCGCAAGATCGGCCAGCTCCTGGTGGACAGCGGATACGTAACAGAGAAGTATGTGGACGGCATGATCGCCAAGGAAGACATCTTCAATACGGCGATCGGCAACAACCTCGCGATCCCTCACGGCGTGGAGAGCGTGATCGGTGAGATCAGGAACTCCGGTCTTGCCATCATGACCTATCCCGAAGGCATCGACTGGGGCGACGGCGAGACTGTCAAGCTGGTGATCGCGGTGGCTTCCGCCGGCGACGACCACGTGGAGACCCTCGGCAAGATCGCAACAACCTGCGAGTCCGAGGAAGCCGTTGACAAGATCCTGAAGATGAGCGTGGACGAGGTCTATGACCTGTTCGCATAATAACCTGTGATCCATATTAAGAAGGCAGTAATATTAGCTGCAGCCTGCCGGGACCGCGGGCTGCAGCTGCCCTGCAGAAGGAGAGAAAGATATGAAGACAAGAGCAGTCAGAATGTACGGTGAGAACGATCTCCGCCTGGAAACCTTTGAACTGCCTGAGATCAAGGACGATGAGATCCTCGCCAAGATCATCACGGACAGCATCTGCATGTCCACCTACAAGCTTGCCATCCAGGGCAAGAAGCACAAGAGAGCTCCTCAGAACATCGATACCAATCCCATCATCGTCGGCCACGAGTTCGCAGGCGTGATCGTCAAGGTCGGCAAGAAGTGGCAGGATCAGTTCAAGCCCGGCATGCGCTTCGCGCAGCAGCCCGCTCTGAACTACAAGGGAAGCATGGCCTCCCCCGGATACTCCTACGAGTACTACGGCGGCGACACCGAGTACTGCATCTTCCCTCACGAGGCTATGGAAGTCGGCGCTCTGATGCCTTTCGACGGCGACAGCTTCTACAAAGCTTCCCTCGGCGAGCCCATCAGCTGCTCCATCGGCGCCATGCACGCCCAGTATCACACGAAACAGGGCGTCTACCAGCATGAGATGGGCGTGAAAAAGGGCGGCAACCTGATCATCATGGGCGGCTGCGGTCCCATGGGCCTCGGCGCCGTTGCTTACGGTGTGGTCTGCGACTATCATCCCGGCCGCATCGTGGTCACGGATGTGGACGATGCTAAGATCGCCCGTGCCAAAGAAGTCGTCTCCCCCGAGTGGGCGGCAGGCTACGGCGTGGAGCTCCTGTACGTGAACACCGCGGCTATGGAAGATGCGAAGCAGGGCCTCATGGACATCACCGGCGGCCACGGCTACGACGACGTCCTCATCTATGTGCCGATCCCGGCTGTCTGCGAGCTGGCCAACCAGGTCATGGCTTACGACGGCTGCATGAGCTTCTTCTCCGGCCCGAGCAATCCTGAATTCTCTGCCAAGGTGAACCTGTACGACTGCCATTACAACGCGACCCATATCATGGGCACCACCGGCGGCAACAACGACGACCTGATCGAAGCCAACGACCTCGCGGCCCGCGGCGTCATCGATCCCTCCGTCATGGTCACCCACGTGGGCGGCCTGGACAGCGTCGCAGAGACCACCTGCAACCTGCCTCACATCCCGGGCGGCAAGAAACTCTGCTACACCCACATCGACATGCCCATGACCGCCATCGAAGATTTTGGCAAACTGGGCGAGAGCGATCCTTTCTTCAAGGAACTCGACGAGTGCTGCAAGGCGCACAACGGCCTGTGGAATCCGGAGGCTGAGAAACTGCTCCTGGCGCATTATAAAGTGGAGATCTGATACTGAGTAGGTTTTTATGAGTCTGAATTTCAGGGGGTTGCCGCAGAATGCGGCAACCCCCCTGTTATATTCTGATCAACCATCTTCCGGGGCAACTGTCAAGGAACCGGTAAACCTCGCCGGAGGCGTCCTTGACAGCTGCCCCGGAAGACGGTGATTGATCAGCAAGAGGTGCTGACGCACCTCTGCCTCCAAAGAGGCCAGAGGCTGTTTTGTGAAGATCCGATGGCTTAAAAGGTGTGAAGTCATCACAAGTATTGGAAAAACAGCAGCTGTGATGACGATCAGAGACCTGAGAAGGGCAGGAAGTCACTACGGAAGCAGGAAAACTATCTGCTGTAGTGCAATTCATAGACCTGTGAAGGGCAGGAAGTCACTAC
>CAMOJW010000008.1 GCA_946617225.1 uncultured Lachnospiraceae bacterium
TTGACAGCCGCCCCGGAAGATGGTTCTCAAGACATTTTTTCCATAACAAACAAGAAATCAACTCTGTCTAAAAGTTTTTTTATAATTTCTCAAATGTATGCACTATGCAGACAACTCTTTCCTCTCCCCATTCTATACTCAGATCATAAGAACTGAACCGTGTGCGGTCCCGCAGGGATCAGCCACAGAAATCTCAGAATCTGGCTTATATCAGAACCAAACTTTAAGAAGCCAAACTTTAAGAAGCCAAGCCTTAAGAAGCTTATCAAACGGGAGGAGAAGAACATGAAGAAGATCCTGGCAATCGTCACCACACTCTGCATCGTAATCCTGGCGGGCTGTTCCGGAGGAGGCGCTTCCGGAAGCGAACCCGCTCTCAGCGGTCCGGAAAAGGTCATCCAGGACCTGGGCATCGGCGAAACGGTCTCCGCTGACGATGATAAGATGGGCATGCACATCACGGATGTCTCTCTCGACAAAGACGGCGACATCTATATCCAGTGGGATTTTGACAACGAAAATATGAAGTCTAACCTGACCGTCGCATGGACCAAGATGACACTGGTCGACCCCGACGACATCAACCGCACCTACCAGGTGTTCACCAGGACGGAAGATGACAAGATCACGATGCACTTCAAGGAAGGGGATTCGCTCAACTGGCTGAACTACCTGCACATCATCCGGGCGGATTTCGAGACTGAGTCCGGCATGTACCTGCTCTACTTCGACGGCGCCGGCGAGGAAGCTTCCGAAGAATTCCGGGCCGTCCCCCAGGTCTTCCTGATCGTCGAGGACGAAGACGGGCCTCATGCCTATGAGACCACTCCCAGATACGCTCCCGAGGCTCTGATCGAGGCAGTGAGAGCTCAGACGGGGACTGAAGAATAAAGACACTAAGTAGGACTATCGCAGTGAATGCTGCAAACTAAAGCAGAGAATTTTTTGAACTATCGCAGTTAATACTGCAGATCATACAGAGACAGTACTGAAGAAATACTGGCAGAAAGGAGAAGCCGTATGAAAAAGACAAGATTTCTGGTCGCAGGCCTTCTGTCCCTGGCGGTCACAGCAGGAATGTATACACAGGTGCTCGCATCCGAAGCTTCGGTCATCGACCGGGATCATGTCTCCCTTTCGATGATGAACGGCTCTCAGGAAGAGGCCGCGCCCGCTGAGCAGGAAGAGGCTGCAAATGCCGGGCAGAAAGAGGCCTCAAATGCCGAGCAGGCCGAAGAGGAAGGCCCTGTCCCCCAGGACAAAGCGGCCGGCGGTTTTGAGAAGGTCAACAGAGAGACCGCTTCCGTGACAGGTGAGTACTGTCAGGAACAGTCCACCTACTACAGGAACCGGGCCATCTATCGTCAGGCGGAGGAGACCCTCGCGTCCGGTCCGGAGGATCCCGAGAAGATCACGGAGGCCATGGAGCTGTTCAAGAACTGCGGCAACGTCCTGGACGCTGAGGCCCAGGTCAAGGAGTGCGAGAATCTGCTGGCTTATCTGGCGGCCCGCAGCCTGTTCAATGCCAAAAAATGGGCGGAGGCGGAGGAAGCTTTTGGCCCGCTGGCCACCGCAGGATACAGAGACTCCGCTGACCTCAGGAAGCACAGCAAGGCGCACATCACCTACAACAAGGCCGAGGAACTCTTCAAGAAGAAAAAATACTACGACGCCTATCTCCTCTATAAGGAGCTCAAGGGAACGAGCTATGACGATCTGCCCAACATGACCGACAAGGCCAAAGCCTGCATCCAGACCAAACCCAAGGACGGAGAAGTCTACCACAATCCCAAGTACACCAACAATACGACCCAGCTGACCATCGACAATTCCGGCCACATGAACACTTACGTCAAGCTCTACATCGGCAAGGATCTGGTCTCCAGCGTCTTCATCAGAGCGGACAGCAAGGCGACCTTCTGGCTCCCGGCGGGCACCTACAAGATGAACAAGGCGTACGGCGACAACTGGTTCGGCACAGAGGATCTCTTCGGTGACGACGGCTACTACTGGACCTGCAACTTTGGCGGCAAGGAGACCTTCACCCTGGAATCCGGCAACGGCTACCTCATCTCCTCGGGAGACACCAGGACCGGCACCGCGATCAACGATAAGAAGACGAGCAGGAAGAATCTGTAATATTCCCGAGGACCTCAGATCACCACCGTCAGCACGTTCAGCCCCAGGATATTCTGATACTCCACTTTCTCAGCGATCTTGAATACCATGCGGATGCCGATATTTTTGACGACATCCGAGTCCCCGGACATCTTGAGCCGCTCACCGGGGTCGAAGGGAACGCAGTCGTCCTTGATGCGAAGGATGACTGCGTTGTCTTTGTGGACGACGCGGACATCGACGGAATGCTTTTTGTGGTCCTTGGTAAAACCGTGGTCGACGATATTGCCTGCCATCTCCTCCATGGAGAGGCCCGCCAGGTAGGCGCGCCTTTCATCCACTCCGCGGTCCAGGCAGAAGCGCTGGACCTGTTCGGAGATGCTGACGACTTCCTCCATGCTGCGGATGGTCAGGTCCATGCGCTCGTCCTCCGAGGCACCGAAATCGTCCGGGATGACCATGAGCTCCCCCATGTTGCGGGGGCGGTGCCTGTTCATCAGCCAGGCATAGCCGATGATCACGATCGTCGTGACGGTCCCGTTCAGGACGTTGGCTACATAGACGCTGTTGATGCCCAGGAAGCGGATCAGCAGGGCTGTAAAGCCGGCGACACAGACGACGCCGTCCAGGAGCGCCAGGACATGCACCGGAGCCTGCTTGCCGGAAGCCTGATAGTAGCAGGTGAAATGCATCAGAATGATGCTCAGCGGCATGCACAGCGGCAGGATCCGGAGGCCCCAGACCGTCATCATGTAGACCGGCTCTGAGGGATCGCGGTAGAAGATGCGTGTCATCGGCTCCGCGCAGAGGATGATCATCGCGCAGATGCAGCCCATGATCGGAAGGTAACGCTTGAACATGACGCGCATGACGTCCTCCAGCGTCTGCCGGTCCTCCTCACCGATGCTGACACTGATCAGCATGCGCGATACGGCCAGCATACCGCCCGGAACCGACCAGAAGATGCGCAGCAGGCTGTCCGAAGCGGCAAAAGCCGAGATAGCGACGCTCCCGATGAAAATCTCCAGAAGGCGGTTCACGATCAGGCCGCGGGCGGTCTGGTAGAGGTTGCTGGCGGCGCCCGGCAGACCGATCTGTACGATCTGCAGGCCGTCTGCCCAGGAGAGGATCTTGCCCAGATGCAGGAGCGACTTGCCGGTGAGGAAGTACTCCGCCTGTACGGCCAGGAAGACCCACATACCCAGCGAGGAGGCGAGCGCCAGGCCGAATGCCTCCAGGTGGAGGAACTGGACAAAAAGGAAATTCAGCACCACGTTGACGATGACATAGACTACGCTTGCGATCAGTGTGCGCCTCCCCTTGTTCTCCAGGAGGAGGAAGGAGGCGAACGAACTGCCGAGCATGAGCGGGATCGTGCCGATCGCCTGCCCCAGGAGATAGCGGTTGAAATAGGCCCGCACTTTGACATCTCTTGTCAGGAAACCCGTCAGGTCAAACAGGCCGAACACCACATAGAGGACCAGGAAGATCAGACCGACAAGGACAGAAAGGGCCAGATTGAGGGTGAAGACGTTCTGCATCTTCTCACCCTTGTTCTGGCCCATGTATTTGCCGCACAGAATGGCGGATCCGCCCACCAGGACGGTGCTGATCGACGTCGACAGCATATTGATCGGAGCGAAGAGGCCCACGGCGCTCATCGCGTCGATCCCGACATAATTGCTGGCAAAAAAGCCGGAGACAAAACCGTTGATGGCCCCCACCGTACAGAACAGTACCTGCACCGGGAGGAGCCGGAGCATCAGTTTGGTCACCATGCCGGCGTTGGCGGTACTGTGCCGGTCGACAGTACTCTGGCCGTTCAATAAATCGTTCATGTCTGCACCCTTATTTGTCACTGCAGGTCACATGGATATTGTAAGACCTGCGTGCAGGGTTGACAACTGTATAGATTTCGATAAAAAAGATAATATTCGTGAATTATCTCCTAATATAGGAAAAGGGCGTTTCCGAAGCCCATGCTATATTTATTGCGTGATCACAGAGAATCTGTCGGACTGATAAGAGAATACAAAGGAAAGGGAGTACAGAAATGTCCGATCAAATGCAGAAGAACAGAGCCGTCGACCGCGACGGGATCGAAATGGTTATGACTAAGAAAGAGTATCTTGGCGATGCATGCGGAGCAGCTTCGACGAACTGCCTGAGCATGGTCGCAGGACAGCTCACATACTTCTACACAGATAAAGTCGGTATGTCGGCCTCCGCCGCCAGTCTGGTGCAGATGATCGCCACACTCTGCGACGGTGTTTCCGATATCATCATGGGACGTCTGGTGGACAGGACCAATACCAAGGAAGGCAAGTGCCGCCCCTGGCTGAAGAGAATGATCCTGCCGCTCTTCCTGGCTATCGTGCTGCTCACTACTGTCCCGAAAGCGAACCCGATGGTCCAGAGCGTTTACGCTGCGCTCTCCCTGATCTTCTCCCGCGCGATCGTCTATACTGCGATCCTGATCCCCTATTATTCCATGATCACGTACATGACCCGAAGCATGGAGGAGCGGGGCAAGATCGGCAATTACCGCAGCGTGTTCAACAACGCGGTCGGTGTCATCTTCGGCATCATCTGCATCCCGGTCACCAATGCCCTGGGCGGGACCCAGCGCGCATGGATCATCTTCGCCTCCATCGTCGCCATTATCGCCTGCATTCTCCTGTACATCGCATATCGCTGCACGCATGAGAGATATCGTGATGACAAGGTCGAAGCCAAACAGACCGAGGACTCCACTATTTCCACACTGCAGGCGCTGAAGATCCTGCTCCATAACCGGTTCTGGCTCATTATGCTGCTCGCTCAGTTCGCCCTGTTCGTCGTCTATGTCCTGCAGGCCGCCACTCTTCCCTTCTACTGCATGTACATTCAGGGCAACGACAATATCGTAGCGCTGGTCAACACGATCGCCATCTCCGGCATGGTGCTCACCTTCCTGGTCTCCCCCGTTCTGATCCGCCGTTTCGGTCTGCGCACCACCGGTGTGGTCGGCATCCTGGTCGGCCTGGCCGGCACCGCGATCCGTATGGCTGCCCCTGCGAACCTGGCTGTCTTCATCGCCGGCTTCTCCATGGTCCTTTTCGCCACCGGCACGATCGCGACCGTTATCAACCCGATGATCATCAACACCTGCGAATACAACGATTACAAGTACGGATACAAGCTCTCCGGCCTCACGAACTCGGCTGCCAGCTTCGGCGGCAAGGTCGGCGCAGCTATCGGCCAAGCTCTCCTGGGCATGATTCTGGCTGCCGGCGGCTATAACGCCATGCTGCCTTCGCAGTCGGAAAGTGCGCTGCGCGCGATCTCTTTCTGCGCGATCGAGCTCATCGGCATCGCGCTGGTCGTCATTCTTGTCTGCTTCCTCTTCTATACTTTTGACAAGGATTATCCTGTGATGCTCAAGGCCAACATCGAGCGCAGGGCTGCCAGGGAAGCTGCGGAAGCGAAATAAGGAGAACGAAAATGGTCAGTAAAAAAGCACAGGAAATGAAGGAATTTCTCCGCGGCATGTTCGTCCCGGAGCTCGACTGGAGAGCAATGGACTGGGAGGAGGCCCGCAGGTTCTCCGATGAGACTGCTGTCATGCAGCCGCTCCCGGAGGGTGTCATCGTCACCCAGGATATTCTGAACGGCATTCACGTGGAACGGATCCAGGTCCCGGGGCACACCGGAAAGGTCCTCTTCCACATACACGGCGGCGGCATGACGATCGGCAACAGCAGATCCGCGCGTTTCATGCTCGCGCATACCGGCACACTCTGCGGGCGCGATACGGTCAGTGTTGACTACCGGCTGTGCCCTGAGTATTCCCAGCCGGCCGCTGTCGAGGACTGCGCTGCCGCCTATCAGGGGCTGCTGGAAGAATACGCGCCGCAGGATATCGCGCTGATCGGCGAGTCCGCGGGCGGAATGCTGGTGCTGGCGCTTCTGGCCTATCTCAAACAGCACGGTCTGCCGATGCCCTCCAAGGCCTGTGTGATCAGCGGCAGTGCCGATCCCATGTACGATTCCCCGAGCATGACGGAGAACCGGGAGACTGAGGTGGTGGTCTGCCTGAATCTGAGACAGGTCATGCATGAGTATTATTTCTGCGACGGAGATTTGCATGATCCCGTTCTCGATCCGATGGATTCCGATCTCAGCGGCTGGCCGCCCATTTATTTCCACGCCTGTGACGATGAGATCCTGCGTGACGAATCGGTCCGGATGCATGAGAAGCTGAAAGCCGCAGGGATCCCGACGAAGCTGACCATAAAGGAAGGCCTGTTCCACTGCTACATGCTGTACGATCTGCCCGAAAGCTATGAAGCCTTCCGTGAGTTCTCGGACTTCCTTCGTTAAGGTCTCTCATGCAGGCTGCGGACATACTGCATCGGCGTCATATGATGGACGCGCCGGCACCAGTCGATCATGACCTTCTCGGAAGAGAAGCCGGCCTGCAGCGCACAGTCCAGCATTCTGGCGTCGCCCTTCTCCATCAGGGCCAGGGCGATATTCAGACGCACCTGGTTCAGGTACTGCGCAAAAGTCATCCCGGTGTCCTGCTTGAAGCAGCGACAGAAATAGTTCTTCTGTAATCCGACTGCTGTGGCGATCTCATCCAGTGTGACCGGCTCCGCATAGTGTTCAGTGACATATCGGATCGCAGCCTTGGAATACTCGCAGCTGTTCGTGTGCGGCTGCTCCTCCAGGCGGCAGTCCCGGAACAAAAGATACACAAGGTGCAGCAGACAGCTCTTCATCAGGATGCTGTCTGCTGCATCTCTGCTCTCCTGCGCGATCCTCGCCATTTCGTACAGGTCTCTTCGCAGGAGTTCTTCCGTCTCCGTCCCATACGGAATGGCGAAGCGGCACGGCGTCTGTTCCGGCAGCAGCTGCGCGAGGAACTCGTCCGTGACCCGCAGGACCAGCGCGATCACGTGTCCATTGCTCCTGCTGTTCTCACCTTTATGGATCGTCTGACTGTTGATCAGGCAGATGTCTCCGGCGTTGTATGTGCGGGCGACACAATCTGCCGTATAGGTCACCGATCCCTCGATCATCAGCATGATCTCCAGCGCATGATGCCAGTGGAGCACCGAGTCACGGCCGGCGCCGTAAGTGTCGATCATATCGACACAGTCATTCATCCCCTCAGGGCTGATCTGCCACATATTGACCAGCTCATAGCTCACATCGTTCATATCTCTGCTTCTCTCAAAAGTACATACAGACTATACGATCCAAAACCATTTTATCTCTCTTTCCGACCGATGTCATTTTGATTATTCGCCTTTCGGAGCGGGTTGAGGGACACCGCACTGTTATTGTATGATGAAATAGGAACAGTTCACCGGACATGGCAGCATTCATCGATTCATCACGATCATCAGGGAGGGCCCGAATCATGGCGGCAAAATGGCTGAAAGACACCGTTTTCTATGAGATCTATCCGCAGTCTTTCAAAGATACGAACGGGGATGGGATCGGCGACTTCAACGGGATCATTGAGAAGCTGGATTACATCAAAGGGCTGGGCTGCAATGCCCTCTGGATCAATCCCTGCTATGACTCGCCGTTCAAAGACGCCGGCTATGACGTCCGCGACTATAAAAAAGTGGCCCCGCGCTACGGGACCAATGAGGATCTCTTCCGCCTCTTCGAGGAGGCACACAAGAGGGGCATCCGCGTCCTGCTGGACCTGGTGCCCGGTCACACCTCGGAGGAGCATGCGTGGTTCCGCGAGAGCCAGAAGGCAGAGCGGAACGAGTATTCCGACCGCTACATCTGGACCGACTTCTGCTTCCAGGGTGCTCCCGGCTTCCCCTACGTCGGCGGTGAGAGCGAGCGGAGCGGCTGCTATGTGCTGAACTTTTTCAAGTGCCAGCCGGCACTGAATTACGGCTTCTACCGCGTCACCGAGCCCTGGCAGAAGAGCTTCCGAAGCCCCGCCGCCATGGCCACCCGCGAGGCGATCAAGGACATCATGCGCTTCTGGCTGTCCCACGGATGCGACGGCTTCCGCGTAGATATGGCCGCCTCTCTGGTCAAAAATGACGACGATCGCAAGACCGGCACCAGCACCGTCTGGAGAGACATTCGGCGCATGCTGGACCTGGAATTTCCGGATGCAGCCATAGTCGCCGAGTGGAGCAACCCTCCTCTCGCCCTGCGCGCGGGCTACGACATGGACTTCTGCCTCAACGAGCCCGGCGGCTGCTACTCCACCCTCATGCGCGATTACGCCAACTACGGAGGCTTCATCAACAGCAACCGCAATGCCGAGGATCACAGCTACTTCAAGAAAGATGCCGGCGGCGACATCAACCGCTTCCTGGACGAGTACCTCTCCTGGTATGAGGACACCAGGGATCTCGGGTACATCTCCATGCTGACCTGCAACCACGACACCCTCCGTCCCAGCTACAACCTTGCTCCTAGGGAGCTGAAGCTCGCCTACGCCTTCCTGTTCACGCTCCCCGGCGTTCCGTTCCTGTACTATGGCGACGAGATCGGTATGAAATATCTCGACGTCCCCACCAAAGAAGGCGGCTACTTCCGTACCGGCTCCCGGACGCCCATGCAGTGGGATGACTCCGCCAACCACGGTTTCTCCGCCGCCCAGGCCTCCGACCTCTACCTGCCGGTCGACCTGTCACCCGATGCGCCTACTGTTGCTTCCCAGGAAGCCGATCCCGATTCTCTCCTGCACACCGTGCGCGCGCTTCTTGCGCTGCGCCACAGCGAAGAAGACCTGCAGGCCGACGCGGTCCTCCAGGTCATCTGCAGCGAGAAGGATCGTCCCCTGGTGTATCGCCGCGGCTCGCTGCTCTGCGTTGTGAACCCCAGCGGGCGTTCTCTTGAGACTGCCCTTCCTGCTGATGTTTGCGGGAAGCTGAAGGGCGAGGTGATCTTCAGTATTGGAGAGGTTACTGTCGAGAACGGGCGGATCTGCGCGGGGGCGCAGGGGTTTGCGGTGATGAGGTGAGTTGGGAAGAGTGGCAGTATCTATTTAAAAAAAGTCACAGATTGTCCAACGCACGCTCAAAGCGCCGCTCAAATCTGTCTATCGCTTCCCGGCTCAAGTCATCATCCCAGAGCATGTCGAAGGCGTGCATGTCCGTGTGGTAGACGTCCACCTCAGCCTCCACACCGGCCAATCTCAGTTTCTCCACATACTGAAGCGTCTCTGCTAAGAAGGGCTCTCCGTCACCGACGAAGGTATAGCACGGCGGCAAGCCTGCGTAGTCTGTCTGCCACGCCGGAGCGGCATACGGCGAAACCTGTCCTTTTGCCTTCTTCCGAAGGTAGAGCCGCCAGCCGAGATGATTGCGCCGGGTATTCCAGACTTTGCCGTGATTGTTTTTGGAGGTCTCCGTATCGATATTGCTGATCATGGGATACAGCGGGAACTGATATGCCACATGGATGCCTCTGTCACGCGCCATCATACACACAGCGACAGTCAGGCCTCCGCCCGCGCTTTCTCCGCCGACCATGATCGTCTCTTCCCTGCCTGCTGCATATTCCAGGACCTGATAGCAGTCCTCCACGGCTGCCGGGTATGGCTTCTGCCACGCGAGGCGATAGCCGGGGGAATAGACCGTCACGCCATACTTTCTGACGAGATCTGTGGCCCGGCTCATGTACACCATCTCCTTCATGCCGGTGATGTATCCGCCGCCGTGGATCCACAGAAGGCCGACGTTGGCAGCAGGTCGATACGCCGGTCTGAGAACCAGTACAGGCACTCTGCCTACCCGCGTCTTCTGAACGAAAATATCCCGGTCCGGCGTCAGTTTGATCATCATCTCTACCCGATCCTTCTGTCTCAGCTTTTTAAACTAAATGTCCAGCACCTTATACGGATGCCACTTCCGATAGTCGCCGGAGACGAGGCTGTAGAGGATCCCGTTGTGCATTCCTTCGATGCTGTCGTGGAAGCGGGATTCTCCGTGGCAGTGGGCGTAGATGACCTGCTCGGCACCGTACTCTTCCGCCATCTCTGTAAAGCCGCTGGTCTGCTCCATAATATTGGTCGGCGGATAGTGCAGAAACATGATGAATTTCTGGTAGCCGTCTTTTCTGGCTGCCTCGAAGGAGTCCCGCAGACGCCCGAGCTCGCGCTGCACGATCTTTTTGGCGTGCGCTTCGGCTTCTTCATCCCAGTCAATGATGCGGCCGCGCCGGTCGACCCAGAACGGGCCTTCGAAGGTGAATCCCTTGGTCCCGACCAGGGCGTGATCTCTGTAGGTGTAATAGTTCCCCTGCAGGAATTCCAGTCTGCCTGCGTACTTCTCATTCAGGGCGGCGGTCTTCTTCGCGTCCCAGAACATGTCGTGGTTGCCGCGGGTCAGGATCTTCCTGCCGGGCAGGTCACAGATGTACTGGAGGTCCGCCTCTGCCTGGGCCAGGTTTTTGCCCCAGCTGTGGTCTCCGACAAGGACAAGGGTGTCCTCCTGCGTGATCAGCTTCTCACAGTTGGTCCGGAACTTCTGTTCATGCTTCTTCCAGACTCGGTCATGCAGCTGGCCAGGGGCTTTCAGCTCCGACTGGAAATGTAAGTGCAGGTCTCCGATGGCATATAAGCTCATTGAACCTCCGGGTCAAAAAAAGTGGTCGTTTCCTGAATATCATACCACAAACAGAAGAAATTGATCCAACGGGATCCATTCCCGGAACGCAGTGCCAGAGAAGGGCCGCCGTACATCCGTACGGCGGCCCTAAATGGATGGTCAGGATCCTGTTTTACTTCTTCCTGCGCCAGATCCTCACGTTGAGGAGGGTCAGGAGCGCGATGATAAGGGCGGGCACCGCGGTCAGGACGATGCGGAGCAGTTTGTCGTTCGGCATGCCGGTCAGGGTGCTGCCGGGGGCGGAGCCGTTCATGGCCGAGGAGTTGGCCACCGTGTAGAGGTGATGATGGGCCGCCTGTCTCAGGTAGTGATACTCCGCGGGGTCAGAGCCGTCGTGGGTGAAGTTGACGACTTCCTGGTAGCGGAGGAGTCCATCGCCGCCGGCTTCCAGCATCTGGTTGGGGTTCATGTAGAACATGCCTGCCGCGTCAGTGATCACGAAGCCGTTGAAGCCCCATTCGCCCCGGAGGAGGCCGGTGAGAAGGGCATAGTTGCCGCCTGTCCAGGTCGCTCCCAGTCTGTTGAAGCTGGTCATGAGGGCATTGCAGGCCGGGACGGAGCCTTCCTGCAGGCTGTAAGTGCCGTTCTCGTCGACGGCCGCGTAGCTGACGGGAACCTCGGGCAGCTTGATGCAGGCTTCGAAGGGCTTCAGATAGATCTCGCGGATGGCCTGCTCGTTGCTCCAGGTGCACACGCCGCCGATCCCGCCGCCGTCACCGGCGTCGCCGCGGTGGTTCTCCTGGTCATTGAGGGCGAAATGCTTGATGTAGGTGTAGATCCCGTGGGAACCCACGTGGTACACGATGTTGGAGGTCACGATGCCGGCCTGGGTGCCGTCCTCGGAGGGATACTCGTTGTTTCTTCCTGAGAAGGGGGTGCGGTGGATGTTCATCGCGGGGCTGTACCAGCCGATCGTGCCTGCGCCGAGCAGGGCGCCGCCGCTGATCAGGTCGCCGTATTCACGGGCCATATCCTGGTTCCAGGTCTGGGTGAGGATGTTGACGCCGGAGAAGGTGGTGCTGCCGGTGACGCCTCCGATCGCGCCGAAGACAAGGCCGTTGGCTGCGTCTGCGTCCATGCAGTAGGGCTTGCCGACACTCTCCATGGCGAGTGTGCCGTAGCCGGAGGAAATGGCGATCGTCACCAGATCCTTCTCTGTGAGCTGGTCCAGAAGAAGTTCCCACTTCTCATCGTCGTAGGCCAGGCCTCGAAGGTCGGCCAGGGTGAGGCCGTTCTTGGCTCCGTAGACGACCTCGTCTGTGAGGGACGCAGGGTCCACAGGTGAGCCGGAGTCCGTCCCCCGCAGCTGTTCGAGCAGCGCGGTCGAAGCGGGCTTGCCGTATTCGAAGGCAGCAGGGTTGCCGTCCGCGTCCACGCCGTTGATCTCATTGCCCCATGTGCTGATGGTCTCTGTGGGCTCACCGTCGTGAGCAGGATAGGTGCCTGTCCAGTCGGAGCGGCTGAGGCAATCGAAGTCTCCCCTGGCATCGTCGAACTGGTTGGTGACCGCCTCGCCGGTCTCGGCGTCGACGCTGTAGGTCCGGGTATCCATCTCCGCGACCGTATATTTGGCAGTCAGGGAGGCATCGCCGTCCGCGGTCATGCCGTCGGCCACTGTGTAGCCTTTGACCGCGAGGATATTGTTGACGGCTTCGTGGGCGTTGGGAGCGGCCGTGACATAGTAGTCACCCGCGTCCACGATGTAAGTTTTGGCGGTGGTGTAGTCGTAGGCCCGGAGTTCCTTTTTGTCAAAAGTGATCTCTACGGTCTCGGAGGCGCCGGGCTCAAGGACGCTCGTCTTGCCGTAGCCGACCAGCTGCACGGCTGCTTTTTCCACCTTGTTGGCCTTGTCATAGTCGGTGTAAGGGGACTGGAGGTAGAGCTCGACGACTTCCTTGCCTGCCATGTCTCCGGTATTGGTCACCTTCACGGTGGCGGTGAAGGAATCGGCCTCCTCCTTCAGCTGATAGTCGCTCCAGTCAAAGGTAGTCAGGGACAGGCCGTAGCCGAAGGGGTACTGCACGGTGGCCGCATAGTCGTAGTCGCCTGCATTGCCCTGGCCCATGACCGCGTCTTCATAGCGGGTCTCGTAGTATTTGTAACCCACGTAGATGCCCTCCGCATAGGAGAGGTAGGTGTAGGGCGTGAGTTCTCCGTTCTCGTCGAGGTAGTAGTAGCTGCCGTAGTTCTGCACGGCCGGCGAGGAGAAGGCGTCGTAGGCGTAGGTGTCGACCAGGTGGCCGGAGGGATTCACGTTTCCTGCCAGGATGTCAGCCACGCCCAGGAGGCCGTAGGTGCCGGGAAGTCCGGTGTAGATCACGTTGTGGATGGAGGGGAACTGGTCGACCCAGCCCAGCTCCATGGAGCCGCAGGTGTTAACGAGCAGCAGCACGTCGTCGAAATTGTCATTGAGGTAGGACAGAACGCCCAGTTCCACCGAATCGGGCTCCAGGTAGCTCTTGACCTGATCCTCCGGGATGTCGGTGTGGCGGTACATGCTGCGGGGCATGTCGCGGCCTTCGCCGACCACGCGGGACAGGACAAAGACTGCGGTCGTCCCGGAGAAGGTGTCGGTCAGCCCTTCCTCCGCCGTCAGGACGTCGATGGGCACTTCATTGATGGCAAAATCTTCGTCCGCGCCGTACCCGATGGAACCGCTGCCCCTGTGATAGCCGGAGCCATTGCCCTTCTCGTAGAAGTCCCAGAGCTTCTCGTTGACCGCGAAGCCTCTGTCCTCCAGGGCTGTGCGGAGGTTTCCTCCATTTCCGCCGAAGGATCCCATGAGCGAACCCGTGATATAGTCCACACTGGACCGGGAGAAAACGCTGAAGACCGTGCCCGCTGCATAAGGCATCGTGTCCCCTGTGTGCTTGAGCAGCACAGCGCCTTCCTGCTCCTCGCGGATGTTGAAATCGATCTCCGCGTCATGCTGCTCTTCCTGGGTAGCCAGCTCCGGCTTGCTGTAAGTAAGATCCAGTTCCTGCGCAGCCTTGGGTGTGTTCCACTTCTGCCGGTAGCCTGTGATCTCCGTCAGCATCCGCCCGTACTCCGGCAGCGCCGTATTGGCCGCAACGGCGACGACCAGCATGATGATGATCAGAAGCGATGTAAAAATAGTGGCGATGATCTTCCCTGCTAATCCTTTCCTTTTTTTCATGATCCTCCCGTCTCCTTTCCGACGTTTCCTGCCCGGATGATCCTCTGATCTCCTGTCTTAAGCTGTCCGCATCGTAGCACAAAAAAAGAGGCAGATGCGGAATCTGCCCCAAGTGGTATAAAATCTGCCCCCGTCGGTCACTTACGCGTGGCGGCCGTGAGGAAAGCCGTGCGTCATGGCTGCGGAATGAACAGCGTGATGAGCAGGGAGAACACTCCCTCCCGTACGCCTGCCGTCAGGGTGCCGTCGTACTTCTCCGCGACAAGTTCCATGCTGCGGAGGCCGTAGCCGTGGTTGACGGCATCGTCCTTGGTCGTCACGAAACGCCCGTCCTCCGTCCGCCTCTTCCCGCAGGGATTCTCCTCCCGGATGCAGACCATGCCCTTCTCCTCCTTCACGTAGAGGGAGATGCTACGCCGGTCGGCCGGCAGGTCCATGACGGCCTCGATGGCATTGTCCATCAGATTGCCCATGAGGGTGAACAGATCCACCTGGTCCATCCCCTCAAGGCACTTTCCGTCACAGATGCAGGTGAAGAGGATATCGTGCTCGTCACAGATGCCGTTTTTCTGCGTCAGGATGGTGTCCAGGCCGTCATTGCCCGTGCGCACGAAGGAGTCGTAGATGCGGACGGTCTGCTCGATCGAGTCGAGTGCTTCCTCTCCTCCCTCCCCGCGCATGTGGCGCAGGGCCTGTACAGCGTGCCGGAGGTCGTGGGACTTGCGGTTGAGGAGCTCGGCATTCTCCTGGTAGATGCGGTACTGGGCCTTCTGCGTGACCAGGAGCTGCTCCCTGACCTTGGCCTCGTTCTCGCCTGCGAGAGCATTCTGCCGCTCCAGCTGGGAGACCAGGATATAGATGCACAGGATCAGGGCGTAGGAACAGTGGAAGGGGACAAAGGAGAAAGCGCTGGCCGCCGCGGACAGGATGATCACGGTCAGGATCATGACGGCCATCAGGATGGCTGTCCCGGTATTCTGCGCCACATAGTGGCCGCCGTGTAACATCGGCACGGCGACAAAGCGGTAGACCACCGCCGCCGTCGCGAGGGTGACGGCCCAGGAAATGACCGTTTTCGGGCCGGCCGCCATCTGCTTCAGGAACAGTATCTCCGCGAGTGTATTGAGGCAGTAGCAGGCATGCTGGGAGGGGTAGCCGAGGGCCGCCGCATAGACCGCCTCCGAGGCCTTGACCCGCCGGGTGCGCAGGATCCAGATGCTGATCAGACCGAAGACCAGCAGGCAGACCACGAGCGTCGCCAGGATCGAGACGGGGGAGCCCTTCAGGAAAGAAGCCGCTTCGCTCACACCGGGATCGACAGTATTGGCCCTCTCGAGAAGGATGCTCAGGGCTGCAAAACCCGCTATCCACCCGGCTCTGCGCCTGGCGGACAGCCGGGTCCGCTCCAGCCCCGCGGAGAAGATATAGGAAAACAGGATCTGATGAATGAGATACATGGCAATGCCTCTGCTGCCGGGTCTGCGCTTTCTATCTACGGTCTCGACATTAAGATCTCTCCGCTATGGCCGCCAGAAACCCCTTCCGCCGGGACCGGCTCACCGGGAGCACTGTTCCTGCCACTTCGACGCTGTCCCTGCCTATGTGGGTGACCGCCGAGAGGCGCACGAGCACGGCGTTGTCGCAGCGGTAGAACATCCCCTCCGGGAGCTCCGCCTCCATGCTGCTGATCGACCTGCGCTGGTGATAGCACTTGTCTCCCACATAGACCTGCAGGTCGTGGTGCTCCACCTTGATATAGTCGATGGCGGTGACAGGTACCTTGTCCTGCCCGTCCTCCGCCTGCAGCAGGAGCCAGGTGTCGCTGCGGTCCGGCAGCCGGCGCAGGAGCCTCTCGAAGCGAAAGGCGAACTTGCCGTATTCCACAGGCTTGAGGACATAGTCGGCCGCGTCCACCTCGTAGCCCTGGATCGCGTACTGGGCCAGCGTGGTGATGAACATGAGGACGACATCCGGGTCGTGCTCCCGGATGATCCGCGCCGCGCTCATCCCGTCCTGATGCTTCATCTGGATATCCAGCAGGATGATGTCCCACTGCGGCTTATAGTCCTCCGTGATCATCAGTCCGTCCTGGAAGCAGGTGACAGCGATCTCCTGCCTGTGCTCCTCGGCATATCTCCTGATATAGGAGGAGAAGAGCTCGCGGTACTTTTCCTCATCTTCAACGATCGCGATCCGTATCATCTTTCTTCGTTCACTCCATCGCCTTACAGGGGCGCCGCTTCCGATCATCGCCGGTTTTCTTATGATCAGTATACTGGATTATGCGGGCAAAATGTGTCCTCTTTCTTTTATTTCTTCAACAATTGACCTTCTCTCCTGATTGTGGTGCGCCTGACCTGCAGAAACAGGGAGCCCTTCCATTCAAATTGTCCCCCAAATTTATAAGATTTACTTATGGGGGCACAATTCGACCGGGACATGATCTCACGTCAAGCCTTTTCTGACGGTATCCCATAAGAAAATCGAGGCTGTCGCACGTTAGTGCGACAGCCCTGTGTTGATTCGCCATTCAGTTTAGAAGATCTGTCCCGGCAGTTTCAGCTTTTCTTTGGGAGGGAATGCCTTGTCGAATTCCTCCACATCTGCATCATCCACATAGTAGCCCTGCGGCGTCTGGTATACGCCGGTGATACCGTTAAGGTACCCGGGGATCAGCTCCCTGCAGAGGAAGAAGGAGTCATCCGCCCCTTCCGGCAGATCGTGATAGCGGATGCCGAATTTGCGGGCATAGTCAAAGCCGCTGTGACCGTAAAAGCCGATGTTGCCCTCGAACAGCACTGCTCCGAAGCCCATGGCCGCCGCCTTCTCCAGCGAGTAGTCCAGCAGCTTTTTCCCATAGCCCCGGTGCTTGAGTTCCGGTACTATGCCGATGGGCCCCATGGTCAGTACGGGGATCACCCGGCCGTCGTCGACGTTGATGACCGTGCGCATGAACATGTTCTGCCCGATCAGCCTGCCGTCCTGCTCCATCACGAAGTCCAGCTCCTTCACAAAAGCCGGATCGTCCCGGAGCACATGGATCACAAAGTGCTCGCTGCAGCCCGGACGGTATACGTTCCAGAACGACTCCCTGACGAGCCCCTCAACTTCTCTGTAGTCTTCAGTTCTTTCCAAACGAATGGTACAGTCATTTGTTTTCATTATTTTTCCTCCTGAAAATTGTTGACTTCAATTGCCTTTCAGCGGGAGGTTCGTTCGATCGCGGTCAAACCTCCCGGTCAGCCCGCAATCTCCGGTGTGTTGTATTTTTTCAAACAGCACTCTCCTTTAAAAAAATAGTTTGATGGATACCATCAGCTTGATCCATAATGCGAAGCATGTCAAGCTGGTATTTGTTCTGCCGGTACCGGTGACCTGAGCCGCCGGAGAAAAGATCATTTCTTCTTCCACTTCGCGTACACTGTCACGTTCTTGTCGGTCCCCACAGCGATCTCCTTGATCCTGCTGGCAGCCGTGAACTTGCTGTTGGTGTACCAGCCCTGGAAGGTGTAGCCCCTCCTGGTCGGGATCGGGAGCGTCAGAGTCGCCTCTTCTACTTCAAAATACGTGAATGTCTTCTTATAATCACCAGACAACGTCCCGCCGTTTTTATTATATGTTATTTTGTAGTTTGTCGGCGCCCACTGGGCATACAGAGTGACCTCGCCGTCCTTGACCGTTGTGACATTGGGCTTGGCCATCTGGTTCTTGAAAGACCTGCCGCTGCCGTCGGGCAGCTCGTTCCAGCCGATCATGGTGTAATGCTTCTTCTTGAACGCATTGGCCGTCAACTTGGTGCTCGAGCCATAGGTCAGAGTCTGTACCTTCATGGTTCCAGTGGAAGCTTCCGTTTCGGGGTAAGACTCGTCATTATTGACGAAAGTCACTTTGTACTTGTGTGCTGTCCACCTGGGATAGAAGGTCTTGTTCCCGGTACTTCCCAAAGCGATGGTCAGGTTCGCCTTCTTCTTGAACTTGGCATCCGCGTACCAGCCTGCGAAGTCGTAGCCGGGGCGGACAGGTGCCTGAATCTCGAAGGTCTCGTCATCCACGGTGTAGGTCGCCGGATTCATGGAGTTATCAACGTCTGCAGTTACGTTGTAGTTGATCTTGTAGTTCGTCAGCTTCCACTGGGCGTAAAGGGTGACTTTGGCACCTGGGTCAGACGTCAGGTTGGCTGCCTTGGCGTTGTTGGCGCGGGCGAAGCCGGGCTCTTCCTCGGTGGGAACCGGAACAGTATTCCAACCCGTGAAGGTATAGCCCTTGCGTGTGAAAGCATTCTTGGTCAGTTTCTGGCTGCCGTTATAGGTGGCGGTCATATTCTTCATGGTGCCCTTCGCTGCAGGAGCATTCGGGTAGGAAGCATCGTTTCTGTTGAAGATCACGGTGTACTTGTTCGCCGTCCACTTGGCATACAGCGTCTTGTTCCCCGTGCTGCTCTTCTTGATGGCAGTGACGCGCGTCTTGAACTTTTTGTCGCTGTACCAGCCGTTAAAGGTGTAGCCGGTGCGGGTGGGCTTCTGCAGCGTGATGGTGTCCGTAATCACCTGGTAGGTGGCCGGATTCTCCTCGCTGTTGGTGCCGCCGTTGAGGGTGTAGGTGATCCTGTAGTCGATGATCTGCCACTGGGCATAGAGCCTGATGACATCGCCGTTGGTGTGGGACAGGCCCTGGATCGACTGCTTGTTGGTGTAAGCCGTACCGGTGCCGTCGGGCTCGGTGTTCCAGCCGGTGAACCTGTAGCCCTTGCGGGTGTAGGCGTTGGCGGTCAGGGTCTTCCTGGCATCATAGGTGATGCCGGTCATGTCGGCCATTTTGCCGCCGGTGGCGCCGTTCTTGAGGAAAGTGATCTTGTACTTGTTCTTGGCCCACTTGGCGTAGAACGTCCTGTTACCGGTGCTCCCCTTCTTGATCGCCGTCACTTTGTTCTTGAACTTGGCATCTGAGTACCAACCCAGGAAGGTATAGTTCTCTCTGGTCGGAGCCTTGAGGCTGACCGCATCCTCGATCGTGTACCAGCCGGGATTGGTTGCGCTGTTGACGCCGCCGTTCAGTTTGTAGTTGATATCATAGGAGATCGGATCCCAGATCGCATATAGGTTCACAGTACCGCCATTTACATTGGTCAGGCTCATGACCGTGTCCCCGTTATAGATCTGATCCACCCAGCTGTCGCTGTTATTCGGAGTCAGGCTCCAGGCGCTGAAAGTATAACCTTTCCGGGTGAACTTATTGTAGGGAAGATATATTCTCCTGCGGTAGCCGATACCCGTCTTATTGCTCATGGTCCCGCTGCCGCCGTTGGCCTTGAAAGCTATATTGTATTTATAATTATCATAGGCCGGGTTGGGCAGGACATTGACAGGTATTCTCCGGGATATTCCTGAGCCGTCCATTGCAGACAGGATGATACCGCCATCGGTTCCTGCCATTTTGCCTTTCACACGGAGTTTACCGTCTGCCCACTTTGCATCTGTGAGCAGGGTCCCCCAGTATACGTCATCGGCAAATGCGGTCCCGCTCTCGTTTTTAATCTTCAGACTCTCCGGGTCATGGACCGTAGCATTGTCGGGCAGGATCGCAACGTCCAGATCGGCGCTCTCCCATTCCATGATCTCCAGTCCGTCTTCCGATGCCAGTTCTTCCGGAATAGTCACTTCGATGCTTTCCGTCATCAGAGGTCCGTCCGACAGATCATAAAAGACCTTATACCGGTCGAAAAACGGTCGGGACGTTCCGCTCTGTGCTTCTATCATTCCGGAGAAAAGGTCCCGGAACTGCGTTTCGCTCCCCCCGTAGAAAAGACTGACCTGTTCATATTCGTTGCCGCACAGATCTGTTCCGCCCACTGATTCCAGCCCAGCAGGCAGGATCACATACTTCACACTCTGTGCTGCGATCGCATCGATGCCCAGTTCCCGGGTCCCCGCCGGCAGAATGATCCCTTCCAGGTCCGTACAGCCGGCCAGGGCACTGTCTCCCAGTTCACGGAGAGAAGCCGGCAGATGGATCTCCTGCAGACCCCAGCAATCCTTAAACGCGCGTTTTCCGATGACCGTCACGCTGTCCGGTATGTCAGCACTCTCCAACCGGGGGCATCGGAAGAATGCGTCTGCGCCGATGGATCGCAGGGAAGCCGGAAGGGAGGCCGTATACAGGTTCCAGCAGTCGCAGAAAGAATTACTGCCGATGTGCTCCACGCCGTCTGCGACCACAACGCTGAAGATGTCATCGCGGTATCTGTCCCACGGTGCCTTGCCGGCGGAGGCAAAGTCAGGCATTTCCGTGATCCCGCTGATGGTCAGCCTCTCATGGGTCAGGTCCATGGTCCAGTAGTCACCGCGGACGATATTCCCTTCCTCGACAGTCATCGTGGTGCTGTCTGATACTGCGCCGTCTTCTGAAGAAACAGTGAGTACCACCTCTCCTGCTCCCACAAAGGTGAGCGTATTCCCATCTAGGGACGCGACTTCCGGATCACTCACAGACCAGTTCACTGATCTGTCCTCCCCATAAATGCTGTCATCCCAGAAATAGGCCCAGGTAAGGTCTTCCTCATCGCCGATATAATAGATCTCAAAAAAGTCAGTTAAACGGAGTTCCCCGTAAATGACGATGTCCACGGATGCAGTGACTGCTCCGCCGTATGCGGAAGCACTGACAGTCACTATCCCGGGCTTTTCTGCCAGAAAACGACCGTCCTCACCGATATCGGCAAGCTCCGGTCTGCTGCTGCTCCAGGTGATCGCAGCGGCATCCGGGTCTTCCGGCTCCGTGCTCCATCGAACGAAAGAATTGGCGTCGTACTCAAATCCGACGTGAAAAGCTGTGTGAGGGGATGGATCGCCGACAAGGATCAATTCCGGGAGAGCCTGACCATCCTCACCCGACAGGTCGAATGTATCCCCCAATGCACCGGCCGCACTGTTCTGTGCGTCTCCGGGGGCATAGTCCTGCTGTACTACCGGTTCCGCTCCCTGATCTTCCTGTTTTTCCGGATCAGGATCCTCTTCGGGCGCCCGGAGATCATCCTTCTCTACTTCCGGGGCAGATCCTCCCTCCTGCGTGTCTCCGACAGATGGTTCTTCCTGCTTATTCTCTGCGGATACTTCTTCCTGCGTCTCCCCGTCCGATACTTCTTCCTGGATCTCTCCTGCAGCATCTCCCTCTTCTGCTGCATATAAATAGCCGGTGTTGCAAAACACCATACTGAACGCAAGCAGCACAGCCAGTGCTCTCTTCTTCATGTCGGGATCCTTTCGTGCGATGATGTAATAAAAGTATGCATTAGAAAAAATGGTTTCTACCTCCTGTTTCAGAGAAGGGAGGTAGTTCACCAGATCTATTATAGAACAGAACAGTTCCATTTTTCATTGAATTTGTTGATGAATTATTACTGACTGTTCTGTTTAAGACAATAAAACTGAGAATAAGGTCGTTCCTTTTACTGTAAAGTCAGCGTGATCAGGATCTGCCTGATGGCCTTAATATCGACCGAAATAAGGGTGTCAACAAGAGTCAACAATCCTGAAAAAACAAAAATACTGGAAACCATTGATATCCAATGATTTCCAGCCATACAATCGTAGCGAGAGGGGGACTCGATTCTCCGCTCCGCTCCGGTCGGCGCTAAACGCGCGCCACTGGCGCGCAGCGCCCCTCGACACTGCTTCGCAGTGGTTGGGGTACGGGGCCCCTTGGTACTAAAAAATGAGGATCCCTTTGGGAATCCTCATTTTTTAGTAGCGAGAGGGGGACTCGAACCCTCGACACTGCGGGTATGAACCGCATGCTCTAGCCAGCTGAGCTATCTCGCCATATATGACCTTTCGGTCAGCTATTACAGTATACGATTGCAGGAGGGGTTTGTCAACATCCGAATTCGGGAATTTGAGGACACAAAGGCCGGTGCCTTCATGGCCTGCCGCACCGATCCCCACGATTCCCACAGACCCGCGCAGGCCCGTGCGTTTTCCCACGATCCCGCCCGGAGTGTGGTATACTGGACCAAAGGAGTGACCTGCTATGAAAGAAAGAAAACTCAGCGACCTGGACCTGGACAGGCTGTTTGACAACGAGAGCGATTACGGCAGGAAATGCCGGTTCGGCGAGATCACAGATGAACTCATTCAGAGAGCGGAAGCCCTCATGGGCTACAGGATCCCCGCTTCCTACCGCGAGCTGCTGGAATACCGGAACGGCGGTTCGATCAGTGACAAGCTCAGCGAGAGCTGGCTCTCGGTGATCTACGGGATCTCGGAGGATCCGTCCGCTTTCAACGGGCTGGAGAACATGTACGACAACTGGAAGAACGGGTGGGAGTATCCGGACATCGGTATCCCTTTCGGGGAGACCGCTTCCGCTGGTCATGACATGTATTACATGGATTTCCGTGTCACGGATGAGAGCGGGGAGCCGCGCATCGTCCGGATCGACAACGAGTTCGGAAATGAAGTGTATTTCGTGGCGGATGATCTGCATGATTTTCTCAGGATGATCCTGGCCGATGAGAAGCCTGAGGAGAAACTCCTCGATCCCGGGCAGCCGGTCGCAACGGACCCGGTGAGACCCAAAACGACCGTTCAGATGGGCAGGCCGATGATCATTCTGCTGGCCGTCATAGATGTGCTGCTGGTCCTGCTGTTGCTGATCACCTGGTCCATACCGGCAGCGAGGATCGTGATCGGGATCATGATCCTGCTGCTCACGCCCTGCATCCTGTATTTCCGGAAGAAAAGCCAGCCATGACCGGGATGACCGCTGCGGGCAGACCCGAAAAACCATTGGCTAACTCTTGTAGTAGAAATCCGCCGGTTAAGTGGCGACGGAGGGGGGGCTATGACCCCTAAACCGGCGGATCGGACATAGATCAGTTAAGGTTTTATAAGATCTCATTTTCTGACCCTGTTAAAGCCAAACTTTGATGACTCCAAAAAACAGCGCCTGACGCATATGTCAGGCGCTGTTTTGGGGTCCATCGGATCAGGAGCGCGTTCATTCGACGGGTTTGAACATGTTCAGATAGTCCAAGGTGTGATCATCATACAGTGTGGAAGTGTAGAACACGATAGTGTAGGGCCCTTTGGAGACGCTGCAGAAACGCATGTAAAGATCGACGCCCTGCAGGGTGGCGTGGTAGATCACGCTGTTCCGGGGCTCCCCGAGGAACTGGATCTCCTCCTTGTCTGTGGAGATGCTCTCGGCGTTGCTTTTCTCCATGGTGTTCTTCATAGCGGAGGACAGAGTATCCAGCAGACTGTCCTCCGAGAGACTGATCTCGAAGATCTCCGCCATGATGGTATCGCCCGAAGTCGTACTGATCTGGAGATCCATCAGGAAATTGTCGGCGAGGGCCGTCTGGATGGTCTCCACGTCATCCCACTCAGCGCTGATACCGCTGGCCTTCAGGAGCGCTTCGGGGCTCTCAAAGGTCATGTCCGCTGTCTTGGTGAACGTGATCCCGAAATAGGGCTGTGTGTAGACATCACCCTTGTACTGTCCGTTGCTGAAGGCAGCGTCTGCCACTTCGGTTTCCGTCTTGGCCTGCGTCTCTTCCAGCATACCTTCCAGAGAAGCGCCTGCGGTGGCGGCTGCATCAGCCTCGGCCTCTGCTG
This sequence comes from uncultured Lachnospiraceae bacterium, assembly GCA_946617225.1. Classification (GTDB taxonomy): domain Bacteria; phylum Bacillota; class Clostridia; order Lachnospirales; family Lachnospiraceae; genus CAG-791. The sequence continues at coordinate 23,526 of CAMOJW010000008.1, forward strand.
CCCCATCGGAGCTCTCCTCTTCTGAGGATGTTTCCTCTGTGGTCTCTTCCTCCCAGAAATCGTCCTCAGCCGCCTCGGTGTTCTCTTCTGTGGCTGTTTTGTCGGACTGGGACGTGCCGGTGGAACCGCCGCACGCCGTCAGGGACAGGCCCAGGACCAGAGCCAGGACTGCCGCGATCTTTCTGTACATCATAGAGTCCCCGATCACAGCACGGCCTTCCAGAGACCATGCAGGTTGCAGTACTCCCATACGGCTACGGGATCGGCTGCCTTGAACTCTGCCTTGGGCTCCTGGCCGGGCTTCAGACATTTGAACTGGCCGCCATCGGCAGTCTGCAGGTAGATCCACTCGATGTAGTGCTCCTCCAGCATGGGATGCGCCACGGAGCCGACCTGTACGCTGATGACATCGCCGTCGACCTTGACGTCCGGCACGTGCTTCTCCTTGGCACCGTCAGATGTATTGCCCTTCAGCTCGGCCATGGGCTCGCCGCAGCAGGAAGGGGTGCAGCCCTTGGCGTTGAGTTTTGCAACAACACTGCCACATTTTTTGCAGCGGAAAAAAGTAAGTTCAGCCATGATTTCCTCCAATCTGACTTAATAAACGACAGTTTCTAAGCTATATTGTAAACTAATCATTACGAAAATAAAAGCATCTCTTTTACAGGTGTCCGATGGAAGGCGGGGAACAGGTACGGTATAATGTGAGGGGATCATCCGGCCGCATCACAACGGATGAGGAGCACGATGAATGATCAGCACAATGAATGATCAGCACGATGAATGATGATCACAATGAGGATAGCAATGGGTGAGGGATATACCGTGTCGGATCATATAAAAGTCAGGGCGGCGGCCCTGCTTCTGGCTGTGCTGTGCCTGTCCGTATTGGGCGGATGCGCTTCACAGAGACATTATAAACAGGTGGAGAAAAGGGCTCAGAAATACTATGCGGAAAAATACGGCGTCAAGGGAGTGACCGTCGAGGATTCGTACAAAGCCGGCAACAGCGGACTGTTCGGATATATCGGCGTCAATGACAGGGCCTATGTCATGAGCGACGGCAGCACTGTCTACTGGGATGACGATGCGGAGACTTTCTCCGATGACGCGCAGTCCGATGAGATCATGGAGGACTTCAGGACCCAGATGCTGGAGCCCCTGCTCTCGGAGATCTCGCTTCCGATGAAGGTCGCGGGCTCTGTCGGTCTGAATCGGACGGGGTTCGATTCTTTTGACGAATGTGTCTTTACCGGGCTCTACACAGGGGACATCCGGGCATTCCTGAAGGAGGAGCAACCGGAACTGTCCGGCATCACCCTTGCGGTCGAGACGGAGGACCGGGACAGAGGGGAACGGGAGATCACCGGTTTTTTCAACTCTTTGGAGGGATATGTGACCGGGTGGACGTATGCCTATATCTTAAGCGAGGATCTTGCGTCGCTCACCGGCGAGGACTGGTGGGTGGATGACCACGCACTGAACGTGACAGCGACGGCCAGATGTGTTTTCAAGGAGGGTATCCACTGGTACCGGCAGGCCTATGTGGAAGTGTACGAGGATGTCTACGTGACAAGTACCGAGTGGGATTTTGCCCTGGAGGAAGGGGATATCGTATTCGAAGAAGTCGGGACGTGCGCCGAACTGCAGAAGATGCTGGATGACGGCTACTACTCTCTCCCCGTCGACGCAGAGGAGAACAAAAACGGCGGCTACATGGTCCACGACCAGCGCCACGAGAGGCGCGTCCTCCTGGACGACCGGAAACTTCCTTATTTCCGGGCGAAAATGTCCCCCCGTGTGATGGATGCCCTGGATGACACAGGCTGTATCAGCGTCTATGTCCTGGATCTCAGGGAGGACGGACCTCCACTGATGGTGTATTACGGCAGGGAGAGCAACAGCCCATACTCCGTGTACACGGTCTGCCCGAATCGCGCGGGCAGAGGGGAATACGAGAAGATCAACCCTGCTTATTACTACTATTTCGGGACATCTCACTACGAGGAGTGAGATGCCCCGGGGCATTTCCTATTGCGCATCTGTGTTGCTCAGGAGGCAGACAGTCTCGACATTGGCAGTCCGCGGGAACATGTCCACGCAGGTGCCGCGGACAGGTCTGTAGCCCGCAGCCACAAAGGCAGGCAGATCGCGCGCCAGGCTGGTCGGCTTGCAGGAGATGTACAGGATCTGCGGGACGCCGTAGGACAGGATCTTAGGGAGCGCCTTGGGGTGGATGCCGTCCCTGGGAGGATCGAGGATGATGAGGTCCGGCCTCTCTGTGAGGTCATCCAGGACCTTCAGGACATCCCCGCAGACGAAACTGCAGTTATTGATGCCATTGGCTGCGGCATTGCGGACGGCAGCCTGCACAGCCTCCTCCACGATCTCGACGCCTATGACGCTTCTGGATACGGGCGCCATCAGCTGCGCGATGGTGCCTGTACCGCTGTACAGGTCGTAGACGGTACCATGCCGCGCCTCTGCGTCTGTCAGATAGTCACGGACAGTGGAATACAGAAGCTCCGCGCCCAGACTGTTGGTCTGGAAGAATGAGAAAGGCGTGATCTCAAACTTGAGCCCCAGCAGGTCCTCTGTGATGGACCCGGTCCCCCATAGGATCTCCGTGCCGTCGTCGCGGACCACGTCCGCCGGTGAATCATTGACTGTGTGCAGTATACCCACGAGCCGCCCCTCGAGTGGGAGGGAGGCAAGGAGGTCCGTGTAGTCGTGCAGGATCTCGGAGAGGACAGTATCTGCGAAGACTGTCTCTGCGCGGGACATATCTGCGCCTTTCGTCTGTTCCTGACTAGGGGGGATCACCCGGGAGGTGGTCACCAGGTCCACCAGGATCTCGCCGGTGTGGGCGGCTTTGCGGACGAGGAGGTGACGGAGGTAGCCTTCTTTTTTCATGCGGTGGTAGAAGGGCAGGCCGGTCCCTCGGAAGAAGTCGACCGCAGCGCGGACGATGGTCCGGAAATCGCCGTCAGTGATGACGCAGCCGCCGGCATCCACGATGTCGTAGAAGCTGCCGCGGCGGTGCATGCCCAGGGTCAGGGGCCCGCCCAGCTCGCTGTTGCCGAACGAAAACTCCATCTTATTGCGATACCCGCTCACCACGGGCGAAGGGAGGAGGCCCTCGAACCAGTCGAGGGAGGCGTATGCGGACCGGGGATCGCTGTCATCGCTCATGTCACTGCATGTGTCACCGCTCATGTCACCGCATTTGTCACTGCATTTGTCACTGCATTCGTTACTGCATTCGTCGATGCTCTCCAGCGCACCGGCGAGGAGGGCGCGGACCTGCTGTTCCTTGATCCTGCACTCCTCCCCGTAAGGCAGAGTGAGGCTGCTGCATCCGCCGCAGTCTCCGTAGACAGGGCAGGGGGAGACTGTCTCAGTGGGGGCGGGCCGGAGCACGCGCAGGAGACGGGCTTCCATTTTGCCCTTGCGGGTCTTGATGATCCTGGCTTCCACTTCCTGTCCGGGGAGGGTGTTTTTGACGATGCACGGGCCCTCCTCCAGGAGCAGCACGCCCTTGTCGGGAAAACGCCTCTCCGTGATGATGCCTGTGACTATGGTACCTTTTTTCAAACCGGTCTCCTCCTGATGGATTTTTCTGTTCGGTCTCTGAGACCGGATCTCATCACAGCTGCTTGATTTCTGCTGCTGTGGTGACCTCTCAGTCTCTCCAAATCTCTGACAGTCACTACAGCCGTTGATTTCCTGTTACTGGAATGACGCTCCAGCCTCTTCAAGTCTCTGGCTGTCACTACAGCTGATGATTCCCTGTTACTGGAATGATGCCTCAGCCTCTTCAAGGGCCACGTCCCTATACTGGTGTAAATTAAATAGAGCCATAGGCTCAACCCTTAG
>CAMOJW010000009.1 GCA_946617225.1 uncultured Lachnospiraceae bacterium
CGGTCTTGCCGACGCCCGCGCCGCCGAACAGACCGATCTTGCCGCCCTTGGCGTAGGGGCAGATCAGGTCGACGACCTTGATGCCGGTCTCCAGGATCTCCGTAGCCGGCGTCTGGTCCTCAAAGGACGGGGCGGGGCGATGGATAGCCCAGCGTTCCTTCGCTTCGGGGGCGGGACGGTTGTCCACGGGTTCTCCCAGAAGATTGAAGACACGGCCGAGGCACTCGTCGCCGACGGGCACCGTGATGGGGCCGCCCAGATCCACAGCTTCCGTGCCGCGGACCAGGCCGTCCGTGGAGCTCATGGCGATGCAGCGGACCACGTCATCTCCGATCTGCTGGGCCACCTCCGCGATCAGTGTGCGGTCTCCCACTTTGATCTCGATGGCATCGAGCAGAGCCGGCAGTTCGCCCTCCTTGAAGCGGATATCCAGAACAGGGCCGGTGATCTGAATGATCTTACCTGTATGTTTCTCACTCATATGCGTTATTACTCCTTTGATCGATTTCCGGCGCGCACTGCAGGGGGAGATCAGCCTCCCTCGGCACCCGCGACGATCTCCGTGATCTCCTGGGTGATGCTTGCCTGTCTGGCCCTGTTGTAGAAGAGACTCAGCTTTTCAATCATCTCCCCGGCGTTGTCCGTCGCCGCTTCCATGGCCGTCCGCCTGGCTGCCAGTTCACTGGCCACGGAAACATTGATGCTGGTGTACAGAAGTCCTGCCAGATACTCGGGAACGATGGCATTGAAGACCGTCTCGCTGTCAGGCTCATACAGGATCAGATCCTTGACTGGCTCGGCGGGAGTCGTGTCTCCCTGTCTCTCGCGCTCTTCTCTCGCCTCCTCCTTGAAGTCGGAGAGAGGGAGCAGCGATGTCGCCCCGGGAGTCTGCGTCATCATGGACACGAACTGCGTGTAGCACAGAAGGACATGTCCGAAGCGCCCGGAAGAGTACGCATCGCAGATCATCTTGGCGATGCCAAAGCAGCTGGAAACGCTCATTCTGGCGACTTCCGCGTATTCCTCGGTGAAGAGTTCCACACCGCGGTGCTTGAAGTATTCGACGGATTTCTTGCCGATGGGCAGCACCATGTAGTCCCTGCCCCTGGTCTCGCTCTCCATAAACTTGAAAAGATTCGAGTTATAACCGCCCGCCAGGCCTCTGTCGCCGGCGATGACGATGTAGAGCCACTTGTCATTCTTGACCTGTCTGGTATAAGGTGACTGGAAATCCGTGTTGTTCTCAGCGATATCGCGAAGGGTCTGCCGCATGATCTCGAAGTAGGGCTTGGAAAGGTCTGCCCGCTCCTTGGCTTTGCGGAGCTTGGAAGCCGCTACCAGCTGCATGGCCTTGGTGATCTGCATGGTATTCTGGACACTCTTGATCCGGAGTTTAACAGCTTTCATGTTGGCAGCTGCCATAAATACCTCCATTCAGATTGCATGACCACATGTTTCCTGCAGACGGTCACTGCCTCTGCGCGAGGAAAGCCTGTGTGTAAGTGTTCAGGGCAGTCTTCAGACTGTTCTCAGCGGCTTCATCCAGCGCGCCGGTCTCGCGGATGGCACGCATGGCTGCGACGCCGTCCGGATCCTGCTCCAGCCTGGTATAGAGGCCGTCTTCATAGTCGGCGATATCCTTGACATCGACGTCAGTGAGGATGCCCTTGACCACCGCGTAGAGGATGGCGACCTGTTTCTCCACAGGGACAGGCGCAGCCTTGCCCTGTTTGAGGACTTCCACGATGCGCTCGCCCTGCGCCAGTCTTGCCTTGGTGTCGGCATCCAGATCGGAACCGAACTGGGCAAAACTCTGCAGTTCCCTGTACTGGGAGTAGACCAGTTTCAGGGTGCCGGCGACCTTCTTCATCGCCTTGATCTGGGCGTTGCCGCCGACGCGGGAGACGGAGATGCCGGGGTTCACGGCCGGCATGATGCCGGAGTGGAACAGCTCGGTCTCCAGGAAGATCTGGCCGTCCGTGATGGAGATCACGTTCGTGGGGATATATGCGGAGACGTCGCCCGCCTGCGTCTCGATGATCGGAAGGGCAGTCAGGGAACCGCCGCCCAGTTCATCGGAGAGTTTGGCTGCTCTCTCGAGCAGTCTCGAATGCAGATAGAACACGTCGCCCGGATACGCCTCACGGCCCGGCGGGCGGCGGATCAGCAGGGACAGGGCGCGGTACGCTACGGCGTGTTTGGACAGATCGTCGTAGATGATCAGCACATGCCTGCCCTTGTTCATGAAGTACTCGCCCATGGCACAGCCGGAGTAGGGGGCGATGTACTGCAGCGGCGAGGGCTCGGAAGCCGTCGCGGCCACGACGATGGAATACTCCATGGCGCCGCCGTCCCGCAGCTGCTGCACGATATTGGTCACCGTGGAGCGCTTCTGGCCGATGGCGACATAGATACAGATCACGTCCTTGCCCTTCTGGTTCAGGATCGTGTCGGTGGCGATGGTGGTCTTGCCGGTCTGGCGGTCGCCGATGATCAGCTCTCGCTGTCCCCTTCCGATGGGGATCATGGAGTCGATGGCCTTGATACCGGTCTGCAGCGGCTCCTTGACGGGCTGACGCTCGATGATGCCGGGGGCTTTGGTCTCCACCGGACGGTATTCGGAGGCCTCGATGGGGCCCGCTCCGTCGATGGGCTGGCCGATGGCGTTCACCACGCGGCCGATCATGGCATCTCCCACGGGAACGGAAACGACGCGGCCGGTCCTCTTGACCGTCTGCCCTTCGCTGATCCCCTTGTCATCACCGAAGAGAACGGCGGAAACGCTGTTCTCCTCCAGGTTCTGTGCCATGCCAAAGGTCCCGTTCTCAAACTCGAGCAGTTCTCCGGCCATGCAGTTCACCAGACCGCTGACCCTGGAGATACCGTCGCCGACCGTCAGCACTGTGCCGGTCTCATTCTGGATGATCGCATTCTGATAATTCTTGATCTGACTGCGGATCACCTGGGATATCATCTCTGGTTTTAATTCCATAGGTCTATTCCTTTACAATACTGTGTCACTGACCTTTCTGCGAAGGTCGGCGAGCCTGCCCATGACCGTGCCGTCCAGAAGCTTTCCTTCGATCTCCACACGGAGACCGCCCAGAACGCTGCTGTCGACCTTCTGTGTCAGCAGAACGTGCTTCCCGCTGAGGTCTGCCAGCCTGCTTCTGAGTGCTTCTGCCTGCGCGTCCGTGAGCGCGACGGCGCTGGTCACTGTCGCTTCCGCGATCCCGTTGTCGCGGTTGTAGGCGCTGCGGAACGTGCGCAGACTGGCGCTGAAACCGCGGAGCAGGCCGTTCTCCAGAAGGATCATCAGATAATTCAGGAGATAGGGATGGATCTGCTCCCCGAAAGCCTCCCTGACGAGTCCCAGGCGTTCCCTGCGGGGGATCGAGGGCTCCAGGAGGAGCGGGATATAGGCGGGATTCTCTTTGAAGATAGTGTCCACCGCCTCCATCTCCCGAAGGATCTGCTCTGTGAGGCCCTCCTCCGACGCCAGGTCATACAGGCTCTGCCCGTAGAGACTGGACGCTGTCGTCATGATGCTTCCCCAACTTTCTGAATGAATTCATCAATGAGGCGCCTGTGATCGCTCTCGGTGATCTCTTTTTCCACCACCTTGCCGGCGATGTCCATGGCGAGTCCGCCGATCTCATCCTTGACCTCGTTGATGGCTTTTTTCCTCTCCTGCGCGATGTCCGCTTCCGCGCGCGCGCGTATCGCAGCCGCCTGTTTCTGTGCATCGCGCACAGTCTCCTCGGCCTTGCGTTCCGCTTCTTTCTGAGCGCCCTGGACGATCTGCGCAGCTTCCGCCCTGGCCTGCGCCAGACCGGTCTCATACTGCTCCTTCAGTCCGTCCGCCTCGGCCCTGGCATCCCGCGCATCCCGGATCTCCTTGTCGGCCAGTTCCCTCCTCTTCTGCAGGATCTCATTGATCGGCTTGAAGAGGAAACGTTTGATCAGGTACATCTGGATGAACAGGTTGAGGATCTGGGCGATGAGCGTCCACGGGACGAGCGTTACAAGTGGTTGTGTACCCATTTACTGCCTCCCTGAGGGTTGACTTCATCTGCGCCGTGCGTCTCCGCGCACGGCCCTTCCCTGTCGCCGCCGGCCGGATCAGCCGAGGAAGCCCATGAACATGCCGGGCGCGACGAAGATCAGCAGAAGTCCCGTGACGAAACCGTAGATACCTGTCGTCTCAGCGATAGCGCAGCCCAGCAGCATGGTGCTGGTGACATCACCCTTGCACTCCGGCTGACGGCCGATGGCTTCCAGTGCCTTTGCTACAGCGTTGCCTTCACCGATACCGGGGCCGATACCCGCGATCAGAGCGCAGCCGGCGCCGATGGCGCAGCCTGCCAGAGCGATACCTTTGGCGAGAATTGTAAAATCCATTTTCTGTCTCCTTCTCGAATTTGATAGATGATTATATTGCGCATGCGGCAGTGCGCCGCATCTGCGTCCTTACCGTAAGTGCGCGGATGACCCGCCGCGCCGGGAACTGCGGGAACGGAACTCAGCCGTCCGCCGCGTTGGCGATATACATGATCGTCAGCATGGTGAAGATGAAAGCCTGCATCACGCCGGAGAACCAGTCGAAGTAGACCGAGAGGACCGCCGGCAGACCGACATCCAGGATCGGGATGTGGCTGAGGAACTCGCCCACGGCTCCGGGGATCAGCCCCAGAAGAGCCGAAGAAGCCACGGCCAGTGCCGCATAGATCAGGCCGTTGATAACGACACCGGACAGGATATTGCCGAAATGACGGCACGCCATACTGACAGGCGTCGCCAGCTCGGACAGGATATTGAAGGGTGTCATCACCGGGATCGGCTGCGTGAAGCCCTTCAGATACCCGAGGACACCGCCGGCTTTGATCTTCTCTGCCGTGATCATGATAAAGACCACTATCGCCCAGCCGGCCTCCGTAGACAGGTCTGCCGTGGGACTCCTGAGACCGATCAGGCTGATCAGGTTCATGACCACACTGGAGGCAAAAAGAGCTGCCACGAAAGGAATGAGTCTGTCGAACTTCGTTCCGCCCGTGTTGCTGCGCACCAGATTGTTGGCAGCTTCCACGATCATCTCCGCCACCGCCTGGCGTTTCGAGATGTTCTCGACCTTCAGGTTGCGTGTCAGGAAGATACAGAGGCCGGTGATGATCAGCATCACGAGCCAGGTGATGACCAGGGTCTCCGTGATCATGAAATCACCCAGTACCGGGATGCCGGTGGGAATGCGCAAAAATATCCGTGCGCCAGTTACGTCAAATTCCATATCTATCCGTTTACCTCCTTTCCGGCATTTTCCTCAGTTGCCTCAGCGGGCGTCTCCGTTCCCGGATCCGCGGCCGCCGTGCTCTCCTTGTGATCCTCGGCGGCGACGGCCGCTCCGGACAGGATGCCCCGGGCCTTGATCAGGATGCTCGGCCACAGCAGCGGGAGGATCCCCGCCACGGGGTTTATAAAAGGCAGCACCATCGCGAGCACACACCAGATGAGCTGCAGGAACGTGCGGTACCGGTAGCTGATCTGCATGGTCCGGTACGCATTGTCATACTGTTCTGTCTCCGCCACTTTCTGGACGGTCATGGCCATCAGGAAGAAATTCAGGACCGCCACGCCGCATCCCAGGACAGCTCCCAGGACCACGGATCCGTCCGCCGGCACACGCTCCGGACGGACTGCATGCAGCCCGAAAAAGGCAACGACCGTCACAAGGCTCATCGCGGCCGTTCCGGCGGCCACGAAGGCTGTTTCCTTTTTTACTGCCGGCTGTAGTTTCAAATGCTCTCCTCTGTTCCTTGCGGCCTTACCGATGGCTGCTGAATGAGATCGTCTGCTCCCGCTCCTCTTCCTGTTCCCGCTCCCGCTTCTGTACCGTGAGCCAGAACTTATAGGCTGTCATGAAGGAACTCAGGAGACCGAACACGAATCCCGGCAGATAGACCCACAGGGGTACACCCAGCCTCGTGTTCAGATAATAACAGACGAACAGGCAGAGCAGCAGCGGCATGAGGAGAGACAGACCCAGCTGACCGATCATGACCAGCCGCTGTGTGATCCGGCTCCATTGTCCGCGCATACGCTCCCTCCGATCTCTGTGCCACAGGCACATATACATTTATTTTACACTTTCCGGCGCGCAAAAACAATGCGTTTTATAGGGAACAATCCGGGCGGAATACATGCCTTTATTAACAATAAATTCACAAAAAAACCACATTTTTTCGAGTCGTTCGAACCATTACAAGTCCCTTTGTGCAAACGTTGTACTATAGTATGATAAAATGATAATAGCGGTAGATATCTGTTACAGGATGGTGAGGTATGGGTAAACACAAGATCAAAGCCGATGAGTCCAACACGATCGGTTCGAACATCCGCCGGATCCGCCTTGAAGAGGGAATCGGACAGACGGAGATGGCTTCGCGGGTGCAGCTGTGTGACGTGGCTCTGACCAGGGAGAGCCTTGTAAAGATCGAGGGAGGCAGACAGCACATCTCTCTCGAACAGCTGAAGGCGATCCGTGACATTCTGGGATGTACTTATGAAGATCTGCTGAACGGGGACGCCGGTCAGGACAATTAAAAACTGAACAATGACCCGAACAGTAAAACAGCTCCTCCGGAGATCTCCGGAAAGGAGCTGTTCTTATTTGTGCGCTATACCATTTCCGCCAGTTCCAGGATCAGCTGCTCCGACCTGGCCCACCCGAGGCAGGGGTCGGTGATCGACATTCCGTAGATGGAACCGTCTACGCTCTGCGCGCCGTCCTCCAGATAGCTCTCGATCATCAGGCCCTTGACCAGTCTCCGGATATCCCCCGAAACGTGCCGGCTGTGCATGACGTCCTGTGAGATGCGGATCTGTTCCAGGTAACGTTTGCCGGAGTTGGCGTGATTCACGTCTATGATAACGGCCGGGTTCTGAAGGCCGCTCTCCTCGTACGCCTGTTTCAGGTGCTGCAGGTCCTCGTAATGATAGTTCGGTACGCTCTGGCCGAAGTGGTCCGTCCTGCCCCTGAGGATGGCGTGCGCCAGAGGGTTGCCTGCCGTCTGGACTTCCCACCCGCGGTACTGGAACCGCTGCGGGCTCTGCGCCGCCGTGATGGCGTTCATCATGACGGACATCTCTCCGCCGGTCGGATTCTTCATCCCGGCGGGGATCCCGATCCCGCTGGCCACCAGCCTGTGCTGCTGGTTCTCGACGCTGCGGGCGCCGACAGCCACATAGGACAGCAGATCCGACAGGTAGCGATGATTTTCCGGATACAGCATCTCCTCCGCGCAGGTGAATCCCGTCTCCCTGACGACGCGTGTGTGCATCTGCCGAATGGCGATGATCCCGGCCAGCATGTCCTCCGCGCGGTGAGGGTCCGGCTGATGGAGCATTCCCTTGTAGCCGAGTCCCTTGGTGCGCGGTTTGTTCGTGTACACGCGGGGCACGATCAGGAGCCTCTCCTTCACCTTGTCATTGACAGCCGCCAGCCGGTGCATGTATTCCAGCACCGCCTCCTCATTGTCGGCGCTGCAGGGGCCGATCAGCAGGAGCAGGCGGTCATCCTCCCCTGTCAGAACGGCCGCTATCTCGCGGTCCTTCTGCTCCTTGATTCCCCGGATCGCCTCGTCGGTGGGGTAAAGCTTCTTTAATTCCTCCGGTGTAGGCAGTTTGCGGAGGAAATTCATCTGCATTTCCATAATACTTCTCTCTTTACGAATCGGCAGATCCACCGGCGGGCTCGAAAGGACGGACTGTCCGGGACGCCCGCGGATCTTATCTGAGTGTCAGGTCTCTCTTTCCGAAATGGATGAGCGCCATCATGCCGGGGCCCACATGGGCACCGATGATGGGGCTGATGGGACAGACCTGGATCCTTGCATCCGGATCCGCGGCTGCCACTCTGTCTCTGAGTTCAGCCGCCCTCTCCTCGGCATCGGCATGGACGATGATCACGTCCCGGCCGATCTCCGGATCCCGGCTCGCCATGTACTCATCGACGAGAAAACGCATTACCCTGGGCAGGCCTCTCTGTTTGGAAAAACTGACCAGCGCTCCCTTCTCATCGATCCTCAGGACAGGCTTGATGTTCAGCATGGCACCAGCTACAGCTGTGGCAGCGCTGATGCGCCCGCCCCTGTGCAGATACGACAGGTCGTCCACAAAGAACCAGTGGCAGACTGAAAGCGCGGTCTTTCGCAGTGCTGCCGCGTTCTCTTCGAGGGTCAGGCCCTTATCACGGTTTTCGACGGCTTTCATCAGCATCAGGCCCATGCCGCCTGTCCCCGCCAGGGTGTCCACCACTTCCACCCTGAAGGAAGGGCAGTCCTCACAGACCAGTCCTGCGGCGGTCCTGGCCGAATTGCAGGTATTGCTGAGTCCGCCTGACAGGGAGAGATACAGAAGGGCATTTCCTGCCTCCGCCTCTTTCCGGAAAGTCTCCTCATAATAGAAGGGGGTGATCTGGCTGGTACTCACCGGCGCGCCGCGTCTCATGGCGTCGTAGAAGGCCTTGCTCTCCTCGCGGGTCGGTTTGGTCTCCATCACGTATTCCCTGCCGTCCAGCATATATTTCATGGGGATGAGCACGATCCCGTGCTCTTCCAGATAGCCGTCCCGAATATCCACCGATGCATCGATCGCGATCGTGTAGTCCTGCATGCTCTCCTCCGTTCCTGCCGGTCCCGGTGTCCGGGCCGGATCTGTGCTCTCTGCGCCGGTCGTTCCGGAGCGTTATGCTCCGGACCGCCTTGTTAGCGGTACAATTGTGTATTATTATACAAATGTGAACATTTGGCAACCACAACCTTCTGTCTCTGTGGGGAATAATCCACACAGACCGCTGAAAGTGTGGCACTGGAGCATGCCGCAAAGGGGAAAACAGTGAAAACGACCGACCGCAGGATCATCCGCACCAAAAATGCCGTGCATAGCGCTCTGCTGGAGCTGCTGGCTGAAAAGCCTCTCAGTGAGATCACGGTCACGGAGCTTGCACAGACCGCCGACATCAACCGCAAGACTTTCTACAATTACTACAGCGACGTCTCCATGGTCCTCGAGGAGATCGAGAACCAGATCGTGGATGATTTCCGTACGGCCCTGAAAGACATCCAGCTCATGCACCTCATAGAGGATCCTTCCGAGGTGTTCCTGACGCTGACCGGCCTGATCAGCGCCGAAGCGGACCTCTATGACCGGATCCTGGCCGCAGACAGCATGAACTCCCTTCTGGCCAAGGTCGTGTCCGCCCTCAAGTCCTATCTGATGGAGGCCCTGCGCGGACAGGTCAGCATGGATATGGACCGGTTCGATTATGTCATCGAGTACGCGCTCAGCGGCATGGTCGCCGTCTACCGCCAGTGGTTCCTGGGAGGCAGACAGGGGGATCTGAGCACCCTGTCCCGCAACGTCAGTATCCTTACCTTCCGCGGTATCGCCGGGCTGGCGGAGGAGATGGGTTTTCTGGACCGCGATAACTGATCCTGCGGAGAATGCACCGGGACAGTCAGTTCATTGCCGGAGATCGTCCGGCCCTTCTCACCGGAGCCCGGAGAGGTCGAACAGGCTCCGCCTCCGCGTGAAGAGCAGGCCCAGCAGGACCCCCGCGGCCAGGCCGCCGAGGTGGGCGGCGTTGTTCACGTCTCCGGCCGCGAACCCGCTGTAGACCGAGAACAGCAGCATCAGGACGGCACGCAGGCCCAGGGACGAGCCTTTTCCTATCTGCCCCCTCGCGCGGAACAGGAGGACGAGGATGGTACCCATCACACCGAACACTGCCCCGCTGGCCCCCACGGAGACCGTCTGCGCACCTGTCAGCGCGTCCAGACACACCGAAGCGGCATTGCCGGTCAGGGCACTGGCCAGATAGAGCGCGAGAAAAGGGACGCTCCCCAGGTTCACCTCCGCCACCGCCCCGGCCAGGAACAGGATCAGCATATTGCTGAAAAGATGCTGCAGGCCGAAATGCAGAAAAGCGGACGTCACGAGCCTGTACCACTCGTGTCCGTCCAGGACCGCCCTGCTGATCAGGGCATATCTCTCATATACGGCTTCCCCGGCCCGGTCCGTCCACAGCCAGAGTGCGACGCAGATAAAAGTCATAGCCGCCGTCACCGGTGCGCGGCGGATCCTCTCAGTCAATTCTCCCAATGTCAAAATCACCCCAATTATTGTCAAACCTGAGCCTGTTATTTCTTTTTTATTCTGCTATTATACGCTCTGTGAACGGAAGTTCACAACATTACCCCCCTAAACATTTTACATCCCCAAACGGAAGCTCCGATTGCCAGGCGGCAGCCGGAGCTTCTGTCTGTCCTTCTGTCCCGGGTATACAGCGCGATGTCCCGAAACAGCCCAAACCTCCGACTTCTTTCTTTTTTTCGGCTTTGTTTATAAGATCTTCATTGTTTGGAAATACATATCTAAGAACTGTAGTGTATGATAACAACTGTAGACGAGAGAGCGGTCAGCAAACTCTCCCCCCTCATATGATCGCCTCTCTCTCTCGAATTTGATTTACATACTCCCCCTTTCAGAAGAAGCCCTTCGCAACAGAGCCGGATCTCCGGAGCCGTTGCGAAGGGCTTCTTCTTATATCATGTTCTCTACCCTGCTGTGTCCTGTCTCTGCCCTTTTCTCTCTTCCTGCCCTGCGCTCTGCTCAGCTGTCCTGCTGCAGGAAGGCAAAAGGCTTCTCATCGTGGATGAAATGCATCAGCTGGTACGCGCACATGATGGCGACCGGCTCCTCCCGCAGGATCCGCCGGGCCTCCTCGCGGTCGGCCAGAACGATCTGCAGGTCCTCCGCGTCTTCCAGGAAACTGTCGGAGACCGTCCCGGAGGCATAGCCGTAGACTGCGGCGCAGGATTCGTCCGTGAGCCCCGCGGTAGTGAAGCGGGGCGCCTCGTACATGGGGTCCGCTTCCAACGGAGTCAGGGTGAGACCCGTCTCCTCGTGGAATTCGCGGATGGCCGCCTCGCGCTGATCCTCTTCCTGTTCCACCAGGCCGGCGGGAAACTCATAGAGATAGCCTCCCAGGGGATAGCGATACTGGCGGATGAGCACCACCCGGTCATGCTCCTCTCCGTAGAGCGCATAGATCAGGACACCATCGGGCCTGTTGACCCCTGTCCGGAGCTTAAGCCCCTCCTCCGACTCCGCGCGGGAGGCGACGTAATAGGGAAAGTGGCGGCCGCTGTCCGTGACGGCGTCCAGCTCGTACATGTTCAGAAAACGATTGTGAGTCTGTCTGCGGACTCCCGCGATATCGGCCATGGTCACCTTCTTTCCGCCCGTGAGATCCGCGGATCTGTGCTGTCCCGGATCTCGCGGCGCTGTGTGTGCTGAAAGATCAGTAATACAGGATGACGGGCATCCTCACTTCCACATTCTCATAGAATTTGGGACTGATCCCCGCGGGCAGGTTCACGCATCCGTGCGAACCGGCCGTCTTGTAGATCGTTCCGCCGAAGGCGCTCCTCCACCAAGCGTCGTGGAAACCGCACCCGTTGTAGAAGGGCATCCAGTAGCCCACCTTGGTCTCATATTCCGGCTTGCCGTTGGCCATGATGTCTCCGGTGAGGGTGAAATCTCTCTTTTTGAATATGATCCCGTAGATGCCGGTGGGCGTCCCGTGGTTCGTGGAGGTCGTGCCGGACACGCAGGGCGTGGAGACCACCTGCTTGCCGTTCCGGTAGATATAGACCATCTGGGCGGAGAGGTCGACCTCGATGTAGTCGTCGCCGATCCCGTCGTTGCTCATGGTGTGCCCGGGGTACTCCCAGTTCCAGTAGCAGGGCTCCCGCTCCACCTTCTTGCCTTCGCTCAGCTCTTTCTTCAGCTGCGCGTACTCCTCGTTCCAGTCGATCTGGTAGCCGTAATCGCCGCCCTTGATGGTGATCTGCCCCCTGTTCGTGGACTTGAACTTCCTGCTCCGGCCCATGGTGTTGGTGTCGTTGAAGAGCTTGTCGACGAATTCTTCGACTTTTTTGTCCCAGACCTTGTCGTCCTTGTAGTACTGCCCGTTCTTGTCCTTGGAGAGCCATTTGATGGTCGTGGCGGAATCCAGCACCCTCGTCTTGCCGTCGGGCATCTTGTAAGTGATGCTGGCGGCCAGGTATTTGTTCAGCTTGTTGACCTTTTTGTTCAGGGCCTCATCGTCGCTGCGCACCGCAGGCTCGGCGTAGGCCTTGTCCAGTTCCGCCACCCGGATGACTGCCCCGGAAGTCGAGGTCCCGCTGTTCTCCAGACTGCCTGCGGAAACGGCCGCGGAGAGATCCCTGCCGTCGTTCCGGACCCTGTCCAGTACGGCTGCGGCCACGACATCCGTATCCACGGTCTCCCCCTCTTCCTCGGGGATGATCACGAATTTACCGTCCTGGAACTCCATGTAGGCATCCACCGGCGCCTTCATGCGGGAGGCCTGCAGCTCGGGAAGAGCGCGCACTGCCGCATCCGCCCTGTCCTCATCGCAGACGAAGGTGGTGCTCATGGTATATTCACTGTTCCTGAGATAGCTCAGGATCCACTGCCACTTGTCCTGCCCCGCGAGAAAACGGGCCGGGCTCCCGTCGGAGACATAGCCGAATCCCAGATCCTCGCCTGTGAGGACCTCTTTGCTCCCGTCGCGGAAATCGATCTCCACGCTGTAGCTGTCCGCCTGCTCCGAGAACAGGCGCTCCGCCTGCGAAGCCGTCATGCCGCTGACGTCGATCCCGTTGATGGTCGTCCCCCGGAAGAAATGGCCTTCCGTCTTCTGAGCGCCGTAAACATAGACGCCGCAGCCCAGCAGAACGATCAGGAAGAACAGCGTGGGAAGGATGTGGAAGGAGCGTCTGGTCTCTTCCTCCTCTTCTTCCTCTTCTTCCTCTTCTTCCTCTTCGACTGCCTCCTCAGCGGCCGTATCCTCTTCGACTGCCTCCTCAGCGGCGGGCAGGGGCTCCTCCTCAGGTACCGCCCCGGAGACCGGCTCTTCCGGCACCTCCGCAGGGGCGGGCTCTTCCGGCAGGGGCTGCTCCGCGGGTGTCTCCGCAGCAGTGTCTTCCGGCACGTCCGGGACGACGTTTTCCTCTGTCAGGTCCCTGTTTTCCAGTTCACTCATTCTCTTTCCTGTCCTCCTGTATCTGTTCAGGAATATTTCTGGATCACGGCGGTCAGCATGGGCACTATCTGCGATTTTCTCGACAGGATGCCCTTCTGCACCGTGTGCGTTTCATTCTCTGTGTCGGGGAAAGCTTCCAGCGCCCACTCCTGCCTGTCTCCGGAGGCAAAAAACACCGAACCGTGGTCCAGGATGCTGGTCATGGCCAGCACGCAGAGATCCAGGCCTTTCTTGGCTGTAAATTCATCCAGTGCTTCCTGCACTTCCTGCGCCATGCCCCGGGCGGAAGCGGCTGTGGGGACCAGCACCTGCGCGATCATGGTCCTGCAGCCCTCGATGTCAAAGAACTTGATATCGGTGTTGATCAGTTCCTCCACGCTCCTGCCGCCGATATTGGCGCTGACAGTGAACATGTCGGTGGCGAACTCGTCGATATCCACGTCCGCCAGGGCTGCCAGGATATTGGCTGTGGCCCTGTCCTTGTCCGTGGTAGTGGGGGACTGGAACTTCAGCGTATCCGACAGGATCGCGCCGAGGAGCAGGCCCGCCAGATTGGCCGGGATCGGCACCTGGTTCTCGCGGAAGATGGTCGCCACGATGGTGGCGCTGGATCCGACGATCTCATTTCGGAAGGCGACAGGCCTTTTGGTGGAAAAATCGTTGATCCTGTGGTGGTCGATGACTTCCAGCACCTCCGCGCGGTCGATGGCGCGCACGGACTGGGAGAATTCGTTGTGGTCCACCATGATGATCTTCTTGTTGCGGGCCGTCATCACGTGGTAGCGGGAGACGCAGCCCACGACACGTCCGTCGTCATCGAGGACCGGGTAGGCGCGGAAGCGGCTGCGGGTGATCTTTTTGCCGACTTCCTCCACGAGCTCCCGGTCATAGAAGCAGATGGGCTTCTCGTGCATGATCAGGGATACTGCCGGTGAGAAGAAAACGTAGCGCGACGTATTCATGGTGCTGTGGCCGGAGATGATCACGCTGCAGTCGTACTTTTCGGCTGCCCGCAGCACTTCGTCGCTGACCTTCTCCGCACGGACTACGACCAGGACGGCGGCGCCTTTTTCGATCAGTTCCATCTGGGCTTCCGGATCATCGCCCGTCACGACGATCTTGTCCCCCATGTTGAAGATGTCCAGATTGCCCTTCGTGATGGCGATGACGCTGACCTTGCCGTTGACGCGGTTCTGCTCCGCCTTGAAGATGATCCTGCCGCCGATGGCCGTGGCGATATTCTCGGGGGACACGCCCTGCAGGACCCGGCTGGTGTCGGCGGTATCGCCCATGGCAAGGTTTGCGACATCGTTCATGGTGACCACGCCGAGTATTCTCTGATCCTCATCGACCACGCAGCAGGTCTTCTGGTTCTCCGCCTCCATGGCCCGGATGGTCTCGTAGATGGTCTGGCCCGGCTTCACGAGGACCGGTCTATCCAGTTCGATCTCGGAGAGCCTGACGCGGGCATCTTCCAGGAGCATCGGTTCCTCGAAGCCGAAGCGGCGGAGCAGATATCTGGACTCCGCGTTCAGCGTCCCGAGGCGGCAGGGCACCGCCCTGACGCCGTTGGCTCTCTTATAGAAGGCATAGCCGATGGCCGCAGCCACCGAATCGGTGTCCGGGTGCATGTGCCCGGTGACGAAGATGGTCTCCTGTGTCATCCTGTTTACCTCCGCGTCGGTGACAGCCTCACCGCGATGTACTGGCTGAAGTGTCTGCCTCTCCCCTGCCCAGGAAAGTCATCAGTTCTTCCCAGCGTGCCTCCGCTGCGGTCCTTCCGAGTTCATAGACCCGGAGCAGTTCTCCGCGGTCGCTCTCCGTATGGGGGATCCCCAGGCTCTGCGCGGGCCGGAAGACAAACACTCTGCCTGCCTCCTCCTGCTGTTTCACATAGGCTGTGTCGCTGTTGTAGCGCACGTGGCGGGTCGCCATGGACCGCACCAGGGCCGGATGCCGCACATACGCGGCGGCGATCGCCGGCTGCATCGGCGACGGTTTCTTTACATAGGAAGCCGGCTGTGTGAGGATCACGACGTTCCTCTCGTAACCGGCGCGCTCCATGAAGCGCAGCGGGATCGAATCCGCGATACCGCCGTCCAGGTATCTCCCGCCGTCGATCTCTACCATCCGGGAGGCCAGCGGCATGGAGGCGGAGGCGCGGAACCAGTCCATATCGCTCCTGTCCCCCCTGTCGAGCCTGCGGTACACCGCGCGCCCGGTGTCCACGTCCGTACAGACCACATAGAAGGGCATGGGATTCTCCTGATAGGCCCGGACGTCAAAAGGATCCAGTTTCTCCGGGATCTCCCGGTAACAGAAATCCACCCCGTACAGGTCACCAGTCTTCAGCAGGGACCGGAGGCTGCAGTACCGGCTGTCTCCGGCGTACTTCAGATTGTAGCGGAAGCTCCTGCCGTTCTGGCCCGATTTGAAGTTGCAGCCAAAGACCGCGCCGGCGGAGACGCCCACGGCCCCGTCGAAAGTCAGCCCCCGCTCGATCATGATATCCAGGACGCCGGCGGTGAACATCCCGCGCATGGCGCCTCCCTCCATCACAAGTCCTGTCTTCAATGTCATTCACTCCTGCCCTTCTGCACTGTCTTCCTGTTCTTCCGCTTCTACAGGCTTGTAGATCACGGCCGTCCCGTTCTGTCTGTCGATATCGGTCTTCACATGGAGCAGTTTCTCGAGGTCCTCCGGGCTGTAGGCCCGGCCGCTCACCGTCCCGTTGCTGCCGTACTGACCGCTGCCGCCGCGCACCAGTCCCTCCGGCACCTGGGAGAGCAGCTGGACCTCACCGTCGCAGAGCAGATCCAGTCTGCGGTAGGCGCAGGAAACGCCCGCGCTCTCGCCGGTCACCAGTTCCGCGGACCACTCCGAGCCGTCGATGCTCCAGGAAGCTTTCCATTTGCCCGGGAAATACAGACCTCCCAGATCCTCCACCATCCTTGCGAAGGTCCCCTCGCACGCGTAGTCGTAAGGTCTGTCCTTAAAATCCTGGCAGGGATCCAGACAGCACATCCAATAGCTGTCGGTGTCCCGGTCGTACACGAAGGTAAAAACGCCTGAATCCGACACATCTACGTCTCCGATGGACTTGACCGTGACCACGGAGGCGGGATATTTGTAGAAGAGGTCGTCCCCGGGATCATAGATGTCCCTGCCGAGGGCCCTGGCCCGGTCCACATAATCGTGCTGCAGCGTTTCCCGCACCTCGCCGGGGTTCAGGTCCTCCCCGTCCAGGGTAAAAGGGATCGCCGAGATCTCGTAGAATACTCTGTAGGCGCCTCCGTCCCAGCTGTACTGCGGGTCGTCGTCGGGCAGCCTGTTCGCGGGCTGCAGATAGATGTGGGCGCTCTTGCCTTCCGGGACCGCCCTGCCCACCGAGCCGTCCGTCTCCGCCGCCCGGTAACCGAGGATGCTGTTGATCTCCGTGAGGAGCATGACACAGTCATTGAACTGGTCGTCGCTCTCGAGATAGATGCGCAGCTGACAGACAGTGCCCGCTCCGCGTCCCTCCTGCCCGGTCTGTGTGAGTTCTCCTCTCAGACCGGATCCGGCGATCGCCGCCGTGATCTCCTCCTGCCGGGCCGCCATCACGCGGTCAAAATAATTGTCGCTCAGCCACCGGCTCCTGGCCTCCGTGGGGAGCCCGTCGACATACCTGGCCTGCACGCCGGCCAGCACCGCAAAAGTGATGTCGTCCGCGGTCTTGTACCGGTAAACGGACACGATGCTGCCGTCCGCCGACGACATCTGCTCCTCGCTCATAAAGTGAACATCCTCGCCGTAGCGTTCCCTGACGTATCTGCTCACCTGCTCCTGCGTATAAGGGGCGATCTCCTCTTTTTCACGTCCCGGCAGGGCACAGCCTGTCAGGAGCGTCAGGAGACACAGGACGGCCAGGACAGCAGCTGTCCACCGTCCCGCGGCATCATTCGTTCTGATCATGTCCCGTCATCCTCCGTACCGCCGGGTCCCGTCTGCTCCTCCGTCTCTTCTTCCGTGCTCTCTCCCGCGCCGTCTCCTGCGGACGGGGCCGCATTCTGCTGCGTCTGTACGTTCTCAGCACCGGTCCCCCTGCTCCGGCCTCTCTGTCCCAGCAGATAGAAGAGGACACAGAGGGCCATCATCACCAGGATCACCAGGGTGACGGTATATTTCTCGGAGTTGGTGCGTTTTCTCCTCGTCCTGCTGCGCTCACGTCTGCGCAGATCGTGGTCGCGGTCTTCTTTTCTGCGCCGCATGGCCTCGGCAAAAGGCGCGGTCAGCACGGACAGGATCCCCCCGGAGGCACTCGTTCCGCTCTTCCGGGGAGCCTGAACAGTCCGGTCCGCCGGTGCCGCTTCCTGTGCCGCAGGCGCCGGTCCGGGCTCCTCCGCCTCTGCAGCTGCCTTTGATCCCGCATCTGCCTCTGATCCGGCATCTTCGGGAGTCTCCGATCCGGGCGCCGGCTCCTCTGCGGGGGTCTCCGCCTCGGGAAGTTCCTCTTCAGTGGGGGGCTCCGGTTCGGAAAGAACCTCCTCTGCGGGAGCCTCCGGCTCGGAAAGGACCTCCTCTGCGGGAACTTCCGGCTCGGGATCCTGCTCTTCCGCAGGGATCTCCTCTCTGTGCGCCTTCATCATCCTGGATACTCTGCGCAGTTCCTCCAGGCTCGCTTCATCTGTCTGACTGTCCCCGGGACGGATCTTCACCACTGCCCCGCAGTGGCTGCAGATCTCTCGGTCATCGGGCAGCACGCAGCCGCAATTCATACAGACCATGGTCTCCCTCTTCTCTGCTCGTGTCAAAAATGTCTATCGTCAGCGGCGGGATCCTCTTCCGCTCCTTCCAGCTGTTCCCGGCTGACCGGTACCGCCAGGGGCAGCAGTCGGCGCAGGTGCTCCGGAGTGAAGCGGTATCTGCGGCCGCAGAACTGGCACTTCATCTCCACGTCCCGGTCCTCCGAGATCAGGTCCCGCAGTTCCTTCTCTCCCAGGAGGATCAGGCCCCGCTCGCAGCGCTGTTCGCTGCAGTCACACCGGAAGGATACCTCCGTCCGCTCCGTGATGACCGGCGACAGGCCTTCCAGGATCCTCTCCAGCATCTGCTCCGGCGTACAGCCGTCCGTCAGCATCTCCGTGACGGAGGGAAGCCCCTGCAGATTCTGCTCCAGGCGGCTGATGATCTCCTCACCCGCGGCCGGCATCAGCTGTACCACGAAACCGCCCGCCTGCAGCACGGATCCGTCCGTGTCCACCAGAACTCCCAGGCCCACGGTAGAAGGGATCTGCTCCGATTCGGCGTAGTAGTACGTGAGGTCCTCGGCGATCTCGCCGCTGCGCAGGGTGATGCGGCCGATGTAGGGGTCTTTCAGGCCCAGGTCGCGGATCACTGTCAGCGAGCCCCTGCCCACGGCTCCTCCCACGTTCAGATGGCCCGGCACCCTGTCCGGGAGCCACACATCCGGTTCGTGGACATAGCCCTTCACATGCCCGTGATTGTCCGCTGTCACCACGATGCCGTGGAGCGGCCCGTCCCCGTCGATCTTGACGGTGAGCACGTCGTCCTCTCCCTTGAGCATGTCGGCCATCATCAGGGCACCGCACATCGTCCTTCCCAGCGCCGCCGTGGCGACGGGACTGGTCCCGTGCGACTCGTGGGCGGTCTGCGTGAGGCCTCTCCCCGTGACGGCAAAAGCCCGCAGCTGTGCGTCAGCTGCCGAAGCTCTCACCATATAATCAGCACCGGGAGCGATATCTGCCGGTGTCTCTTTCATTTGTTCTGTCATATTCATGCTGTTTACATCTTTCTGAGTTCGGACAGGGCGAGCGGTATCGTCAGGAGCAGGGCGCTCAGATCTGCCAGCGCCTGCGTCATGATCACGCCCTGCAGGCCCAGGACCCGCGGCAGGATCAGGATCAGCGGGATGAAGAAGATCCCGCTCCTGGCGGAGGAACAGATCGAGGCCTTCAGGCCGCTGCCGATGGACTGCAGCATCATGTTGCTCATGACGGTAAAGCCGAGGACGGGAAGTACCGTCGCCTGCCAGCGCAGGGCATCTGCGCCGATCCGGACCACCTCCGGATCATTCCGGAAAAAGGCGATGATCTGCGGCGCGAAGAGATCGCACAGCGCTCCGCCCGCGATCAGGAACAGCGTGCCCCCTCTGACGCAGAACCAGAAGCCCTCCTTCACGCGGTCGGTCCTGGCCGCACCGTAATTGAAGGAACAGACGGGCTGATATCCCTGGCCGAAACCGATGAGAGCACTGCTCGTCAGGGCCATCACCCGCGTCACCACGCTCATGCCGGCGACGGCGGCATCCCCGCCGAACCGGGCGGCGGATGTGTTCAGGAGCATCGTCGCAGCGGCGGCAAGCCCCTGCCGGAACAGCGAGGGCAGACCGCCGTTGAGGATCTGGCCGATATAATAGGCGTTCAGGCGGACGTTTCCGAGGCGGAGCCGGATATTCTCTCCGTGAAAACTGCCCGCCAGGAGCACACAGAAGCTGATCAGCTGCCCGGACACCGTGGCCAGGGCCGCGCCGGCCGTCCCCAGTCCGCACCCGAACATGAGGATCGGATCCAGGGCGATATTAATGACTGCGCCGCACAGCAGGCCGGCCATGGCATAAACGGCCTTGCCCTGGAAGCGCAGCTGGTTGTTGATCACGAACTGCCCCGTCATCAGAGGGGCGCCCAGCAGGATGATACGGAGATAGCTGCGGGTATCCGCCAGCGTCGTATCGGATGCGCCGATCAGCCGGCACAGACTGTCGATCCGGAGATTGCCTCCCGCGGCGACAGCCGCTCCGATCAGCAGCGCCAGGGCAAAACCCGTGGCCGCCATCTCCTCGGCTTCACGCTGTCTGGCGGCACCCAGCATCCGGGACAGGTAATTGCCGGAGCCGTGGCCGCACATGAATCCCAGGGCCTGGATCACCGCCATGACCGAGAAGGCCAGACCCACCGCGGCCGTCGCCTGGGTGGAGATCCTGCCCACGAAAAAGGTGTCAGCGGAGCTGTAGATGCCCGTGACCAGCATACTGATGACGGTGGGGACCGCCAGCCTGCAGATCAGCTGCGGGACCGGCGTCTCCGTCAACAGGACATAACGGTCATCATCTTGTCTGTCCGCCCTGCCGGCGGTCCGGTCCGAACGCGGATTATCGCTCATCCTTCTCCTTCTGTAAGACCCCGCTGTGCCGTGATGCGTTCGAACAGAGCGTCAAATTCCTCGCCGGTGACCTTCTCCTTCTCGATCAGGAGCTGTGCGGCAGCGTGCAGCACGTCCTCGTTGGAGACCACGATCTCCCGGGCTTTGTCGTAGCACTCCCGTATGATGCGGTTGACTTCCTTGTCGATCTCGCCGCTCATGAGTTCACTGTGGCGGTTCTCGTGGCCCAGGTCATAGCCGAGGAAAACATCCTCCGCTCCCTGCTCATAGTTGATCGTCCCGATGACGGGCGACATGCCGTACCGGGTGACCATCTGTCTGGCGATCCCCGTCGCCTGCTGTATGTCGGCGGAAGCGCCCGTGGTGATATCATCCAGGACCAGTTCCTCGGCGATCCTGCCGCCCAGGCTGACCATGATCTCCTCCAGCATGCGCCCGCGGGTCATGTACATGCGGTCCTTCTCGGGCAGCTGCATGGTGTAGCCGCCGGCTCCCTGGCCGGTGGGGATCACGGAGATGGTATAGACTTTGCCCACGTTGGGCAGTTCATGGAAGAGGATGGCGTGTCCCGTCTCGTGATAGGCGGTGATCCTCTTCTCCTCCTCGGAGATGATCCTGCTCTTCTTCTCCCTGCCGATCCCGACCTTGATGAAGGCCTGGCGGATATCCTCCTGACGGATGAATTCCCGCCCGTCCCGTGCGGCGGTGATGGCCGCTTCGTTCAGCAGGTTCTCCAGATCAGCTCCCGTGAATCCGGCCGTGCTGCGGGCGATCTCCTGCAGATCCACGTCCTCGCCTACGGCGCGTTTTCTCGCATGGACCTTCAGG
The DNA here is from genome assembly GCA_946617225.1 of uncultured Lachnospiraceae bacterium. Lineage (GTDB taxonomy): Bacteria > Bacillota > Clostridia > Lachnospirales > Lachnospiraceae > CAG-791. The sequence continues at coordinate 21,095 of CAMOJW010000009.1, forward strand.
ATCGCCTCCCTGCCCTTGACGTCGGGCCGGCCGACGGCGATCTTCCTGTCAAAACGTCCCGGGCGCATGATCGCGGGATCCAGGATGTCCACGCGGTTGGTGGCCGCCATGATGATGATGCCCTCGTTGACGCCGAAACCGTCCATCTCCACCAGGAGCTGGTTCAGGGTCTGCTCTCTCTCGTCGTGAGAGCCGCCCAGGCCGGTGCCGCGGCGCCTGGCCACAGCGTCGATCTCATCGATGAAGACGATGCAGGGGGCGTTTTTCTTGGCTTCGTCGAACATGTCCCTGACACGGGAAGCGCCGACGCCCACGAACATCTCCACAAAATCCGATCCCGAAATGCTGTAGAAGGGGACGCGGGCCTCTCCTGCCACGGCCTTGGCGAGCAGGGTCTTGCCCGTTCCGGGGGCGCCTTCGAGCAGGACGCCCTTGGGGATCCTGGCGCCGATGCGCGTATACTTCCCGGGATCCTTGAGGAAATCGATGATCTCCTCGAGGTCCTCCTTCTCCTCGTCCAGGCCGGCCACGTCCGCCAGGGTCACCCCGCTGTCGCTGCTGAGCCTGGCCTTGCTCTTGCCGAAATTCATCATCCGGGCATTGGCGCCGCCGCCCATCTGCTGATTCATCATGTAGAAGAAGAACATGCAGATCGCCAGCGTCATGAGCATCGGGATCAGGCTGCTCAGCAGGGAACCGTCGGAAGGTATGCTCCTGACCACGGGATCCAGGGAATACTCCCTGGCCATCCCCTCCAGAACGGTCACGTCCGTGACATACAGGGTCTGGCGGCTCCCGTCCTTGAGCCTGATCGTCCCGTATCCGGCAGCATTGTCCCGGCTGGGATTGATCTCCACGGCCTCCACTCTGCCGGCCCCGGCGTCCTCCCGGAAGCTCTCCAGCGTGTAGGTCCGGCTGTTCGCGCCGGAATTGCCGCGCAGCAGCGGTGCGAAAATAAAAATGACCGCGGCGATGAGCAGCATCGGCAGGAACAGGCCCTGCCGGCCGCCTGAAAATCTGTTATCCAATGTTTACCTCCGCTCAGTCCTCGTCGAAACGGACCACTCCGATGTAGGGGAGATTCCTGTAGCGCTGATCGTAATCCATACCGTATCCCACCACGAACTTGTCGGGGATGCGGAAACCGACATAATCCATATCCAGGTCCACCACGCGGCGTTCCGGTTTATCCAGCAGGGTGCAGTAGCGGATGGAGGCCGCCTTGCGGTCACGGAAGAGTTCCGTCAGATAGCTGACGGTGCGGCCGGAGTCCACGATATCCTCGACCACCAGCACGTCCTTGCCCTCCAGGGGCTCATCCAGGTCCTTGATGATCCTGACGATGCCGCTGGATTTGGTGGAAGCGCCGTAACTGGACACGGACATGAAGTCCATGGATACGGGCACGGTGATCCTTTTGGCCAGTTCACACATGAAAAAAGCGGCGCCTTTGAGCACTCCCACGAGATGGACCTGCCTGCCGGCGTAGTCCCGGGAGATCTGCTCCCCCAGTGCGCGGATCTTGTCGTCGACTTCCTGCTCCGTGATCAGGACTTCAATCTTCTCACTCATCTGTCTCTCCATTCTCCCCGCTGTCCCGCGGGTCTGCGCTGTCCGCCCGGAGCCGCAGCTCCAGGATCCTCTCCGTTGCCCCTGTGACTTTGTACGCTTCATGGATCCGGTACCCGGGGATCCAGAGGATCTCCCCGTCCACCGCGGGAAGGACCAGCCGGTCCCGCAGCGGCGCCGGTATCCCGGCATCGATCATGCAGCGCCGCAGGCTCTTGGAGCGGATGCCCTCCGGGCTGCCGATACCGATCCTGTCCCCCGGCTGTCTCGTCCGCAGGGCAGGAAGCGAAGATATTTTATCATAATCGAACCATTTCGTATACTGGTTTTCGGGGAGCCGGAGACTGCCTCCCGGCCCTTCCGTCCCCTCCGCGGCCAGGAACGCGCGCGATGTTTCCGGGGTCATGACCCTGACGTCATAAGCCTCCCGGGTGACAGGACTGAGATATGCCGGCCATTTCCCCGTCTTCACGGCGCGCAGCCCGCAGGGCAGGTCCAGGCTGCCGGTGCCGCCTCTCTCCGTCAGCGCCAGGAGCGCGTCCACATGGGCGGCGGTCAGATCCTTCCTGCTGCCGCAGGCATCCGCCAGGGCCGCATAGAGGACGCGCCCGCGGATCAGGGGGTGCTCCCCGCGCAGCCTGAGGACCGACAGGACAGCCAAGGGCTGGCCGTCCCTGCGCAGCGTGAGGGTCTCTTCGGGACCTCCGCGGAGCTCCTCTGCCTCCTGTCCTCCCGCCGGAGCTGCCTGATCACCGGAGAGCAGACAGCGCCGCAGCGCTTCCGCGGTCTGCGCGGCGAGGTAATCCTCCGTCTGAGCGGCTTCCGCGGCGAACTGTGCCAGATGCAGGCCGGCTCCGCCGTGGACCGCCTCCAGCGCCGGCATGATCTCGTGCCGGATCCTGTTGCGGGCGTAGCAGGTGTCTTCATTGGTCTCGTCCGTGCACCAGGAGCTCCCCCGCCTGTGCAGTTCCTCTTCGATCTCCTGCCGCGTACAGTGCAGCAGCGGCCGGATGATGCGCCCGTTTCTCAGCCGCATGCCCGCGGCACCGGCGATCCCGGTACCTCTGCAGAGACGGTAGAGGACCGTCTCCGCCTGATCCTCCCTGTGATGGGCGGCGGCAATGAGGACCCGCGGACCGGGGCTCTCCTCCTCCCACTCCAGACATATCTCCTCCAGCGCCCTGTATCGGAGGATCCGGGCGGCCTCCTCCGTCCCCAGGCCGTTCTCTGCCGCGTATCCTCCCGCGTCCACTCTTCTGACCGCGCAGGGGATCCCCAGCTGCCGGCACAGATCGGCCGTAAACGCACAGTCCCTGTCGGCGCTCTCCCGCAGTCCGTGATGGATGTGCGCGGCGCGCAGGTACAGGCCCTTCTCTCTTCCGTACTGTGCCAGCAAATAAAGAAGACACACGGAATCCGCGCCGCCGGAGACTGCTGCCAGTATCCTGTCTCCCGACTGCACGATCCCGTGCGCCTGCATCTGTTCTGTGACTCTTCCGTACAGACTCATTGACCCCCCGCTTCCCGGAAGATCAATTCGCCCTCCTTGATCAGGCCGAGCCTCTCCCGGGCGATCTGTTCCACGAATTCGTCTGTTTTGGTAAACTTCCGGTAGGTCTCGATCTGTTCCGCGCGTTCCTCTTCCTGGCGGATCTCCTCCAGCAGCTGCTCTTTTCTGGCACGGTTATCCTGCAGTCTGCGGACCAGTCCCCATCCGTTGTAGGCAACGGCGACCATCATGGATACGACAACGAGAAAAGCGAGGAACATACTGAATCTGTTCTGTCTGTTCGACTGTACTGTCTTGGGATCCACCAGGCACCTCCCTGTGTGTCTCCGCCGTTCCGGCGGCTTCTCTTACAGCAGGCGATACATATCGCCGGCGGCTTCTTTTCTCACATTGTCCTGTACAGTGAGCACCTCCGCCTGTGTCAGCCGGTCCCCGAAGGAAATGCCGATGATGTCCCCGGGCCTGACCTCCGCGGAGGCGCGGGCGACCTTGCCGTTCAGTGTGACGCGGCCGCTGTCGCAGGCCTCGTTGGCCACCGTGCGCCGTTTGATCAGCCTTGATACCTTCAGATACTTGTCCAGCCTCATCGAGTCCCTTCCCGTCGCTTCCGTAAATCGAACGACAGCCCGGAGATAACTCCGGGCCGCCAATATCTCCTATGATCGTTCTGCCGCGTCAGTTGATGGCGTCCTTGAGGGCCTTGCCGGCTTTGAACCTGGGAGCCTTGGATGCAGCGATGGTGATGGTCTCACCGGACTGCGGATTGCGGCCTTCTCTGGCAGCTCTCTCGCTCACTTCGAAAGTGCCGAAGCCCACGATCTGGACCTTCTCACCCTTGGCAAGCTCTTCAGCGACTGTGTCGGTAAATGCCTTCAGTGCCTTCTCTGCATCTTTCTTGGACAAACCCGCCTTCTCGGCCAGGGCAGCAATGATCTCTGTCTTGTTCATCTTGACCTCCTGATTAATTATGGATTATCTCCATGATTAGTTAACATATTAAATTTATAACGCCGCTCTTCCTTTGTCAACCGGACATCCCGCCTATCTCTCCGCATCTTCATTAAAAAAATGTGAATTAAGGGCCCTTTCCAGAAGGTAAGCGCGTTCATTTCGACCGGGCTCCTCCTGTACGTCCCGCAGGAGCATCTGCAGGATCCTGCCGAGCCCGGGACCGGCCGGGATCCCCGCTTCCATCAGGTCCCGCCCGTTGACGGCCAGGTCCTTGAGCTGCACGCAGTCTCCCTTGGCCAGGACCTCCGCGTAGATCTCCCGGATCCGCGACAGGCTCGCTTCCTTGTCCTCTCTCTGGAATCCGCTCTGGGCGGCGACATCGGCCGCCTTGACTTCCAGAAGGAGCGGGAACAGCTCCTCCCCCAGGGAGGCAGCGGCTCTGCGGACTCCCGCCGGGGTCTCCGTGATCTTCAGGTCGTGCAGTCGGACCAGGCGCACGACCCGCTCCCGGGTGGCGTTGTCATACCGCAGGGCGCGCATGCGGCTGTCCGTCAGCTGCGCGGACACCTCCTGATGGCCGTAGAAATGATCCACCCCCTGCTCATCCGTGCTCCGGCACTGAGGTTTCCCTATATCGTGGAACAGCATCGTCAGCCGGAGGATCCGGTCCGCCCTCACCGCCTCCAGGCAGTGCAGGATATGCTCGCCGACGCTGTACAGATGATGGGGATTGTTCTGCGGGGTCTCCATGCAGAGGTCCCACTCGGGGAGAAATACCCTCGTGAGGCCCGTCTCCCACAGGAGCCGGAACATGCCGGGATGGGGGGAGGTGAGGAGTTTGTCCATCTCCACGCGGATCCGCTCGGGGCTCACCTTGCGCAGGGTCCCCGAGAGCTCTCCGGCCGCGGCCAGCGTATCGGCCTCCACCGTGTACCCCAGCTGGGCGGCAAAACGGACCGCACGCATCATCCGCAGGGCGTCCTCCGAAAAGCGCCGCACCGGGTCTCCCACAGCCCTGACCACACCGGTCTCGAGGTCCTGCTGTCCCCCGAACAGGTCCACCAGGCCTCCCTCCGGGGAGTAGGCCATGGCGTTGATGGTAAAATCCCTCCGGCAGAGGTCCTCTGCCAGATCCGCTGTGAAAGTCACGCTGTCCGGGTGTCTCCCGTCGCTGTAGACGCCGTCCACCCGGTAGGTGGTCACCTCGTAGCCCTCGCCGCCCAGCAGTACTGTCACGGTGCCGTGCTTCAGGCCGGTGTCTACGGTCCGGGAAAACAGGGCCTTGACCTGCTCCGGACGCGCTGATGTGGTGATATCCCAGTCATCGGGCTCCCTGCCCAGCAGGGAATCACGAACACAGCCGCCCACCGCGTAGGCTTCATGCCCCGCGGCGCGCAGCTGTGCAAGGATCCTGTTCACATTGTCCGGAAGCCGGATCTCTCTCAATTCTGTCTGTCCTTTCTGTGCCCCTTTCCGCCCTGCCGGCGGAGGATCTCCGGGGCACCCGAACAGATCCCGGTCCGCTGTGCGGACCGTCGATCAGTAGGCTCTGCCCCAGTAGACCATCTTCTGTGCTTTCCTGCCGCACCAGACGCAGGTGTCGGCAATATGCTCCTGATGGAAAGGCATGCATCTGCTGGTGACGCCCATCTGCTCTTTGATCGCGTCCTCGCAGGCGCGGTCTCCGCACCACATGGCCTTGACAAAACCGCTCTTCTCGGCAAAGACCTTCTCAAATTCGGCCTTGTCCGCCGCGGAGTAGGTGTGGGAATCCAGGTGTGCCTTGGCGCGGTCATACATATCCTGCTGGATCTGCGGCAGGAGGGCGGCGATGGTCTCCTTCAGCTCGCTGAGGGCGACTTCCTGCTTCTCGCCGTTGTCCCTGCGGACCACGATGCACTTGCCGTTCTCGATGTCGCGGGGGCCGATCTCCACGCGCAGCGGGATGCCGCGCATCTCCTGATCCGCGAACTTGAAGCCCGGGCTCTTGTCGGTCTCGTCCACTTTGACCCGGAAATCGGACAGTTCCTGCGCCAGTTCGCGCGCCTTGTCGAGGACGCCGGGCTTGCGCTGCTGGATCGGGATGATCATGACCTGTGGGGGGGCGATCCTGGGCGGCAGCACCCGGCCGGAATCGTCGCCGTGCACCATGA